>NZ_JBJDNI010000010.1:0-150472 GCF_044900545.1 Scandinavium sp. NPDC088450 | reverse complement strand
GATTTGAAGTTCAAATACCGTAACAGGGAGTTTTGGTGCCGAGGGTATTACGTTGATACGGTTGGAAAAAATACGACCAGGATACAGGAATACATAAAGCACCAACTGGAAGAGGATAAAATGGGTGAGCAGTTGTCGATCCCCTATCCGGGTAGCCCGTTTACGGGCCGTAAGTAATCCATAGATGCAAATGTCAGATCGTGATGCGCCTGTTAGGGCGCTGCTGGTGACAGAGCCTTATAGGCGCATATGAAAAACCTCCGGCTATGCCGGAGGATATTTATTTGCGCCAGACGCAGAAAAGCAAAAAGCCTGCTCGAAAGCAGGCTTTTTTAAATTTGGCTCCTCTGACTGGACTCGAACCAGTGACATACGGATTAACAGTCCGCCGTTCTACCGACTGAACTACAGAGGAATCGGTTAGGTGGCTAATCTTAGCGGCGAAAAATTTTTTGTCAAACCCCAATTCACGGCTTTCTGCACGACTGACGGTTCCGTCAACAATTTGTTGTATTTACCCACAATTATCCATGAATTCCACGTTGCAGGTTTTCGGATTCTCCCTCATCATTTAAAACGTGGTTTCAACTTTCTCTCTAAGGCACCCCTTGAAGCTCTCTGCCGCTGTAAGCCAGGCCGTCACTCGCACAACCTGGTATAAAAATCGCAAAACCTACCGTGTTCTGTTCTGGCGTGAAATCACCCCTCTGGCTGTGCCCATCTTTTTGGAAAACACCTGCGTCCTGTTGATGGGCGTGCTCAGCACATTTTTGGTGAGCTGGCTGGGCGCTGACGCCATGGCAGGCGTTGGGCTTGCTGACAGTTTCAATATGGTGATCATGGCGTTTTTCGCCGCGATTGACCTCGGTACAACGGTGGTGGTGGCCTTCAGTCTCGGCAAACGTAATCGTAAGCAGGCACGAGCGGCGGCGCGGCAGTCGCTGGTAATCATGACGCTGTTCTCGATCATTCTTGCGGTGGTGATCCATCTGTTTGGCCGCGAAATTATTGAGGTGGTTGCCGGCGCAGCCACGCCACACGTGAAAGAACTGGCGCTCACGTATCTTGAACTGACAGTGCTGAGTTATCCCGCTGCGGCCATCGCGCTGATCGGCAGCGGAGCGCTACGTGGGGCAGGGAACACCAAGATCCCGTTACTGATAAACGGCGGGATGAACATCCTCAACATCATTATCAGTAGCATCCTTATCTACGGTGCCTTTTCGTGGGAAGGGCTGGGCTTTGTTGGTGCAGGGCTTGGCTTGACTATTTCTCGTTACATCGGTGCCGTAGCGATTGTGGCGGTGCTGGCGGTGGGCTTTAACCCGGCGCTGCGTATTCCGCTTAAGAGTTACATTAAGCCGCTGAACTTCGCCATTATCTGGGAAGTGATGGGGATTGGTATTCCGGCCAGTATTGAGTCGGTGCTGTTTAACAGCGGCAAGCTGCTGACGCAGATGTTCGTTGCAGGAATGGGCACTGATGTTATCGCCGGTAACTTTATCGCTTTTTCCGTCGCATCGCTTATCAACTTACCGGGTAACGCATTAGGGTCGGCATCGACCATCATCACCGGCAAACGGCTTGGTAAAGGGCAGATTGGTCAGGCAGAGAAACAACTGCGCCATGTGTTCTGGATGTCGACGATAGTGCTGACCGCGATTGCGTGGGGCACCGCACCCTTTGCCGGGCTGTTCGCCTCCTTCTATACCCACGAGGCCGATGTAAAAGAAGTGGTGAAAGAATTGCTGTGGCTGAACGCCGCGTTTATGCCTATCTGGTCGGCTTCCTGGGTTTTACCTGCCGGGCTTAAAGGGGCTCGCGACGCACGTTTCGCGATGTGGGTCTCGATGTTCAGTATGTGGGGCGCGCGCGTGGTAGCCGGTTATCTGCTGGGCATTGTGCTCGGTATGGGCGTTGTCGGCGTGTGGCTGGGGATGTTCCTGGATTGGGCTGTGCGCGGCGCGGCGTTCTACTGGCGAATGGTCAGTGGACGCTGGTTATGGAAATATCCGCGGGTCAGGAGCGAATAAAAATGCCGGGTGGCGGCTTCGCCTTACTCCGGCCTACGAATGACCTCGGCGATGAATAAAAAAACGCACAAGGGGGATCAACGTTCTTGTGCGTCGGGTCATATGACTCATTGCTCTAAATAATTCTGGCTACAGGTAGGCGGCAAGGGAGCTTATCCCCAGGAGCTTACTTTAGTAAGTGACTGGGGTAAGAGAGTGCAGCCAACGCCCCTGTAGCCTGAAGTATGACGAGCATTACACCCCAAGGCGATCGCGAAGACTGTAATACGCCGCCCCCATGGCGGTAAACGGAATACGGAAGGTACGGCCGCCAGGGAACGGATAGTGCGGCAGATTGGCAAAGGCATTGAAGCGTTCTGCATCACCGCGCAGTAACTCGGCAATCAGACGGCCTGCCAGATGGGTATACGTGACACCGTGTCCACTGCAACCCTGGCTGTAGTAAATATTGTTATCCAGACGGCCAACCTGCGGCAGACGGGAAAGCGTCAGCAGGAAGTTACCTGTCCAGCTGTAGTCAATCTTCACGCCCTTCAGCTGCGGGAAGGTTTTCAGCAGGTTTGGCATCACCAGGCGTTCGATATCAGCCGGGTCGCGTGCGCCGTACACCACGCCGCCGCCGTACAGCAGACGGTTATCCGCAGTCAGACGGTAGTAATCCAGCAAATAGTTACAGTCTTCCACGCAGTAATTTTTCGGGATCAGCGAGCGGGCAACATCTTCGCCCAGCGGCTCAGTGGTGAGCACCTGTGTGCCGCACGGCATACTGCGTTTCGCCAGTTCCGGCTCCACTTTATCGCCGAGATAGGCGTTGCCCGCCACGATCACATACTTCGCTGTGACCTGGCCTTTTTCCGTGCTGACAACGGCCGGGCTGGTGTGCTGAATCTTAGTCACCGGTGATTGCTCATAGACGCGCCCGCCGTTCAGGCGAATCGCGTTAGCTTCACCGATAGCGAGGTTGAGCGGATGAATATGGCCGCCACTGTGATCCAGCAGAGCGCCCACATAGCGGTCACTGTTCACTTCGCGTTTCAGTTCGTTGGCATCCAGCAGTTCCAGTTGGGTATTGCCGTAGCGCTCCCAGTTGGCTTTCTGATCTTCCAGTTTTTCCAGCTGCTTATGGTTCATCGCCACGAACAGGCCGCCCGGACGATAGTCGCAGTCAATCTGGTAACGTTTGATGCGTTCGCGGATGATCTCCCCGCCTTCAAACATCATGCTGCCGAGCATTTTTGCCGCTTCCGGGCCGTAGTTACGTTCGATCACGTCAATGTCACGGCTGTAGGAGTTAACCAACTGGCCGCCGTTACGTCCGCTGGCCCCGAAGCCAATACGTGCCGCTTCCAGCAGCACCACGTCATAGCCCATTTCAGACAAATGCAGTGCAGCAGAAAGCCCGGTGTAGCCGCCGCCGACCACGCACACGTCGCAGGTGACGGATTCGTTCAGCTGAGGAAACGGTTCATACTGATTAGCGCTCGCGGCGTAATAGCTGGTGGTATGTTCAGTCATGATTAAGGCTCCAGGGCAATCCAGATAGTTTTCAGTTCGCTAAATTTTTCCAGGGCGTGCAGGGACTTATCGCGTCCGTTGCCGCTCTGCTTATAACCGCCAAACGGCACGGTCATGTCGCCATCGTTGTAGTTATTCACGAAGACAGAACCGGCTTTCAGGCGACGGCTCATGCGATGCGCGCGGGAAAGGTTGCTGGTCCACACCGCGGCGCCAAGGCCATAATCGCTGTCGTTAGCCAGTTCCAGCGCCTGCGCTTCAGAGCTGAAGCGGGTAACCACCAGCACCGGCCCGAAAATTTCATCGCGTCCCACACGGGCTTTCGGATCGGTATCGACAAAAATGGTCGGGCCGATAGCGGCCGGATGCTTGCCGTCGCGGCCATCCAGCGCCAGTGTGCCTTGTGTTTCACCATCGCGAATAAAGCTGTGCACGGTGTCGGCGTGGGCGTTATCAATCAACGTGCCCATGGTGGTATTAGGGTCGAGAGGGTTGCCAGGCTGCCAGTTTTTGGCCTGCTCTTTGAGCAGAGCGATAAACTCATCGGCGATGCTCTCTTCCAGCAGCAGGCGAGTGCCCGCGATACACACCTGACCCTGGTTATAGAAGATGCCTGCGGCAGTTGTTGCGGCGGCTTTTGGCAAGTCAGGGCAATCGGCGAACACGATGTTGGCGCTTTTGCCGCCAGCTTCCAGCCACACGCGTTTCATGTTGCTGTCGCCTGCATCTTTCAGCAGTTGTTTGCCGGTGCGCGTTGAACCGGTGAAGGTGATCACGTCGACATCAGGATGCTGAGAAAGCGCCTGACCCGCTTCATGACCAAAACCTGGAATGACGTTGAACACGCCATCAGGCAGCCCGGCTTCTTTCGCCAGTTGCGCCATACGAATTGCAGTCAATGGCGATTTTTCAGAAGGCTTGAGGATAACGCTGTTGCCTGTTGCCAGCGCCGGGCCTAATTTCCAGCAAGCCAGCAGCAGAGGGAAGTTCCAGGGAACTACGGCGGCAATCACGCCAACTGGCTCGCGAACAATCATTGCCAGTTCATTCACACCGGTAGTCGCGACTTCACCATAGACTTTGTCAATCGCTTCGGCATACCAGCGAATAGCGCGGGTCGCGCCGGGAATATCATCACGCAGGCTATGGCGAATAGGCTTGCCGGTATCGAGTGTTTCCAGCAGGGCCAGCTCCTCGTGATGCTGCTCCATTAAATCCGCCAGCTTATTCAACACGGCTTTGCGTTTGGCAGGGGAAGCCTGCGACCAGTCTCCGCGATCAAACACTTCGCGTGCAGCGCGAACGGCAATATCCACATCCGCTTTTTTGCCGCGCGAAACGTGCGCCAGTGTGCGTTGCGCAGCAGGGTCGACAATATCGAACGTGCTGCCATCCTGAGCCTGACAATATTCGCCGTTAATAAACAAGCGGGTTTCTGGCGTGGCATTATTCGCTTTGTCCTGCCAGTAATTCAGATGTTGAAAGTCCATGGTAACTCCTTCTGATAAATGCAATTTTTTGCCGCAGCCACCGAATTCAGGCTGCAAAATGCCCCAGAAAATGAATCCTGTTAAAAAAGCATCGTTTTAAAAAGGCCTGAGAAACTCAGGCCAGAAGGAAGTCAGAACGTGGTGGGGGTATGGGCGCTGATAATGCGGCAAATGCCTGCCGAGGTGTTGCTGAAGCTGTGCGGTATGCCGGTGTTGATGGCATAGCTTTGCCCTGCAACGAGGTGATAATCCTGGCCGTTGATGGTCAGTATCACTTCACCTTCCAGTATCGTGCCTATCTCCTCACCCTGGTGTTTGATCCTCTCCCCGGTGGTTGTACCCGGTTGGTAAGTCTCGAAGATCATCGCCAGTGTACGGTTCGGATTTCCGTTGTGTACCAGCTTCATTGAAACACCCTGACTGCCGATCTCAATCAGGTCATCCTGATTAATAACCACCTGCGGCTCATCAGGTTTTTCCGGTTCCGCGAAGAACTCGGAGAGCGACAGCCCGTAGACTTTCAGCAGCTTTTGCAGCGTACTGATGGCAGGACTGACTTTGTCCTGTTCTATGGTGCTGATGGCGCTATGCGTTAATCCAGACAGTTCGGCGGCACGACGTTGTGAAAGACCCAGTTGTTGGCGAATCTCTGACAAACGTTTACCCGGCGCCAGGCCGTCATCGCTCATATTGGCATTTCCTTAACAGTAGGGGTCAGAGTCGCTGTTTTTCAGCGAGGTGGTTCTGACAAGCGGTGATAAAACCTTCCAGCAACATACGCGATAAAGCGTATTCGCTACTGTTCCATTCCGGATGCCACTGCACGCCCAGAGCAAACGGGTGATCGTGAACACTTGCGGCTTCGACCAGACCATCCTGCGAACGTGCTTCCACACGCAGCAGCGGGCCCAGCGTTTTCGCGCCTTGTCCGTGTAACGAGTTCACCCAGAACGTGTTGCAACCCGGTATTAATGTTGAAAGCAATCCTCCCTGTTGAACCTGGACTTCGTGAGATGGCGCATATTGCTGCTCCACCGGGAGTTCCGGATCTTCACGGTGCTCAAGGAACTGAGGCTGATCGCACAGGCGACGATACAGAGTCCCGCCTGTGGCGACAACAAGTTCCTGCAAACCCCGGCAGATGGCGAAAATGGGAATGCGCCTTTCAAGCCCGGCGGTAATCAACGCCATGCTCAATTCATCACGCCCGGGATCGGCGTCAGGCTCATCGCCGTTTTCACCATAGAGGTGCGGCTGCACATTGCTGGGGCTGCCTGGCAGGAAAATGCCGTCGAGTTTTGGCAGCAGCGCCTTTAGCAGTTCTGGCTCAGCCAGTGCATGAGGCAGGGCGATCGGGAGTCCGCCAGCGTTCAGTACCGCATTCAGGTACTTTTCTTGCAATGTCTGGGTCTGGTGACCCTTAAGCCTGTTCCTGCACATCACGACACCAATAACTGGCTTGTCAAATATATCGACCATGATCGACCTCACATTCTGGACTAAATTATTGCCAAACTTATCCATGTTGACCTGTTCCGTTCAATATTTTCTCAATCTAGCAGCGAGATAACCTATTTGCAAACTCAATTTAACATTTGACAAACATTTGGATTGGTATCATTGTCGAAAAGTGGACATTATATTTAACGGTCGGGAATCAGCGACCGGCATCCAAAGCAACGGCGGTGAATCATGGAAACCAATATCGTAGAAGTTGAGAACTTTGTTCAGCATTCCGAAGAGAGACGAAGTAGCGCGTTCGCACGCGAAGTAAAGACCTACCTCGAACGTTACCCGAATACCCAATATGTTGATGTTCTGCTGACCGACCTGAACGGTTGTTTCCGTGGAAAACGTATCCCGGTGTCCAGCCTGCGTAAGATTGAGAAAGGCTGCTACTTCCCGGCATCTGTCTTCGCGATGGATATTCTGGGCAACGTGGTAGAAGAAGCCGGGTTAGGGCAAGAGTTAGGTGAACCGGATCGCAACTGTGTGCCTGTGCTGGGAACGTTAACCCCGTCAGCCGCCGACCCGGAATATATCGGTCAGCTGCAGCTGACGATGCTGGATGAAGATGGCGCTCCCTTTGACGTTGAGCCGCGGAACGTGCTTAACCGACTCTGGCAGAAGCTGCGCCAGCGCGGCCTGTTCCCCGTGGTAGCGGTAGAGCTGGAGTTCTATTTACTCGATCGTCAGCGCGATACCGAAGGTTACCTGCAACCGCCATGCGCCCCGGGCACCAACGACCGTAATACCCAAAGCCAGGTTTACTCCGTTGATAACCTGAACCACTTTGCCACCGTGCTGGAAGATATCGACGATTTGGCACGTCTGCAGCTGATCCCGGCTGATGGTGCAGTCGCAGAAGCCTCGCCTGGCCAGTTCGAAATCAACCTGCATCACACTGATAACGTGCTGGATGCCTGTGACGATGCGCTGGCGCTGAAACGCCTGGTTCGCACCGTGGCCGAGAAGCACAAAATGCACGCCACCTTTATGGCGAAGCCGTATGAAGAGCACGCCGGTAGCGGGATGCACATTCATATCAGCATGCTGAACAGCAAAGGCGAAAACGTGCTGGCAGACGCCGATGGCGAAGATTCCGCCATCCTCAAGCGCGCCCTTGCAGGAATGATAGATTTAATGCCTGCATCTATGGCACTGTTAGCGCCGAACGTGAACTCCTACCGTCGTTTCCAGCCAGGTATGTATGTGCCAACGCAGGCTTCATGGGGGCATAACAACCGTACCGTCGCGCTGCGTATCCCTTGTGGCGATCGTGACAACCACCGTGTCGAGTACCGCGTAGCGGGTGCTGATGCCAACCCTTATCTGGTGATGGCGTCCATTCTCGCCGGTATTCTGCACGGCCTGGATAACGAGCTGCCGCTGCAGGAAGAAGTCGAAGGTAATGGTCTGGAACAGGAAGGCTTGCCGTTCCCTATCCGTCAAAGTGATGCACTGTGGGAGTTCACGCAGAACGACCACCTGCGTGAGCTGATGGGCGAGCGTTTCAGCCATGTGTTCCATGCCTGTAAGAACGACGAGTTAATTCAGTTTGAGCGTCTGATCACAGAAACTGAAATTGAGTGGATGCTGAAAAACGCCTGACCGCGAGTTGCCGGGTGGCGCTAGCGCTGACCCGGCCTACGAGTGAAATCCGGTTTGTAGGCCCGGTAAGGCGTAGCTGCCACCGGGCAGTCGCCACCGGGCAAATAAAAAATAAGCAGCATCATACGGTCTGAGCGGAGCCAGACTGGACGTTTTAGCAGGGCAACCTGCCATTTTCCGGCGTCGCGTAACGGAGCGCAGGCGACAAAGGGTCTTCAGTTAATAACAAATTGTATGACGAGGAAATGAGATGATGCAGATGTTCAAATACCCGCACGGCGAAGGCGAATGCCGCTGCCGAATTGATTACGACGGACCAGTACAAGGTCATTGCCCGACGTTAACACCCTCATTTTTACGACTTACCCCCAGGCTTAGCAGGTTTGCAATAACGACAACAATCTCATCGCAAACCCGTACGTCCTTGGGGGGACTTCGTCATGGCGACTAACTCATCACTCGATCTTCCATCGCAGGCGGGCAAACCGCAGCTGCGTAAATCTTTAAAACTCTGGCAGGTGGTGGTGATGGGGCTCGCCTATCTCACACCGATGTCGGTGTTTGACACCTTCGGAATTGTGTCCGGCATTAGCGACGGCCACGTTCCGGCATCCTATATTCTTGCGCTGGCGGGCGTGCTGTTTACCGCCATCAGCTACGGCAAACTGGTACGTCAGTTCCCGCAGGCCGGTTCTGCTTATACGTATGCTCAAAAAGCCATTAGCCCGCACGTTGGCTTTATGGTCGGCTGGTCATCACTGCTGGATTATCTGTTCCTGCCGATGATTAACGTCCTGCTGGCGAAAATTTATCTTTCTGCGCTGTTCCCGGGCGTTGCGCCCTGGATTTGGGTGGTGGGCTTTGTCTGCATCCTGACCGCCGCAAACCTGAAAAGCGTCAACCTGGTGGCCAACTTCAACACCCTGTTCGTGCTGGTGCAGGTGGCTATCATGGTGGTGTTTATCTTCCTCGTGGTACAAGGCCTGCACAAAGGTGAAGGGGTAGGGACCGTCTGGTCGCTGCAGCCGTTTATCAGCCAGAATGCGCACCTGATCCCGATAATCACCGGCGCGACGATAGTCTGCTTCTCGTTCCTCGGCTTTGATGCGGTCACCACGCTGTCCGAAGAAACGCCAGATGCGGCACGTACCATCCCGAAAGCTATCTTCCTGACGGCGGTGTACGGTGGCATTATCTTTATTGTGGCTTCCTTCTTTATGCAGCTGTTCTTCCCGGACATCAGCCGCTTCAAGAACCCGGACGCGGCACTGCCGGAAATCGCACTGTACGTGGGCGGCAAATTGTTCCAGTCCATTTTCCTGTGCACCACGTTCGTGAACACGCTGGCCTCGGGCCTGGCCTCACACGCCAGCGTCTCACGACTGCTGTATGTGATGGGGCGCGACAACGTGTTCCCGGAGAAATACTTCGGTTACGTGCACCCGAAATGGCGCACCCCGGCACTGAACGTGCTGATGGTCGGCGTAGTGGCGCTTTCGGCACTGTTCTTCGACCTGGTAACCGCTACCGCGTTGATCAACTTCGGTGCGCTGGTGGCCTTTACCTTCGTGAACCTGTCGGTGTTCAACCACTTCTGGCGTCGTGAAGGGCGTAACAAAACCTGGAAAGACAAGCTGCATTATTTGATCCTGCCATTAATGGGCGCAGCCACGGTTGCCGTGTTGTGGGTTAACCTCGAAATGACGTCGTTAACGCTGGGATTGGTGTGGGCTGCGGTAGGTATCTTGTATCTGACCTACCTGACAGGCCGCTTCCGTAAGCCGCCGCCGCAGTTCGATGCTGCGAAAGCTGAACAGGCCTGGGAGTGATTTTTATCCGCTCTGGAGAAGAAATCAGCAAACGATTTAAAATGTGAAAAACAGGCTTTGACAAGCCGGGGGCGCATCGCTAATATGCGCCCCGTTCACACGATTCCTCTGTAGTTCAGTCGGTAGAACGGCGGACTGTTAATCCGTATGTCACTGGTTCGAGTCCAGTCAGAGGAGCCATATTTGAGAAGCCTGCTCAGGAAACTGAGCGGGCTTTTTGCTTTTCTGCGTTTGCTACAACAAAGGGGTTATAAGGTGTGGTAAGCCCCCACGCAGTAACGAATCAACATCAGATCGGCAGCAATGACGTTTGGAAATGGTCACATTTTCATTCGGTAAACATCTACACGTCGAGCTATTGGGTAACGTCCTCTCCCGCTTTTCTCTCTTATGTATTCCACTACTAAATAGAATCATTAATATTAATAATAAATAACTATCATTTAGTGTAAATTGATCGATAAAAACTATTGATTTCATTTCGTGTGACATTCATCACAAAATAGGGTTGCTCAACGTTTATTATTTACTGCATAGCAAAAGCATAAAGTTCTATTACGAAAATATATTCTCATCAATCGGTGAAATTTTTTACTTATACAACCTTTGGAGGTAATTGTTTTGCCATGGAAAGACCCATCATCAAATGCATTTTTTAGATGGATTTACATTATATTATTCGGAGGGTGGGGAGGTCTTGTTAGATATCTCCTTGACGTTAAATCTGGCCAGTCGGGAAAGAATTTATTTTCGGCATTAGCACAGATTGTTGTATCAGGGTTTACCGGCGTACTTTCTGGATTGATGTCCCAAAGCCTTGGGACCGTATTTCACACTTCACTTGCAGTCAGCGGTATATCAGGCGCAATGGGTGTTGTTGCCCTTAATTATTACTGGAAAAAATTCTCTGGAGATAGTAATGATAAATCATGAATTTGGTAAAACTACCGAAAAGCACCTTAGAGGTGTGCATAAGGACCTTTCTGATGTGATGAGAAAAGCTTTGAAATTATCACCTGTCGATTTCGGCATTTCTGAAGGGTTAAGGAACCAAAAGCGGCAGCTTGAGCTTTTGGCATCAGGAAAATCATTAACATCAAAAAGCAGGCATTTAACGGGACATGCCGTCGATATATTCGCAGTTATAAATGGTTCAGTATCTTGGGAGTTTAAACATTACCAGACAATCGCCACGGCTGTGTTTAAGGCAGCTAAGGATTTATCTGTTGATGTTGAGTGGGGTGGCGATTGGACGGAAATAAAGGATGGCGTTCATTTCCAACTCTCACGAAAAATGTATCCTGAATAGCATCTGAAATATTTAGTGGAACTATTTCTACAGATAATCTGATTCACCTGTATTTTCAGGATGATTAGCCATTTCCTTGTTTACCCATTTATTTTTTAGAGGAGCATTATAATACAAATCCGTTTTTAATTATCACAGTTTACGTTATCCGTCAGACGTTCATTTTCTCGCTTTTCCTATTAGCGAAGTATTGCTGTCTGATAAAACGCTTCAATAATTTTATTGCAAGACCCAAAAGGAATACAATCATGACAATTAATTATGTTAAAACCGAACTTGCACCGGCCGACAATCAGCTTGCTGCATATATTTATTTTACTTCAGATACACCAGTAAGCTATTCTTACACTGTATCAAAAAGGACAACCAGCCCAACCAGCGTAGATTTTTCCTATACATCAGATCTGATTTATGCAGTTTCCCAAACCATAAAAATTCCAGTTATTGGCCTTTATGCGCAATATGCAAACAGCGTCCAGGTCGTGTTTAAGGATGAAACTGGTGCTGAAGTTTTCAATCAACAATTCTCTATTAGCACGGTAGATCAGGTTTATGATAAATCTGTGATCTTCCACCTCGAGATTGAACAAACAGATCCTTCGCTATTTACATCGGTATGGGGAAATAGTTGGTTAATGCAGTCTACTGGCCGAGGTTACGACCAGAATGGTGATCTGCGTTTTAACTTTTTATCGGTTTATCATCTCCAGCCGTTGAGAATTCACAATGGTTATATCTATACTGGTAGCGATGAAGATATGTCGTGGTATGGCCGCCGCTTTTTCAAAATTGACATTCTCGGGAATGTTATTTTTGAATTCGACATGCGTGATTCTGATGGCAATCACTATTCAAATACTCACGATTTAGTCTGGGATTCGGCAGGCGATATTTATATGTTTGGCAACGATAGTCCTAATCGCATAACCAATACAATGGGACAAGATTCCTGGGTTCTAAAATTTAACGATCATACCGGGAAAATGATTTGGGCAAAAAATTACACCAGCGAGTATGCTGGCTCTCAAATTTTAAATAATAGCACTCCAAATGATATTCATTTGAATTCGCTTTCATGGATTGCAAGTAGTCCAAATAATGAAGAGGCAGTTATTGTTCATTCCCGTTCGACGAGTACGACTTTTGGCATATCTATCGCTGATGGTAGTATCTTGTGGGCGATCAATACCGGTAATTTCAATCCACAATTTCCGGTAAATCCAGAAACTATTCATATTGATAATTTCGGTATTACTAACTATGAAAATGGTGCTCACACTGTGTGTATCACTAACAATAGTGCATTTGCTGAAAATATCGATTCTACCTTGGGGAAATTTGTTTTATCTGTCTTTGATAATCGATCTTGCCTTGATGTGGATGAAAATCCTGTTATTCGCCCGATGAATGACGATGCGACAACCGATAGCTATTCAACACCACCGGCTCGTATTCTATTCTATGCTGTAGACTTAGCTGCCCAAACAGCTGTAGAAGTTCATGCCCCTATTGAGCTACCCACAACACCCATCGTCCAATGGACTGATTTTATGGGAGGAGTGTTTGACCATGGCGATTACTTTGCTATTTTTACTAACCATGCCCGTTCATTCTTTATCTCCGACGTGAACGGCAATATGGTTGCCACTATCTACGATGTAATTTCTCTTCCTGATGGCGCGCCTCAATTCCCTGCAGAGGGCTATCGTGCAAGATTATTTAACGAGGCAGAACTATCTGACTTAATCACTACGGCTTCAATTACTGTTAATTAATAAAAATGCAGTTACAAAGTGCAGATGCATTTGGTCATCAGGTTTTAATGACTGAATGATCTGACTGCACATGTTAAAAGGGTTCATGTTTCTACATGAACCCTTAACCATTTATGATAAGTATTAAATACTTACCTCTATAGAAATTTATTCCTGACGATGAGGCCGCAGTCAACTGTAGCACTGCCTTAAACTTTGGATTACTCTACCCATCATGTTAGTTTTTTATAACAATATGATACTAGCGAGGATATGGGAAGGTATGGCGGCAAGTACCGATGGGTAATTACTTGGCCACACCTTTACTATTGAGAACCGGCGGTGATAAATGACTCTGCCGTAGGCCATGACTTCATCATCAAGGAAATTATCCAGTACTAATAGCCAGAAGGCGCTGTGATAAGTTCATCGTTATAATCCTGCGCCAGAGAAAGTAGTATTTGCGTTACGCGCCCTGCGGATAATTGAGTACTGTGGGTAAACTTCGGTTGTTGATATAGCCAGTGGATAAAATACCTGCTGGCCGTTAAAGAGAGCGTTTTCGCGTTACCGCGGTCACCCCCTGTTAAGGGGCAAACCATCTTACGGTTTTTTCCCTGAGCCCACAGTTGCCACTGACCTTGCCACCAACCATGTTGTGTTGTTCTCTGAAATTCCCAGGGCAGATAAATATTACTGTCATTTATCTCTTCTTCTATAAACCAAAGCTCACCTTCCCGTTGGCGAAACAGATCTGCCCAAACAGTAATAACTGCTCCTCGTAGAAAGCTTTCGTGTGAAATAATATGTATCCTAACCTCAGGAAAAAGAATGTTCAGTACTCGAAAATGTCCGTGAGCTGCAATAACTGGACGCAGCATCGCACCTTTGGCATTACGTTTCAGAACCGCACTTCCGTACTGAATTTCATCAAACTGGCTACGATGTAGAAATTGCGCCTCGCGCATATCAACACGCTGCACGATATCACTATGCAGTAAATCAGGCTCAGCTATCCCGCGCCAGCGATACCGCAGAGTTTCACCCATGTCATGCTGAGTAAAATTTGTGGAGACATGAAGAACATTACCACGGACGGCATCGAAACTGAGCAGAACATACAGTTTCTGTTCTGTACTATTCCCTTGAAACGGCACGATGAGTGCAACCGTTTCAATTCGTTCTGGGAGCACTATTTTTCCTGGCTTTTGCTGTTTGGGTGTCCAGACTTTTCTGCACATGCGGCACTGAACGCGCTGCGTTCCCCGCGGGTTATGCCCATAGCAAATCGTTTTTTGGCAAAAACATTCAGGACAAAAATGACCGTTTTCCGAAGCATATGTCCTTAAATATACAGACAGCCATTCATTAAATTGTTGCTCATCAAATAGCGGTGGATAACTCCCGCAGGCTCGACAGTGCAATGCCGGAAATCCCAGTCTGAAATCTGGCCAGTTGTAATCTGCAGATGCTGATATGGGAAGCCCTAGATTGCGGCAACCAAACGATTTGCAGGTATTAATCGTAAATAGAGTCAATATCAGTCACCAACGATTTCAAGAGGTCGCTGATTTTGGCTCATCACTGCTGGTTGATTGTGTGAGCAGACTCGCATAAAAAATGCTTTCAGAACGTAAAGTAACGAATCTTTATATAACTGAAAGGAATGGGTTGTGAATATAAAATCGAATATAAATGTCGTTACCGTAGGTATTCTGCTGGCGTTACCCTTTTGGGCTTGTGCCAAGGATCTCACCCTTATTTATACCAATGATCTCCATGCTCACGTGGAGCCTTATAAAGTACCCTGGATTTCTGAGGGTAAACGAGACGTCGGTGGCTGGGCGAATATCACCACTCTGGTTAAAAAGGAAAAAGCAAAAAGTAAAGCAACATGGTTTTTTGATGCGGGCGACTATTTTACTGGCCCCTATATCAGTAGCTTAACGAAGGGTAAAGCAATTATTGATATTATGAATACCATGCCGTTTGACGTTGTCACGATAGGGAATCATGAATTTGATCATGGCTGGGATAATACGTTATTACAGCTAAGCCAGGCGCATTTCCCTGTGGTACAGGGCAACATATTCTATCAGAACAGCAGCAAATTATTCTGGGATAAACCTTATACCATCGTTGAAAAAGATGGCGTGAAAATTGGCGTCATTGGTTTGCACGGTGTGTTTGCCTTCAATGATACCGTTTCGGCGGCAACGCGCGTAGGGATTGAAGCCCGGGATGAAATTAAGTGGCTGCAGAGCTATATCGATGAACTGAAAGGAAAAGTCGATTTGACCGTATTGCTGGTTCATGAAGGCACGCCGGCGCGTCAGTCAAGTATGGGGGGAGTCGACGTGCACCGTGCACTGGATAAAGATATTCAAACGGCAAGTCAGGTAAAAGGCCTGGATATTTTGATTACAGGACATGCGCACGTTGGTACACCGGAACCGATTAAGGTAGGCAAAACGCTGATCCTCTCGACCGACAGTGGCGGTGTTGATGTAGGGAAACTGGTACTGGACTACACGAAGCCGCATCAGTTCACGGTGAAAAAATTTGAGCTTAAAACCCTCTACGCGGATGAGTGGCAGCCCGATCCACAAACGCAACAGGTCATTGACGGCTGGAATAAGAAACTTGATAAAGTGGTTCAACAAACGGTGGCGCAGTCGCCGGTTGAATTAACGCGCGCATACGGTGAATCAGCCTCTCTGGGGAATCTGGCTGCGGACGCTTTGCTGGCTGCCGCGGGGAAAAATACACAGTTAGCCTTAACCAACTCAGGCGGTATTCGCAGTGAGATCCCGTCTGGCGCAATTACGATGGGCGATGTGATTAGTACGTTCCCCTTCGCAAATGAATTGGCCACCATGGATCTCACGGGTAAACAATTGCGAACTTTGATGGAACATTCCGCAAGTTTAAGTAATGGCGTTTTGCAGGTTTCAAAAGGCCTGGAGATGAAGTATGACAGCAGTAAACCGATAGGGCAGCGGGTCGTTGAATTTACACTTAATGGCAAACCGATTGAGGATGCGACAGTCTACCCTATTGCCACCCAAAGCTTCCTTGCAGATGGCGGTGATGGTTTTGCCACCTTTACCGAGGGTAAAGCACGTAATACAGCTGGCGGTTACTATGTGTCTAATGCCGTGATTGATTACTTCAAGGCGGGTAACACCATTACGGATGAGCAGCTCAAGGGCATGCGCGTAGCGGATGTAAAAAAATAAAGATTATGCTCTCAGAGAGGTTTCAGACAAGTTTAGTGATGTGAGCGGTAATATCTTTGTTACCTCTCTACAATGTAATTTTTACGTGATAGTGCGCCTTAATACCATAAGGGCGACGGCTGTGCCAGATTATTTTGGTAAACAGAATCATCTGGATTACTCGCTACCGCGCTAATTACTGTAAATGAATAGAACATGAAGCTATAAAAATAGCTGTTGAAAATCGATTATTGAAAGGTTAATTGATTCTGCTGCCTATGTCGAAAGGGTTCATGCACCTGCATGAACCCTTGAACGGAGTATAATATTTTTCTAAGGAACTCGTTATGAAGATAACAATAAAGCTTAGTTTGATTACGTTGTGTCTATTCGCAACGTTAACTGCATCAATTAGTGCGAAGGATGTGACAATTTATTATACCAACGATCTTCATGCTCATGTCTCTCCGGGTAAAATTCCAGCCATCGACAAAGAACGTCTGGTAGGTGGTTTTGCCAATATAGCGTCCATCGTCAATGATGCTAAGAAAAAAAGTAAAGGTGTCTTCTTCTTTGATGCCGGGGATTACTTTACTGGTCCCTATATAAGCACGCTGACCAAAGGTGAGGCAATTATTGATATAATGAATGCAATGCCTTTTGATGCTGTATCAGTGGGGAATCACGAATTTGACCATGGCGTTGACAATATGGTTAAACAGCTATCAAAAGCTAACTTCCCCATTTTGCTAGGCAATGTTTTTTATACCAACAGTGATGAACTTATCTGGAATAAACCCTGGACGATTATTGAAAAAGATGGCGTAAAAATTGGCGTGATTGGGATACATCAAAAGTTTGCATTTTATGACACTATTGCGGCTAAGGCTTACGCTGGCTCAGAGGCTCGTGATGAGGGTCCTTATATTCAAAAAGGACTTGATGCGTTAAAAGGCAAAGCTGATATCATTGTACTGCTCATCCATGAAGGTACACCCGCGCGTCAATCAAGTTATGGGAATAAAGACGTAGCCAGAATGTTGCAAGCTGATATCAATACCGTGAAGAAATTTAAGGGTATTGATGTGTTGATCACAGGTCATGCTCATGTGGGTACACCAGAGCCAATTAAAGTCAACGATACACTTGTTGTTTCAACGGATGCCTATGGTACTGATATCGGTAAATTAGTATTGAATTTTAATCCCCGAACGAAAAGAATTGATAGCTATAATGGAAAGCTAATAACTGTATTTGCTGACGAATATAAACCCGATCCAAAAGTGCAAGCCAGAATTGATGAGTGGGATACCCGGCTGAGAAGTATCACTGACCAGGTTATTGGGTCGACAACTACGCCCTTCACTCGTTCTTATGGTGAATCATCACCTATTGGTAATTTAATCATCGACGCCATGATGGCTAAAGTGCCTGATGCCGTTGTTGGGTTACAAAACAGCGGGGGATTGCGTGCTGATTTTCCGCAAGGAAATTTAAAATACGGCGATGTCATTACCACTTTCCCATTTAATAACGAACTGGTTGAAATGGATCTCACCGGAAAAGATCTCACCAATTTAATGATTCATGCAACTAATCTCACCAATGGTATTTTGCAAGTGTCAAAAAACGTTCATGTTGAATACGATAGTAAAAAGCCGGTGGGTAAACGGATTATTAGCTTCACTATTAATAATCAACCTATCGATCCAACCAGGACATATCGTGTTGCTACACACTCATTTTGTGCGACAGGTGGCGATGGATTTGAGGCATTCTTAAAAGGAAAAAATGTCAAAACGATCAATAGCACTACCTCTGCTGAATCAATTATTGATTATATTAAGGTTCACAGCCCATTAAAGCCAGATCCAGAAATGAGGGTGGTTGATGTAAGTGCAGCCAGATAGATGCTATAAATGAGTGTCGAAGTGCAGGTTTGTATTTTAGATAATACACGGTTATTAACGTGCCAGGAATGGTTGAGTGGTTAATATTCCTCAATTACATCATAAAGTAATAGTAATAGTAAATGATTGCCATATCTTGATGAAGTTTTGGTTTTTATTACATGGATAGTCTTTTCCAATCTCTCTCTGCGGAAGGAAATATGCATGAAAAAAATGAAATATTATTTATCAGGTGCATTTATATTATTGCCAGTGGTAGCGTTTGCAGACTCCGGAAATGATGGGTATCTCTCGGATTGGTGGCATCAAAGCGTTAATATAGTCGGCAGCAATTCCACTCGCTTTGGACCACAAAAGAGATCAGATCTCTATCCAGAGTATCGTGCATGGGCGCATGTGGATTGGTTCGACTTTTATGGTTATGCGGATTTACCTAAATTTTTCGGATTAGGAAATGATAACGACATCGGTATTTGGGATAATGGTTCTCCATTCTTTATGGAAATAGAACCACGGTTTAGTATCGACAAAATAACAGGACTCGACCTGAGTTTTGGTCCATTTAAAGAATGGTATTTCGCCCACAACTATATCTATGATGCGGGTACAAACGAAGGACAGCGCCAGAGCACCTGGTATATGGGGCTTGGCACTGATATTGACACAGGGCTATCGATGACCCTATCTGCAAACATTTATGCTAAATACCAGGGGAATAATTATAACGCTGCCAACGAAAATGAATGGGACGGCTATCGCGTTAAATTAAAATATTTTATTCCCATTACCACGCTACTTGGTGGGAAGTTAAATTATGTCGGTTTTACTAATTTTGATTTCGGTTCTGATTTGAAAGAACAATCAGGCGGTGAGCAACAGTTTTACTCCCGTACAAATAACTCAATCGTTGCTACTAATGTAATCAGCTTAGTTTATCCTCACTGGAGCTATGGCGCGACTTTACGTTATTTCTATCATGGCGGGCAATTTGAAGAGGGGAGTAAAGCGTTTGACAGTAAAGGGCAGGCCACACGTATAGACTCAACGGGGTGGGCCTACTATTTAACTGTCGGTTACACTTTTTAAATATGTCTGAAAGATGTCAGCCATGAAGCTAAAGTTGATTGTGGTAGGTATTCAATAGACTTTGTGATTTGGGGCTTACTTCAAATATGCTGCCATATTTATAACAATGACCTCCATGCTTTTGTCGAGGTTTACGAACTCTCTTGGACTGTAAATTGGCACTTGGCGGATTATCTAATAGAACTACCGTGGTAAAACAAATAATGTTTTTGATGTCGATGATTATTTTATCTGGCTATGTATTAGTCGTTTAACAAAAGGTCAGGTAGTAATTATTATTATGAATGCTATTCCATTTTAAGCGGTATCTAACACAGACAGAGGTGCCATATTTAGAAAAGCCTGCAGACGGGCAGGCTTTTTGCTTTTCTGCATCCGCTACAGCTTAAAGCCGAAATGGGTGCCATCTGGCAGTTCTATATCAAGATTGAGCTTACAGCCTGTCGCTTCCACGTAACGTTTCAGCGAAGAGAGCTTGATATCGCGACCTTCCTTCTCCATGCCGGCGACAGTCGGTTGTTTAATGCCCAGCGCCCGCGCCATTTCGACCTGAGTTTTTTTCATCTTCTCGCGGAGTTTCGCCAGATTGTAGTCGAGGCAGATCTCCTGATAGATAGCCTCGGCTTCGGCCAGCACTTCTTGTTTTTCCTGGGCCAGAAGGTGTTCCAGTGTTTTAACCATTTCTTACCTCGACTCATATAAATCGTTCAGATATTCGGTGTACTCATGATCGGCTAAGGGGATCATCACCTCATAGAAGCGTTTGTCATCGCCTGCCTTGTTCCCCGCGCAAAGCAACACGCTCGAACGGGAAGGGGAGAAGGCGAAAAATATCCTTAGTGGTTCGCCATGACTTTGAATGCGTAACTCTTTCATGTGGCTAAAGCGTGAATCTTTGACTGTGTCTGCATAAGGCCTGCAAAGCATTGGCCCCTCAGTCTTCAGGAGTCGCAGTGTTGCAATCACGCGTGCTCTCTGTTTATCGCTCAGGCTGCAATGCCATTTTTCATACGTTTCTGTGACTTCAATTTCCCACACGTTTCCACCTCAGCAATATAGGTTAAAAGCAATATAGGTGTAAACCTATATCGTAAGTGTGAAGAAAAATAAGCGGTGAAAAAACGAAGAAGAAGTAAAACCACGAGGCACATTCAGAGGAGTTTTCAGCTGTTACATCAGCGGCATGAAACTTGCGAAGGGGATCGGACAAGCAAGCTTTTATCAGCCCGGCTAAGCAGTGCGCCGCCGGGCTTTAGTAGGGAATTACCCGCCCTGTACGCGAACAGGTGCGGTTGCGCTAAACAGCCACGGCCGCGCATCGCTATCAACCAGCGGTGATAAGGTTTCGCGCACTTGCTGGTGGTAATCATCCAGCCACTGTTTTTCTTGCTCACTCAGCAGAGTGATGTCGACCTGGCTCAGATCGATAGGGATCAGCGTCAGTGAAGAGAATTTACAGAAGCCCGGCAGGGTATCGACCACTTCGACCTGGTTTTCAATACGAATGCCGTATTCCCCTTCCAGGTAGTAGCCCGGCTCGATGGTGATGATATTGCCTGCCGCCAACGGCCACGGGTTAACCTTTTTGGCGATGCGGTGCGGCGCTTCGTGGATTAGCAACTGATGACCCACGCCGTGCCCGGTGCCGTGATCGAAATCAACGCCCAGCTCCCACAGAGAACGACGGGCAAAGGCATCCAGTTGGTGTCCAAAACTGCCTGACGGAAATTGCAGGGTGATCAGCGACAGAAAACCTTTCAGCACTGCGGTGTAATGCAGTTTACGCTGTTGATCCATTGGGCCAAATGCCAGTGTACGTGTGGCATCAGTGGTGCCGTTGTGGTACTGGCCGCCGGAGTCATTCAGGTAGAAGCTGTCGGAGGTAATCGCCGTATTGGTGGCTTCGCTTGAGTGGTAATGGCACATCGCGGCGTTGGCTGACGCCGCAGAAATCGTCCCGAAACTCATCTCGATAAAGCCGTCCTGCTGTTCGCGGAAAGCGAGCTGTTTGGCTTGTGCCTCCAGCTCGGTTAGCGGGTTACCTGCGGCAATGCGAGCCGGAACTTCATGCGCCAGCCAGGCGAGGAAATTCACCCATGCGGCACCGTCTTTCTGGTGGCTGTCGCGATAGCCTTCAAGTTCGGTGTCATTCTTGGTGGCTTTCATCAACGTGATTGGGTCTGCATCCCAATAGACTTCGCCGCCGTGCTGTTCTACGGCAAAACGCAGTGCAACAGGGGCGCTGTCCGCATCCAGTTGAACACGTTTACCCGATGCAATTTGCTGGCAGCGCGGCACCAGTTGATCCATCGGCGACAGCGTCAAACCGGAAAGCAGCGCCTGCGGCAGGTTCACGGTTTTAGCGCTATCGACAAACCATTCCACATCACCTTTGCGGCTCAACAGGACAAACGAAAGCGGCACCGGGCTGGTGGCGATATCGGCACCGCGCACGTTCAGCAACCAGGCAATGTTATCCGGCTGCGTGATGGCAAGATAATCTGCGCCGTGGGCATCAAGCACGGCTGCGATGCGCTGGCGTTTGGCTTCACTGCTTTCTCCGGCAACGTTCAGCGGCATTTCACGGATCAAGCCACATGGCGCGGCAGGGCGATCGTGCCAGAGCGTGTTAAACAGATCTTCGGCGAGTGGCACTAGCGTGCAATCGGTGTTCTTCAAGACTTCATACTGGCTGTTAACCATCAGCATAGGATCGAAAGCGATACGGCTGCCCGCCGGAAGATGGTTCTCCAGCGGATCGTTATGCAGGTGATGAATGTCCCAGGCCTTAAGATCCACTTCATGACGAACCTGAACCTGATAGCGGCCATCAACAAAAATCAGGGCGCGATCCTGAAGGACCAGCGCGACCCCGGCGGAGCCAGAAAACCCGGAAACCCATTCGAGTTTATTATCGTGCGGGGCGGCATATTCGCTCTGCCAGGCATCGGCACGGGGCACAATCATGCCATCCAGGTCGTGTTCAGCCAGGTAGCCTCGTAGCGCGGAAAGCGGGGCGGTCGTTTGCATGGTACTTGTCCTGTTCATTAGCGGAACGGCGGTTCGTTAAAGGTGCGCAGTTTGCGTGAGTGCAGTTTATCGCCCTCAGCTCGCAGCAAGTCGATGGCGCGGATCCCAATCTGCAAATGCTCAGAAATGGCCCCTTCATAGAAGCGGTTCGCCTGACCCGGCAGCTTAATTTCGCCGTGAAGCGGCTTATCAGAAACGCACAGCAGCGTGCCGTATGGTACGCGGAAGCGGTAACCCTGAGCGGCGATGGTGGCGCTTTCCATATCGATGGCGACCGCGCGGCTCAGGTTGAACCGCAGCGCGGAAGCAGAATAACGCAGCTCCCAGTTACGGTCGTCGGTGGTGACGACAGTCCCGGTGCGCAGGCGATGTTTGACCTCTTCGCCGGGCATCCCGCTGACCTGTTTCGTGGCGTCGTACAATGCTCGTTGCACTTCGGCAATGCTTGGAATCGGGATGTCCGGTGGCAGTACAGCATCCAGCACGTGATCGTCACGCAGATAAGCATGTGCCAGCACGTAATCGCCGATGGTCTGGCTTTCGCGCAGGCCGCCACAGTGACCAATCATCATCCACACATCCGGGCGTAACACGGCCAGATGATCACAAATATTCTTGGCATTAGCCGGGCCCACGCCGATGTTGATCAGCGTAATGCCTTGTCCGTCTTTAGTGATCAGGTGCCAGGCGGGCATCTGGTGTTTTTTCCAGGCCAGATCGGAAATGGCGGTTTCCGGAGCTTCAGTATCGGCGGTGATCCACACGCCACCGGCACAAGACAGCGCGATATACGGGCTATCTGGATCAAGAATTTGGCTACATCCCCAGCGCACAAACTCATCCACATAGCGGGTGTAGTTGGTGAACAGCACAAACGGCTGGAAGTGTTCAACGGGCGTGCCGGTGTAATGGCGCAGGCGAGCGAGGGAGAAATCCACGCGGCGAGCGTCAAAGTGCGACAGCGGGTAAAGCTCGGTCGGGTGGAACAGACCATCGGCGGTCTCATCACCAATCTGCGCTAAATCGGTGGTCGGGAAATGACGTGTTAGCCCGGCGCTCATGGAGCGATCCAGGGTTAACGTGGAGCCATCAATCACGTACGGATAAGGAATTTCATGCTCAGACAGTTCGACGGTGATGTTTGCACCGTAATCCTGATACAGCGACGTGAGCTGCTCAAGCAAGTAAGGGCGGAAAAGCGTGGGTTGAGTAATGGTCGTTGAGTAGCAACCCGCATGCGTGAAGCGGCCCCAGGCGCGAGTCTTCAGGGCATTATGCGCTTCACCATCCCAGGAGACGGACAGAGAAGGGTAGACGAACAACCCTTTTGCGCGTTCTTCAGGAGTTGGCAGGGTGCTGTCGTTGATGTAACGACCTATCGCTTCTCGCAAAGCCGCGACCGATTGATTATAGAGCGCGTCGAGTCGTTCCAGCGCCTGTTCCGGGGTGAGGCCGGTAGCCTTATTATTCATCATTCGCTCCATGTGTCTGCTCTCGGTTTTACCCGATAAAATGTCACAGGAATGTGACACAAAAGCCAGCGGAAAATGCCGAACAATGAAGGGAATGCGAACGGAATGCAGAAAAGCAAAAAGCCCGCTCAGTTTCCTGAGCAGGCTTCTCAAATATGGCTCCTCTGACTGGACTCGAACCAGTGACATACGGATTAACAGTCCGCCGTTCTACCGACTGAACTACAGAGGAATCGTGTGAACGGGGCGAATATTAGCGATGCCCGCGCAGCATGTCAAAGGCTCTGTGCATTCAACTGTGCTGATTGCTGACTATTTCAGCAAAAAGTGAGGATTTGCTGAAAAAATGCCGAATCACGCTTCACTGAGACACACTTTTTGCGGATGCGAAGCGCTCAATCCAATACGCATCACATCCTGAGCGATCATCAATTCCTCGTTGGTATTGATGACGGCCACCTTCACTACCGAGCTGTCGGACTGAATAAACGTCGCATTCTCGGTGTTTTTCTGCTCATCTACCGCCAGCCCCAAAAATCCCAGATTCTTGCAGATGGCTGTTCTGGCACGAACGGCGTTTTCGCCGATGCCACCGGTGAAAATAAGCGCATCAATACCGCCCATTTGCAGAACGTAGCTGCCGATTGTCGCCCTGATTCTTTCTGCGAATAGCGTGAGGGCGAGCGCGGCTTGTTGATGACCTGCATCCGCAGCCAGTTCGACATCCCGATAATCGTTGGACACACCGGATACACCCAAAAGGCCAGATTCATTGTTGATCAACTGGTTGAGCTGCTGTGGGGTTTTGTGCTCTCGCTGCGCAACCCACGGCAGAATGGAAGGGTCGATATCGCCGCTGCGGGTGCCCATCATCACCCCGGATTGCGGGGTAAAGCCCATCGAGGTATTCACAGATTTCCCGCCCTGAATTGCGCAGACGCTGCACCCGTTGCCAAGATGACAGCTGACCACTCGAAGCGCACTCAACGGAATACCCATTTTTTCGGCTAGCTTCTGGCTGACAAATTTATGGCTCGTCCCGTGAAAACCATAGCGGCGCACACCCAGTTCCTGGTAATACCGTAACGGCAGAGGATAAAGAAAAGCGGAGGCTTCTAGCGTTTGGTGGAAGGCTGTGTCAAACACCGCCACGGCAGGTATCGTGGGTAAAAGCTGACGAAACACTTTGATACCCAATACGTTAACCGGGTTGTGTAGTGGCGCAAGCTCAGCCAACTGCTCTATTTTTGCCAGCGTATCATCGGTGATGTTTACCGAGTCTTTAAAGAATTCCCCACCGTGCGCAACGCGATGCCCGACGCCGTCAATATCCTGCAACGAGTTAATTATCTTCAGCGCGATCAGTTTATCCAGCAACAAAGTGACGGCGTGATGATGATCGTTGACGGGTAGCGTTTCCTGCCATTTTTGTGCCGCCGCTTTTAGCGTAAAGCTCGCCTCTTGTTTGCCGATTCGTTCAATCATCCCCTGACAGCGAACCTCGCCCTGCGGCAGGGTCAGCAGCTGAAACTTCAGGGACGAACTTCCGGCGTTGACTGCCATAATGTTATACGACATGAACATTCCTCTGATTCAAAAAGGTGCTGATTTCCTTCAGCCCTGTGTGGGTCGCGGCGCTGGTAATAAACACCGTTTGCGCTCCGGCCTGTTTCAGCCAGTCTTCTACCTGGGCTATTTGCTGTGTGGCTGCAATGTCTGATTTAGTGACAATCCCGATGGCGGGCCGGTTCATTGGTTCGGTGAACCCCGGAGAAAACGGCGAACTGGCGGCATCCGCATTCAACACCAACGCGATGACATCGGCTTCACAGGCGCTCGCCAACAGCGCACTGTAAAGACGTCGGTTTTCCAGATATTCGCCGGGTGTGTCGATGCTTTCCGGGCTCCAGGCTATCGCCTGCGTTTTTTGATAATGCAACGCTTCCCCGCGAAAACACTGAGTGAGCGAGGTTTTACCGCACTGGCTGGGGCCAATAAGCATGATGCGTTTCATCGCGCTACGTCCTGGTGATGGAGCAGGCGGTAAAATGCAGCACTTCGCCCAACGTTCGGGTGACCTGCGTTAACGCATATTCGATGGCGGAGACATCGCCCGTGAGCACCACTGAACCGGTAAACCGGTCGAGAAAGCCGATTTCTACCGCACCTGATTTTGTCGCAATATCGCAGGCGATAATTGAGGCTTCACTGGGTGTGATGGTGAGAATGCCAATCGCTGACACGGTATCGTTCAGCCCCAGTTTTTTAAATAAATCTTTTCCTGGATTGGCAATCAAGTGGGCGAGCGTGACTTGTTTGCCCGGCACGTATTCCTGAATCATGCGATCGGTTGTCGGTGAGCTTTCCATTATGCCTCCACTATCTGTCGCCACATGGCATCGTGAGGGCGAGGAAGCACCACGCGCGAAACCAACAGCCCTTTTTCACCCGCAACGTCGCTGGCAACGGTAACGGCATTGTTCACATCTGAGATTTCACCCACCAACACCATGTAGCATTTGCCGCCAATGCCGTAGGCCATATGCACGCGAACGAGCGTGACGTTTGACGCTTTGACGGCACGGTCGGCCGCAGCGAGACAGGCCGCGATACTCCACGTTTCCACAACCCCAACGGCCTGCTTGCTTTCGACAGCGTTCAGACCGCTAATTGCAGGCAGGATGCTGTGATGAAGATTTGGCAGCACCAGGCTGTCAACGAGCATCTCGCCAGCCAGCGCTTCTCCTGCAGCAACTGCCTGTTGCACTGCACCGACATCACCGCCCAGCATCAGCAGATACTTTCCGGGACAGGTGGTTTTGCTCGCTAACAGCGTCACGTTGGCGCTTTTCAACATCACGTCGCCGGCTTCCATTCCCTTCGCGATACTGGTGAGCTCTAAAATTCCAATAGCCTGAGACATGGTTATCCTCTTATCACCGTAATGGCTTGCGCCGTAATGTCGCTGACAATGCCGTCGATGCTGGCATGAATGGCTGCCCCTAACGTCTCCTCAGGCACATCCGCGACGCATTGCCCGCGCGTAACCCGTTCCCCTTTTTTCACGCAAGGCGTGGCACTTGCTCCGATGTGTTGGCGTAGCAGTAAGGTGACCTGTGGTGGCTGATAGTCTGTTTCGGTAAACGGCGCGTCGTGATACCAGTCATTCAGGCCGAGTCGGGCAACGAGCCGTTTGATTGGCACCATGCGGTGCTTAGCCATCTCATCGGCGGCAAGCAGCGGCCCTTCATAGCGCTGGTTTTGTGCCCGAAGTTCGCGTTTGAGCATTCTGTTAATTCGCATCGGCGAAATGCCGACCGGACACGCCACGCTTTCACACACATTGCATTCTGAACAGGTGAGGGCACTCAGCAGGATTTGCGGCGTGGCGGTTTGTTGATAGTTCACCGCGCGCACCAGAAGATGAGGTGACAGAGGATGGCCGATCAAATGCCTTGGACAGAGATCGGTGCATAAGCGGCACTGTTCACACACGGTTTTCGCCAGCGCCAGCACTGTTTTGTCATCCTGTAAGCGTCGCTGAATGAGTGAGTGTGTTTTGGGAAGCACCAGCAGCCCGCCAGTCGTTTTGGTGACTGGCGAATCAAGGGAAGGTATCAGGCTTCCCATCATCGGGCCGCCGTTGATAAAGCCCGGATCGGGTACGGTTGCGCCACCCGCCAGAGCCAGAACTTCACGCAGAGAAGTACCAATGGGCACGGTGACCGTCAGCGGAGTCTCCACTGCGCCATTGACGGTCAGGGTTCTGCGCGTCACCGGGTAGTGTTGTTCGACGGCTCTGGCGATATTCAGCACAGTCTGTACGTTATTGACGACAACACCTACGCTGACGGGCAGCGCGGCGGGAGGCACACGCCGACCAGTCGCCATCCAGATGGTTAACACCTCATCACCTGCCGGATAGACGTCCGGCAGAATGTGCAGGCGAATGTCCTCAGTCAGCAATGGTGTTAAGGCGTTAATCGCCTCGCAATATTTCTCTTTTAACGCAATGATGCCCGTGCTTGCGCCAGTGGCGGTCATGGCATAGCGCAGACCGCGAATCAGACGTGCGGCTTGCCGGGCCATCAGCTGCTGATCCACTTTCAACAGCGGCTCACATTCGGCTGCATTCACTAAGAAAGTATCGACCTGAGCCTGAAGTTTTACGTGGGTTGGGAAGCCTGCTCCCCCTGCACCAACGATGCCAGCCGCTTTGACATGATGGCGAATGGTTTGCGCATCGACATCCTGAAGCGTCTTCATAGCAATTCCTCCAGAAGCTCCTTGATAGCCCCTGCATCTGCGTTGCGCGGATTGGTTGCCAGGGTGACATCAACAAGTGCGGCCTCAACCATCGCTGGAATACGGTTCGCGTAGCCGGCTTTGTGCTCACCCAGGGCGGCAGCAAAGCGGGGGATCTCGCACTGTTTTAGCAACTGGGCGATATGCTGAAGCAGGGCATTCAGGCTGGTGGTGTCGTTCGCGGTTTCAGGACACAGGCGGCACGCTTTTGCCAGCCGTGCATAACGTTTCGCCGCACGAGGATCTGTGGCATTGAAGCGAATAACAGCCGTGAGCAACAGGGCATTTGCCAGCCCGTGCGGCAAATGAAATTGCCCACCCAGTTGATGGGCGATGGCGTGGTTCAACCCAAGCCCGGCCTGGCTAAACGCCATGCCAGCAAGCGTTGAGGCGTTGTGCATTTTGCCGCGAGTGGCCAGGCAATCGCCATTTCTGACCGCAACAGGAAGATAGCGAAACACCAGCTGTGCGGCTTTTTCTGCCAGTGCATCGGTGAAGTCGCTGGCTTTGGGTGAAACGTAAGCCTCAATCGCGTGAGTCAACACATCCAGGCCGGTATTGGCCGTGATGTTGGCTGGCACACTGACTACCAACGAGGGATCAAGGATGGCGATATCCGGGTATAACGCCTTGTCGAATAAGGGGTATTTAATTCCTTTGTCCGGATCGGTGATAACGCAAGCACAGGTCACTTCCGAGCCGGTGCCGCTGGTGGTGGGAATGGCCACGCAGGTTTCAATCTCCACTCCGGCCTGGCGGCTAAACCAGACAATGGCTTTTGCAGCATCAAGCGCCGAACCACCACCAAATCCAATCACCACCTGCGGTTTGAGTTGTTGCATCTGTGTGATGCCCTGAACCACGGTGCTGATAGTGGGATCTGGCGTGATGTCACTGAACACACTGATCTGATTATTGGCAGGCAATATCCGCTTAAGCGCATTGAACATCGGCGAACGGGCAAGAAAGCCATCGCAGATTATCCAGATATGCTTATCCTCAAAGCGTTGCAGAATATTCAGGCTGTCCTGGCCGCTGTACAAGGTGGTGCGAAGTGAAAAGGGGTTCATCACAGCCTCGTTAGCGGATGGAAAAGCCGTTTGTCAGCACGCAACGGCGGGAACGAGCAAATGTTCGCGCCGACGTTGTGCCTTCGCCTGTTGGCGTGGCGATGGTAAAGGTGGTGAAGCCTTCGCCCCCGACACCAATCCCGGCATAAGACGGCCCGTTTTTAACGAAAATTGAGGTTTGCAGGGCGCGAGCAGCCTGGTTTAACCGCGAAACGTTTTGCGAATGCATGACAGCGGTGTGATGCAATCCCTCTTCGACGATCAGCGCTAACTCAAGCGCGCTGGAAAAATCTTTCACTTTAACTATGGGGAGCATTGGCATCAGCTGTTCACAGGTAACCCAAGGGTCGCGAGCATCGACAACGCCAATCAGCAGACGGGGGGCTTTTGCCGGAACCGCTAATCCGGCGGCAGTAAGCATCTCTGAAGGGCTTTTGCCTACCAGTTTCTTGTTCACCTGGCCTTCCGGCAGACAGGCTGCCCGTAACTTGTCGGTGTCTTGCTCACTGAGTAACAGCGCCCCAAAGGCTTGCAGTTGCTGAATCAAACGATCGGCAATCGATTCGACGACAATCAGGCTTTTCTCTGCGATGCAGGGCAGGTTGTAGTCAAAGGACGCGCCATTAATGATGTCTTCCGCCGCTTTGACCAGGTCGGCGGTTTCATCCACGATGCACGGCGGATTTCCGGCACCGGCGCCAATCACTTTCTTGCCGCTTTTCATCCCCATCGCCACAATGCCTGGCCCACCGGTAATCGCAAGAATGGCGATTTTTTCATGTGCCATCATTTGCTGTGTGGCTTCAAACGTTGGCTCTGCGACAGTGACCACCAGATTGCGAATGCCGCAGCAGCGGAAGGCAATCTCTTCAATCAGGGCTATCAGCTTGAGCGAAACATTTTTTGCCGCCGGATGAGGGCTGAAGTAAACACTGTTGCCTGCAGCCAGCATGCTGATGCTGTTGTTGATGAGGGTTTCTGTCGGGTTAGTGCTGGGCGCGACGGAACCAATAACGCCAAACGGGGAGTATTCAAACAGCACCATGCCGCCATCGCCGGTAAGGGCGGTAGTGGTGAGGTCTTCCACGCCTGGCGTGTTATCCAGTGCGGCTTTGTTCTTGAGAAATTTATCTTCTTTGTTGCCCATGCCGGTTTCGCGCATGCTCTCTTCGGCGAGCGCTTGCAGATGCGGGCTCAGCTCTTGTCGCAGTGTGTTGATGATGGCGCTGCGTGTTTTTAACGGACATTGCTGATAACGCAGAAAGGCCTGATGCGCGGCGTTAATCGCCTCATCCACTGAGGTAAAAATACCTTGCGCTGTCTTGGGTTGCGTTTCTGTCGCAGGAATTTTTTCGCGCAAAATGGCGCGAATCAAGGTTTCAAGCTCTTGGGTATTCATGATGGTGTCCTTGTCTCTAATGCCAGCATCGCCGCCCGGGCAATGTCCATGTCCTGTTCTACGCTGCCACCGCTGATCCCTAACCCGCCGATGAGAATGCCTTCGCGCCAGAGGGGGAATCCTCCACCAAAGGTCACGACTTTGCCCTGCATGTGGCTTTCCAGCCCGTACAGTTCAGCCCCAGGCTGGACGGCGGTGGAAAGTTCATGGGTGGCTGTTTTCATCGCGACCGCGGTCCATGCTTTTTTAGGGGCCAGTTCACTGCTAACCAGCAAGGCCTCTGGCATTCGCCAGGTCACGGTTTGCGTGCCATGCGCGTCCACAATGCTGACGACAACTGGCACTCCCAGTGCTTCGGCATGATTCACCGCGGCCTGGGTTAATTGATGAAGGTCTTTGAACGAGAGCGACATGGTGGAATTCCTGCTGGTGGCGGTAGGACTGGCTGAGAGATAGCGGCGAGTCACTTCCTGAATGAGGGCTCGCTGATGAGCGTCGTGATCTTCCGCGCGAGCCAGGGCGTATAAGCAATCTGAGAGGCGATTGAGGTAGCGCAGCAGTTCGCTTCTGACGGTTGCGGTGGTGGATAATTCCACCAGGCGCCTTTCTGCCCGACGAGCGAGCGTCCTGGCAAAATGCAGACGACTTGCCGCCTCGCAGCGCCCCGGCAAAATAAATTGCTTAAGTGGCGCAACTCGGCTCATGGCTGTATCAATGGCAGTTTCGAGTGCAGAAATATCCTCGACGCGGATGTCATGACGCTTTGCGCTGGCTGCGTCACTTTCACTGGCAAGTTCGGCACATAGCCAGAAAAGATGATGCTGAACAGTTTCAAGCAGCTCACAGTGTTCCGCACAGGGGCTGGCGCAAACACACAGGCTCAACGCTGAATTCAGTTCATCCAGCGTGCCGTAAGTCTCCACCCGCGGATGTGTTTTGCTGACCCGTTCCCCGGTAAATAATGTGGTGGTGCCTGAGTCACCGGTGCGGGTATAAATCGCCATACGCTCTCCTTAACGGGACAGGGTGTCGACAATGCCAACGATGGCAAGATCGATGGCTTCATTGGGGCCGGAGAAAACATGCCGGGCGCTTGAGCCGCTGGATAACAACACCAGTTCTCCGATGCCAGCACCGACGGAATCCACAGCCACTTCATCACCCTGGGTGGGTGGGTCAGGAAGATCGCCGCTGGCGCTCACTCGCCTGACCAGCAACAGTTTTTTGCCAACCAGCGAAGAAGATTTTTGTGTCGACACCACAGAGCCTGTGACGCGGGCCAGTTGCATGATTCACTCCTGCTTAATGAGATGGATGTTGCGTGCCCGCGTAGCGTCAAGCGCAAGGGCGGTAATGACACAGTGACGACGCAACACCAGCCAACTTTCGTTAAGGCTTGCGACGTCGGCATAACTTAAAAGCTTTGTTGGATGCAGAACGATGGCTCGCTCATGTTCGTCGCACCACCTCAAAGGCAAACCTGACAGCTTGTGTACCGGTATCGCTGGCAATAAGTGCCCGGGAATCGTTATTCGCACCCGCAGGCCCAGGCTGAGAACCTCAAAGAGTTTTCTCACGATGCGATCCTCCTCCTGATGTTCTGCAAGTTGCCTGAGTTGCGGAAGGCTGACCTGAATCAGATTCAGTGCTTCGTATTGGCTGCTTAATGCCTGGCAGTCGATGTCCTGAAATTGTGCAGCGCTCAAGGTTTGGGTTTGCCCCGCACGTCGCTGCAAACGAGCGACGATTTCGTCAATAACGTGCTGCAACAAAGCGCTGTTCATTAGCGGTTAACCAACGTCGCAAAAGCGAGCGGGTTATCTGCACCCGCTGCGTTGGCTTCATCGGTATCAATGTGCAGTTCAAGGCGCATGTCCGGCGAAACCCGAATATCGACGTTGTCGAATACCAGTTGGCGATCGTCGCCTTTGATGGCAACAGCCACGGTGTCGCCGTGTGATACGCGTAGAATCAGAGCGTCCAGAGGTGACATATGAATATGCCGACGGGCAACAATGACTCCCGAAGCCAGTTCCAGTTCAGCAAAAGGGCTAACCAGACGGAGGCCAGGCGTGCCTTTCAGATCGCCAGAACTGCGTAACGGGGCCGCTACCCCCAATGCTCTCGCATCGCTGCGCGATATTTCGACCTGACTTGCGCTGCGCAATGGCCCCAGTAAGCGGACATTTTCTATCTGACCTTTTGGCCCGACTAACGTGACTGTTTGCTCAGCCGCGTATTGCTCTGGCTGCAGCAAAGCCTTCTTCTTACCAATAGGCTGCCCGGGAAAAAGGTGAGCATAATCTTCAGCGCACAGATGAAGATGACGGTTGGAAATACCCAGCGGAATCGGGCGCTCCCGCATTTCATCCAGCACATTGCGGACAAGGGTGTACAGAGAGTCTTTATCCATGGTGTGTCACCTCACTTACCGGCATGCAGGCAGAGCGTTCGGGGTTCCCCTTTCTGGCGCTGGCAAGCAGGATCAAGGCAAAGATTGCAGAGGGTGGAATCGAGAGCCGCCGTCTGCACTTTTTCTTGTATTGCTGCATCTTCAGCAGACTTTTCTTCTTTCACCCTGACCGATTCTGGCGAAACGCTAATCGCCGCAGGTTGTGGCAAAATGCCGCTCGCTGGCCGGGCTATGACTTTATGCGCAACTAAGCCATGTTGCTGTTTTGCGATATTGGCACCGGTGATAACGGCGGCCTGTACCGAGGCGACATCTCCGGTGATTTTGATCAGCATCCAGCCTGAGCCGTTGGTTTTTTCGAATCCTCGCAGCGTGATGGCAGCGGCTTTCGCCATGGCATCAGCGCAGGTGATTGCCAGTGCCAGACCACTGACTTCCAGTAACCCCAGTGATTGCTTCACGCTGTGCTCCTTGCCTGAAAACGTCAGGCTGACTTAGGTAAAATGGCCTCAACGTCACTGTGTGGACGCGGAATAACGTGACAGGATTTCACTTCGCCGACCGCGTTAGCTGCCGCACTGCCTGCATCGACAGCAGCTTTTACCGCACCCACGTCGCCACGAACCATCACCGTGACCAGACCAGAGCCAATTTTTTCGTAACCCACTAACTGCACATTGGCCGATTTCACCATGGCATCAGCGGCTTCAATGGCAGCGACCAGGCCCTTTGTTTCAACCATTCCCAGTGCATTATTCATACTGCGATTCTCCTGTGGATAACGAATGAGCGTCCCTGAAGGGGAGACCCTTAACCAACCGCGCCGCGTTGTTTCCAGTGTGTCGGTGGGCGAGGTGACTTTGGTTCTGCGTCAGCGTAAAAATCGGCGCTGACACAGGTAGATTTTTGTAGTGCACAACCAGCGTGCTTTCATCGCAGGCAATGCCGACCAGTAAGGGCGAGTGTTGAGCTGCCTGCCATGCACACTGAACGAGGCTACCTATGGGCTGCTCACGAATGAAAAAGGGGATGCCTTCTTCCTCAATGCCCAACAGGACTTCTTGCCAAAGAGCGAGAGCGTTGTTCAGCTCGGTTATCACAATGGCCGGGATCGGATCGCTATTAGCCATGCGCTGCCTCCTTTTGCCACGACAGAATCAGGCCCGTGGCAACGGCATTGCGAGGGCCTTCTATGCCGCGAATGTTGCCGCTTCCTGCAACCAGTCGATAATGGGCAAGCGCATCGGTGACCAGTTGCGGCACTTCAAAATCGAGGGCTGAACCCCCGACAAGCACCACAAAAGGAATGTCCCGAATATTGCCCGTTGGGCTGACCTGGCGGAGTGCTCGCAGCGCGTTGGTCACGAACACGCGTTCCTTCGCACGGCGGCGAACGGCGCGAACTTTCTCCAGAGGCAGGTCGCCGGGAAGGGGAAGTAGGCCGTCGGCCTTCACAACACAAACACGCGCAAAGACGCTCGGCGGAAGCGGGGCGGGGAAAAACTGAACACTGCCGTCTTCATGACGCAGATGGAACAGGCTTTCGACTTTGGCCAACGGATGCTTTTTGATTTCCTCCGCCAGGTACCGGTCTTCAAGGCCCAGTTCACGCGCGATGATCATCGTGACCATATCGCCAGCACCGGCAAGGTGAGTGGCAATGATGTCGCCCTGAGGATTGATAATGGAGGCATCGGTCGACCCCGCACCGAGATCGAGGATGGCCAGCGGACGAGTTGTGCCTGGGGTGGTCAATGCACCAAGGATCGCGGCTTCAGCTTCCGCACCACCGACCTGCACATCAATATTGAGTTTTTGTTTGATCTCATTGGCGATCATCGCCATTTGCAGACGATCGGATTTCACCATCGAGGCAATGCCAACGGCTTGTTCCAGCGAAAACTCGCCTGCGACACCGCCGGTGACGCTTACGGGCACGGACGTATCAACGGCTAGCAAATCCTGAATATAAATCTCACTGCTGGGCTTGTTGGTCAGTTCGGCCATCTTTTGCCGAACGTTTTCCAGCATGCCACCAATATTGGTACCTGCTTCGCCAATGACGTTATCGAGGGTGCGACATTCACCGACGACTTTCATGATGGCATCCGCCCCCGCTGCAACATCGACCCGTAATGTTCTGCCTTGCGATAACAACTCAATATTTCCGGCAGGAATGGATCGAGCTTTGACGTCTCCGGCGGGTGTTTTTATCACCACAGCTGAGCGGTTGCCTATCAGCGCTCTGGCAATGGGCACGATGTTTTTGGTTTCTTCGGCATTGAGCTTGAATACCGTGGCGATACCGTAAGGGTTTGAGAGGGTTTCAATGACTTTGCCCGGCACAGCGACTTCGATGGCGGCAAGCATCCCCAAAGGGATCCTGTCGATGTAACGTACTTCATCGACCACCGGAAGAGGGTGATCCAGTCGGTTACTGACCAGCACGCCATCGTCCTGCTGAAGGATAACGCCGGTCAGCCGATAGCCGACACGCACAGCGGCGTTAATCATGTTTGCCACGTCGGCAAAATCAAAAGCTGAAGACACCACCAGAATGTACGGCGACTCCGTTGTCCGTGTTAACAACTCTTCTGGCGTGATGGTGATGCCCGTGCCTAAGCCGACACCGCCGGGCGTTTTCGGATTGTGACCAATCATGGTCGACTCAGTGATAATGGTCTCGGTGATGGTTTCCATTGCCACATCACCAATCACCGGCGTGGCTTCGTTAATGCGAATGAGCGAAATATCGCTGACAGCGATCCCTGCATGGTTAGCAGCCAGTGAGAGCGCCTCCTGGATGCCGAACACATTTCGCAATGTGCCTTTGACTCCAGTGGTTTCCGTGAGCGCGCTGCCCACAATGCTCAATGTGCCTTGCTCATCAACCCTTGCCAAAGCAACTTCGGTTGAGGCGTTACCAATATCAATGCCAGCGATATAGTGCATATCTCATCCCTGCGGTTAATCGTCGCCTTTGAGTTTTTTCCGTGCCACATACAACTCAGCGGCTTCACGAACGAATCCGGCGCAAATCGTGGCCTGATAACGTTGCTCCAGGTCGTCCGCTATTGCCTGTAGCTCTGCTTTGGTTGACCGGAATGGGCGCAACGCGTTGTAGATTTCCAGGATACGATCGTCCGGCACGGCAGTGAGTTCAGCTGCGCGTTCGAAGTTAATGGCGAGACGTTCACGTCCGGCATCTCGGGCAATCGCCGCCTGAATTCGCAGCGTTTCAGGTGTGATGCGCATGTCCTGGGCGGTGACCTGATTGTTCAGCACATTTTCCAGCGTGAAGTCGTCCAGCGTTTTATTGGTCGCGGTTTTGACCCACTCCGGATGCTTGTTCGCCAGCGGATAGTCGGAGACTTTTGCCGCGTGAACCGAACCACTCACAACAGGTGCGACCGGGGTTTCACCCTGCAGGCTGTTCATGCGGCTCAACACATCCCGAACCATCGATTCAATTGCTTCGGTTTTCATGGAATATCCTTGTTAAAGCGCCACGCGCAGTTCCTGTGGGTTTTTGCCAGTAACGACGTACTTCGTCTCTTTGATGTGCAAAATGGCTGATTTCGCCTGATATTTCGGGCGTGCCATTTGGTCATTCAGCGTGGGGACGGGCTGTGGGGATTCCCGCTTGGCGTAACGCGCAGCGTTTTTCCCAATCTGACGGTAGGTTTCCAGCGTCAGCAGCGGAGCCTGAGGAAACAGCTCCAGGTTTGAAAGTGGCGGTAATCCTTGCTGGTGGATAACCGTGGTGCCTTTTGACTGAATACCGATGGAGATCCCAGACCCGCTCAGGCGATTGCCCTCAACGGCGACGAACGCCACATCCGAAGACTTAAAGCAGCGAATGACTCGTGCTTTGATGCCTTCTTCTTCGATTCCGGCAATCACTTCACGCAAAATGCTTTTATGAGGTACGCCGATAATGTTGGTGGTTTGCGATAAACCAAACGCAGGGCCGACAGCAATCACCACCTCGTCCTGCTGAGTACCCTGGCGGGCTTCGCCAATTTCGCTAAGAAAACTTTGGCCCTGCGCTGGAGTAGCCTGAAGCGTCGACACTGGAGCAGCGCTAAAAGAGACAGGTTTATCGCTACCCTGCATCTCTTTCAGCACATCCTCGATTATCTGACGGAGTAGTTTTTCATTGATTTCCATTGTTCACCCCTTAACCCAGCTGATTGGGGTCGAGTGCGCCAGGGATGTTTTTAATCTCTTCCCAGCGTTCGCCCTGCAGACGATAGCCCGTTGCCGGACCGGCATAATCATTGATGTCGTTAACAGCAGAGAGCACTTGCCCCTGACCGACAATAATGGCGGAGGTGTGAAGGTAATCTCCGGTGAGTTTGGCTTTTTGGATGTCGAGCATGTCCTGGGCCACATCCATAAATCCGCCCTGAGCCAGCGCTTTCACCACTTCTAATCCGTGGCGGTTCTTGCTGATGATCTCCTGGGCAAATTTGATGTCTTCGACGATGTTGCGTTCCGGCATATCTTTTGAGCCGTGGGCATAGGTAGCAGCTTCAACTTCTTCGTCGGTAATTGGCGGCAGGCCCATTCCGGCAAACACGGCCTGTAAAGCGCGAGCCGCTTTATTGCGAATGGCGACTACATCTTCTTCACGAACCGGACGCAAACCTCCGTCCACTTTCAGGTCGCGTTGAAGGACGTTGTAGTCGTCAAAGTCTTCCGCATCTTCATTGGAACCGGCGAACATGTTGTCGTAGTTCGGTACGGCGGAATATCCCGATGAAATAAAGTCAGTGCCAGGCAAGAACTGCATCAGTAAACGCGCGGTACGGCGCATATCGGAATGCGTAAAGGTCTGGTCGTTACTGGAGGCGCATTCCAAATCCAATGACGAGCAGATCAGGTTTTCGGCCAATACGGCACGTATTCCGGAAGGCACCGCAGAAGGTACGCCGATACAGCTGACCGAGCCATTCTGTAGACCCTGCACACCTGCGGCTTTGGTGATGTAGATGCAGCGTGCTTCCAGATAGAGCATCGATTTTCCTTCCGCATAGCCCATCTGCACTTCGGAGCCCGAGCCTGAGGTAAAGCGCATTTTCAGGCCGCGGGAAGCGTAAGAGGAGGCGAGGAAGCCTTTCGACCATGGCGTATCATCCCCGTCAGTGAAGACCGGCTCGGTGCCATAAACGGAAATCGTTTCGGCGTAGCAAGTGTGGCCCAGCATGCCGAGCTTCAACTCAGTCGCTTCTTCAAGCGAGCATTGGGTTAATACGCCAGGGCGCCCGACCTGAGAGCCGACCAGCAGAGCGATAGCATTGAAGGGGGCGTAACGGGCGACAGCGACTGTTGTCTCTTGCTCATCAAACCCGCGCCATGCGCCTTCAGCCGCATCGGCAGCGATTTGCACTGGATTATCTTTGACGTTGGTGACGTGAGCCTGTTGGGATGGCGTGCGACGCGCGCGCATTTTCTGCATCGCCATCATCATTTCAACCACGTTCATCTGCGACATGACTTCGACAATTTTCGCCGGTGTCATCGCGGTGGTAAGCGGAACGATGTCGCTGCGCTTTACGTTCGGATCGCAGAGCATATTGGCCAGCTTGACGGAGTCCATCGCCATCACTTCTTCCGCACGCGCCAGGTTGATGCCGTAACGAGCGATGAAATGGTCAATCAGGTCAAATGCGCTGACGGGTTTGCTGTCCAGCTCAGTCACCACACCATTGATGATTTTGATGGAGGGCTTTGGATCGTTCGGGCTCTCCATGGCGATAAAGCCTTCTTCGATCCACTCATTAACGAAACCATCCTGGTTAACGGGACGCTTCGCCAGTGCTTCAAATCTTTTCGATTTCATGCGTCAGCCTCACGCTGTCAAATGTAGGAAGGGCGATCGTTTTTCGGTTCACTGCCGAGCGTCGACAGGACCGTTTTGCCGATTTCGCGGGCGGAAATGACGGCCTGGCGCACGGCACCGGAGTCTCCGGAAATCACCAAAATGACTTCGTTGCTGAAGCTGGTTCCGTGTGCTGGCGAGCTGTAGGCGACAACATCCACGTTGGCCGCTTTCAGCGCGGTGTCTGCCATCAGCACACCCACGGCAGCAGGCGCACCCACGATGACCCCGCAAGCCCGGCCGAGTGGGGCTCCAAATGCTTTTTCCAACGCGTGGCTGGCTCGAGCGGTGTATTGCAGCTCGATATGTCCGGCTTCATTGCCATAGACATCGCCGAATGTACGATCGAGTTCCTTCAGCGCCACTTCAATGCCACGTTTCACATCAGACACATCGTTGCCGCCAAGAATGATCAGCGAGCCGTGGCCTGCGCCGCCTTTGGTGTCGCGAGGCAATTCAATGCTGACAACTTCGGTGTTGGTGGCTTTGACCGCTTCATCGGCGGCCATAATGTGCGGCCCCGCCCCGGTGCGAGCACCCAGAATGCCAATCGAGCGATAGCGCTTTTCTAGCTTCATGGCTTCCAGAAGGGCGCTGTCCACGTTGGCAATCACCAGACCGACGGTGTCACCGATCGCGGTACCGACAAATTCCGTTAAACTGCAATTTTTCTCTGCCATCGTTGATTCTCGCGTCACTGGAGAGCTATCGGGTGTGGCCACGCGGGCCATCACCTGAGCCATGATCTGATCGACCAGTTCATTGCTGCTCATGGGTTAGTCCTTTGGGTAAGATTTTCTCGACATCGCTGTGAGGGCGGGGAATGACATGAACAGCTTTCACTTCCCCTACGTTACGTGCAGCAGCAGCGCCCGCATCCGTCGCGGCTTTCACGGCTCCGACATCGCCGCGAACCATCACAGTGACCAGCCCGGAGCCAATTTTCTCGTAACCCACCAGCCCTACATTGGCGGATTTCACCATGGCATCAGCCGCTTCGATGGCCGCAGTTAGCCCTTTGGTTTCCACCATTCCCAGTGCTTCTTGTTGCATAAAAACCTCAACTGAGTTGCCTCGATGAGCACGACTATAGAAAGAAGAAAAGAAAAAGAATGGCTGACCTGAAGTTCAGAGTGAAAAAAAGAATAGTGGAGTTATGCTACTTAATTGGCGTAAGGATTTTTAATCTGTTGTATTTGAATGGGAATAAATCCAGTGCTGATGTGACTATTTCGTTTTGCTTGCGCCAGCTTTACATTATTTATAATGACGGCGCTGTTTTTGTTTGTTAAAGACCAGATGGGTTGTGGCTGCATTTTGGATAATAAAGCAACGCACATAAGCATAATTTTATTATTCAGGCAGATCGCTTTTCCCAGCTTGAACAACTGGCAGCTATGACATCCTTTCATTATTGAGAGCAATAATTTGCTATGGCTTGTGATTTATTTTCCTGGGTGACTCAAGAGGTTGCCAACATTTTTCCGCAGTTTGTTTTTATAGTGAGAGTTTGTAACGAGCATCGGCTGAATGGCGGACAGGCACGTCTTCCCGATGAACCTCCTGTCCGTTACCGCCAGTCAGGGCGTCGGTGGCTACTGGCACAATTCCTTTTCAGAAGGTGTCACTATGAATGATTCATTAAAAGCACAATGCGTGGCCGAGTTTTTGGGGACCGGGCTGTTCCTGTTCCTGGGCATTGGCTGCCTGAGTGCCGCGAAACTGGCCGGTGCAGATTTGGGACTGTGGGAGATATGCATCGTTTGGGGGCTGGGAATTTCTCTGGCTGTATATCTGACCGCCGGGATTTCCGGGGCGCATCTTAACCCCGCAGTGACGATTGCTTTATGGCTGTTCGCCTGCTTTCCCGGTCGAAAGGTTGTGCCTTACGCGCTGGCGCAGTTCCTCGGTGCTTTTGGTGGGGCACTGTTAGCCTGGCTGCTTTATAGAACCTTGTTTACGGAATATGAATCTGCGCATCAACTGATACGCGGCAGCGCAGAGAGCCTGCAACTGGCAAGTATTTTCAGTACGTATCCTGCCGCGGCCATCAGCGTGTGGCAGGCCGCGCTGGTTGAAGTGGTTATCACCTCAATGCTGATGGGAATGATCATGGCACTGACGGACGACGGCAATGGCGTGCCAAAAGGTGCACTGGCCCCGTTGCTGATTGGGCTTTTAGTCGCGGTGCTTGGGGCCGCCACGGCACCGTTAACGGGTTTTGCCATGAACCCGGCGCGTGACTTCGGACCGAAACTTTTTACCTGGTTTGCCGGATGGGGCGATATTGCAATGACCGGCGGTCGGGATATTCCTTATTTTGTGGTGCCGATAGTGGCACCTGTTATTGGTGCTTGTATTGGTGCGGCGATTTATCGCTTTTTCATCGGCAAGAACCTGCCCTGTAATCGTTGTGCTATTGAGTAAAAATGCGAGCGGGCTCGCCGCAGATCACAGATTGATGCAACACAGAAAAGCATTTCGTGATCTGCTTTCATGAATGGCGCAAAAGTCTCCTGACATCAGAAGACTTTTGATATTGTCCCTTTTATTCTTCATTTACGCTGTGTCAGGTGTTGAACGGAAATACGCTGCATGGCTCAATCTATAACAATAAATTAACTGAGGAGGGATGTCATGATATCTGCCAGTACCCTTAACTCAGAACTTATTAATAAAATTGCCCAGGATTTTGCTAAAGCCACCGGTCTGGCGGTGGTGGTCGTCAACATTCATGGCGATGAAATTTCTGAGTTGTTCAATTTCACGCCGTTCTGTCAGCTGATGCGTCAGCATCCTCAGCACAGTTCCCGCTGCCGTTTAAGCGATCGTTGTGGTGGGCTGGAGGCGTCGAAATCCGATGAGCCTTGTATCTATCGTTGTCATGCCGGGCTCACCGATTTTTCCATTCCGTTAGTCATTGCCGGGCATTTGGTGGGCTTTGTGCTCTGCGGCCAGGTCAGGCTGAGTCAGGATGTCGGGCTGGTGGATATTCTTCGGGTGGATGAATGCTGGCGTGCTGATCCTGATTTGCTCCACGAGTTTCTGAATGTCCCGGAGGTAGATTACGCCCGGGTCATCGCCTCTGCAGAACTGCTGAAGCTGATTGTCGAAAACTACCTTAAAAAGCAGCTCAGTTTTGTGATGATCAAGGACAACCCCACGCCCGCTGCGGTGAGCCGCAAACAGCCTCTGGCGCATGACAGCAAAATGAAAAAGGCCTTGCGCTACATTGAGGCACACCTCTCAGAGGAGCTCCGGCTCGAAGAAGTGGCATCACACGTTTATCTCAGCCCGTACTATTTCAGCAAATTATTCAAAAAATATCAGGGGATTGGCTTCAACGCATGGGTGACTCAACAGCGCATGGCGAACGCCAAAGAGCTGCTTTGCCACAGTGACTGGAGTATTGCCAGCATTGCCCGCAATTTGGGCTTTTCGCAACCCAGCTATTTTTGCAAAGTCTTTCGTCAAACCTATCAGGTGACGCCGCAGGTTTTTCGTCAGCAAAGGAAAGACACCCCCACGCCCATGCCCGCTCATGAGATGAGCTAGTGGGTACGCTGTGGGACGGCGTTAACGTAAACATAAACGCGGCGGAAGCCGCTTGATAAGCCAACAGGTTAGCCACATTTGTGGCAGGGAAGGGGGTGAAAATCCCCCGCAGCCCCCGCTGCTGTGATGCCGACGAACCCGTAGAACCACTGATCGCAGGATTGGGAAGGACGGGGGAGGATGACGCTCAGCCAGAAGACCTGCCTGCTGGTGATGACCAACAACTTCGGTGGGAAGTGGGTTGCTCAGAGACGCGTGGTGCGTCACTGCCGCTGCACGTCGCTAAACATGACCCTTACCACCCTGAAGAGGATCAGGGGATGGTAGTAAAACAGTATCTGAATGCGCCTGTCGGGCGTGTTCTGCAAGGCGTTACAGCACAGCAGCCTGCTGGCCTGTCTGTGACAGACCCCTTGCGGCCCACGCCATTACGCATCTTAAATGATGTTTGCGCGCTGTCGCCTTCTGTGGAAGAAAACCCTTTTTGGGCGACAGTCCAGCCTGAGTCAATTGCGCTTTTTAATCTGACTCAACATAAGCCGGCGTGGGTGACACGCCTGGCTGAAGCCCTGCCTTTGGTTAGCTTTAGCAGCCAACAAGGTCCCGGTAGTATCTTTGTTCCAGCGGAAAAGATGATGGGCGCTTTTCAGGCGGCATTCACCCATTTCTCGGTGGTCATGATTCTTGGTGCGTCGCCTGCGCTGACCGAATCGCTATCAGCTTTGGCTCGTGAACTACCATCAATGCCCGTCGTGTTGCTTATCCACGCCAAACCGCAGCGCGTAGTCCACTCACTTTTCCCAGAGGGTAAACAGGCGAGTGCATTGGTGCATTTTGTGGCTGCTTTCTTAAAAAGCTAAGCGTGATCGGGCCAAAAGGGCGCTGAAAAAGGGCTCGGTTCGCACCGCATTGGTGCAACTCGTCCCCGGATGGGGCATCGGGTAATCCATTGGCTGGCTACTAAAAGGGCGCACATTATCAGAATCTCTTATTTTGCGGCCTGTCAGGCACGTATCACGCGGCTGTTCAAAAACTGGCAAGCATATTGCAACTCCTCCGACAACTGAATCGCCGGCCTGGTACTGGCATCCCCAAACTGGAGGCAAAATGAACTTAAGACGCCTGAAATACTTCGTGAAAATCGTCGATATCGGCAGCCTGACTCAGGCTGCTGAGGTGTTGCATATCGCTCAGCCCGCCTTGAGCCAGCAGGTGGCTACGCTCGAAGGTGAGATGGATCAGCAACTCCTGATTCGCACCAAGCGGGGAGTGACGCCGACAGAAGCCGGAAAAATTCTCTATACCCATGCACGGACTATTTTACGTCAGTGCGAGCAGGCTCAGCTTGCGGTCAACAATATCGGACAGACGCTCAGTGGCCAGGTGTCCATTGGCCTGGCACCAGGAACTGCGGCATCCTCTGTGACCATGCCGTTGCTTCAGGCTGTGCGCAATGAGCTGCCAGAAGTGATGGTCTATTTGCATGAGAACAGTGGAAATGTACTGAACGATAAATTGCTGAACGGCCAACTGGATATGGCCGTGCTGTACGAACGTTCTCCGGTAGCAGGGCTGACCAGTCAGCAACTGCTGAAAGAGGATTTGTGGCTGGTGGGCACGCGTGATTGTCCGGGTCAGAGTGTCGATCTGTTGGCTATCGCCGAAATGAATTTGTTCCTGCCGCGTGACTACAGCGCCGTGCGGGCACGTGTGGATGAAGCCTTTTCCCTGCGTCGCCTGACGGCAAAAATCATTGGGGAAATTGAATCTATTTCTACCCTGACGGCGGCCATTGCCAGTGGGATGGGCGTGACGGTACTGCCTGAATCAGCGGCCAGAACCCTTTGTGCTTCTGCAAATGGCTGGATGGCGCGAATCACCACGCCGTCGATGAGCTTACCGTTGTCGCTCAATATGTCCGCTCGTGGTTCGCTGTCGCCGCAGGCTCAGGCAGTAAAAGAGATCCTGATGTCACTGGTCAGCCGCCCGTCGCTGGAGAACCGCGAACTGCAGCTGGTCAGTTGATATAGCGTAATGGAATAAGTTGCTGGTTTTTATTATTTGTTCGCCAGGGCCGCTGACTCTAACAATAGCGTTATGTCTGAAGGTCCCTGGAGGAAAGGGTGAATTTCCAGCAATTGAAAATAATTCGCGAGGCGGCACGGCAGGATTACAACCTGACCGAAGTCGCCAATATGCTTTATACCTCGCAATCTGGCGTTAGCCGTCATATCCGTGAGCTGGAGGAAGAACTCGGCATCGAGATTTTCATCCGTCGCGGCAAACGTCTGTTAGGCATGACCGAGCCAGGTAAAGCGCTCCTTGTTATCGCTGAACGTATCCTGAATGAGGCGAGTAATGTGCGCCGCCTGGCGGATCTGTTCACCAATGACGCTTCGGGCGTGCTGACTATCGCCACCACTCACACTCAGGCGCGCTATAGCTTGCCGCCGGTGATCAAAGCCTTCCGTGAATTATTCAAGGATGTTCGTCTGGAGCTTATCCAGGGCACGCCGCAGGAAATTGAAGCCCTGCTGCATAACGGTGGGGCGGATATCGGTATCGCCAGTGAACGCCTGAGCAATGACACCACGCTGGCCGCGTTCCCATGGTTTCGCTGGCATCACAACCTGTTGGTTCCCGAAGGCCACCCTTTGACACAAACGTCGCCACTAACCCTGGAAGCCATTGCTCGCTGGCCGCTGATTACCTATCGCCAGGGGATTACTGGCCGTTCGCGTATTGATGAAGCCTTCAATCGTAAAGGCCTGGTGCCGGATATTGTTTTGAGTGCGCAAGATTCTGACGTGATCAAAACCTATGTTGAGTTAGGGCTGGGCGTGGGGCTGGTGGCGGAACAATCGGGCGATAATCAGGAAACAGGGCGCTTCACCCGCCTCGATACGCATCATCTGTTCGACGCTAACACGGTATGGCTAGGGCTCAAACGCGGACAATTACAGCGAAACTATGTCTGGCGTTTCCTTGAACTCTGCAACGCAGGGCTTTCCGTCGACGAAATCAAACGTCAGGTGATGGAGCCAGAAGAAGCGGCGATTGACTACCAAATCTAGAAAAGCAAAAAGCCTGCTCGAAAGCAGGCTTTTCTAAATTTGGCTCCTCTGACTGGACTCGAACCAGTGACATACGGATTAACAGTCCGCCGTTCTACCGACTGAACTACAGAGGAATCGTGTGAACGAGGCGCATATTAATGGGCCTCGTTTTTTGTGTCAACACTAAAATTAACTGCCTGATTCAATTGCATGAAATCTCGGCAATGCGTGCTTTTAGTGTACTACATGCAAGTTTGCGCTTTCATCTCCGCCATTCTCACGAATTCTCTGCAGCGGGTCTTGCTGGTAAAAATGGCAGAAACGCTGCCACAGCGCAGGGAAGCGGGGGGCAAATAGCTCTGGTGCGCTAAAGAAGTATTCTGAGAGTACGGCGAAACATTCAGCAGGATCGGTGGCGGCGTAGGCATCGATGCTGGCTGCACTTTCGCCCACTAAATCGATTTCATCCTGAATGTTATCCATGGCGGCGTGCAGGTCGTGTTCCCACCCCGCAACTTCACGTAAGTGGATGAGCGGAATGCCATTAGCGCGGTCACCGTTGCGGGTGTCCAGTTTATGCGCCACTTCATGAATGATCAGGTTGAAACCTGACGCATCGAAGGAGTCCTGAATATCCAGCCAGTTCAGCACAATCGGTCCTTGCTGCCAGCTTTGTCCGGACTGGACAACCCGTTGGCTGTGGACCAGGCCGATATCGTCTTCCCATTCATCATCCACGACAAACGGAGCAGGGTAGATGAGGACTTCATGAAAGCCGTCGAGCCATTCGATGCCCAGTTCAAGCACTGGCAAACAAAAGAGCATGGCAATACGTGCAGAATTGATGGGCGTCAGTTCCAGCCCTTGCAAAGGAACGAGGCGTTTTTGCTGCAAGAAGCGGTCAGCCAGTGGGATCAGCTTTTCCTGCTCGCCCTGCGTGAGCGTTGCCAGAATGGGAATGGCAAGCGCCTGTTCCCACGGAATATCCGCGTTATGGGGTGCGTCATGTGCTTTCCAGGGCCATTTAATCATCGCTTTGCTCGCAAACTCGTCACTTGAACTCAATGAAAAGGTCAGGGGGTATTAAAATGCCAAAGAGAGAGGCATCATGGCAACCACCTCAGCGGAGAGATGCCGGAGCGGCTGAACGAACCGGTCTCGAAAACCGGAGTAGGGGTCACTCTACCGAGGGTTCAAATCCCTCTCTGCGCCACTTTCTTCAGCCAGACGTCGGCATCATAGTCTGCCGCTTCGTTCAAGTCATTGATGTTTTTTATAACTTGAGAGAAGGGTCGCCCTTTCATTATTGATTTAAGTTGCTATTGGGAAATTAGCCATCAGAGTTGCCCGTAAAAGCCCGGATGGCGTTACTCTTCCATCTTGCAGCCATAAAAAAGCCCGCCTGAGAGGCGGGCTGGTCAGCAAAAACGAACTTAGAACTGATAAACCATGCCTACGCCAACCACGTCATCGGTGCTGATGCCGGCCGTAGTGTAGAATTCATCGTCGTTATCCAGCAGGTTGATTTTGTAATCAACGTAGGTGGAGAAGTTTTTGTTGAAGTAGTAGTTAGCGCCAACAGAGACGTATTTCACGAGGTCTTTGTCGTTCCAGTCGCTGCGCAAGCCAGTATCTTTGGCCAGATCCTTACCTTTAGACTGCAGGTAAGAGATTTCTGGACGCAGACCGAAGTCGAACTGGTACTGTGCTGTCACTTCAAAGTTCTGAGTTTTGTTGGCAATAAAGGCATCACTATTATCACCACTACCAAACGGCGTCATATTGCGGGTTTCTGCATACATGGTCGCGAGGTAAATGTTGTTCGCGTCATACTTCAGACCGACCGTCCACACGTCGGCGTTTTCGCCGCGCGCGAGGCTGCCTGTCTGCTGCTCATTGGTACGATCAGAAGACGCGTAAGCGGCACCTGCGTTGAAGCCCATACCGAAGTCATAAGTGGTGGAAATCCCCCAACCGTCGCCGTTGTCACTACGCATACCCGAAGAACCATCGCGGTTACTGGTGCCTTCCTGATCAAACACACCATCTGATCCTTCATTCGCGCCCTGATACTGCAGCGCAAAGTTCAGGCCATCCACCAGGCCAAAGAAGTCGCTGTTGCGGTAGGTTGCCATCCCGTTACCACGACCCACCATAAAGTTGTCGGTGTAGGTATAGGAGTCGCCACCAAACACTGGCAGCATATCGGTCCAGGCTTCAACGTCGTACACCACGCCGTAGTTACGGCCGTAATCGAATGAACCGTATTCGCCGAATTTCAGACCGGCAAAGCCCAGACGAGTGGCAGACTGATTGCCGCTGCCTTCAGTGTCATTCGCCTGGATGTTGTATTCCCACTGACCGTAACCAATCAGTTCGTTGTTAATCTGCGTTTCGCCTTTGAACCCGATACGGACATAAGTCTCGTCTCCATCGGAGCCAGCATCATCGGAGAATTGATGACGGGCATCGACTTTGCCGTACAGGTCGAGTTTATTGCCGTCTTTATTATAAATTTCTGCTGCATTTACGGCGCCTGCCATCAATAAAGCGGGCACCAGCATGGCCAATACTTTTCTTTTCATTATGCAATCCTTTGAGTTATTAATTTCATGAATAGTTGTGATTAATGCTAAACCACGAATAAATACTATCGACTAAGTTCACTTTTATTTAAAGTAAATATGTAAGCAACTTATTTAAAATATTTCTATTTGTATCCCTATTGCTATATATACATTTTATAAATGATATGACTTTATCCATTTATCGTAATGATTTATAAGAATTTTATATAATGCGCGTGAAGGTATATCCTTGTTCTATAGAATGTTTTTTACAGAATGGTGTCTGGAGGGGGAAAGAAGAAGTCTGTTTTGTGAAAAGGCGAAAAAAAACCTGATTGCAATCAGCAACCAGGCGTGATTAGAAATGCATAACAAATGAGTGCAGTGTAAAAACAACAAAAGGCACGGAATGATTCCATGAATGAATATGGAAAGGAAGTCTGGAAAAGTACTTTTAAAGGCAAAATACCGGGATCATGAAATTCTCAGAAAATATTCATACTTCTAATTAAATAATACAGTTTGTCTGGGCTGGGGCTTTTAGTGAACGAAATTTGCTGAAGATCAAGGTAACGGCAACTGACACGAGCAAGAAACGTCTGACCCCTTTGCGGCGTGCCAGAAGACGTTATAATGTGATGAATGTCACATTTGTGACCTAAGAAAGTGAAAAGCGAAACATTTCTGTACGAACAGGAAGGAACTCTCTTTATGGAAGAAAGAGCCACCCGGGGTCCCGGCGGCATGCTGGCGCTGTGGGTTTTTTATGCTTACTGCGGCTATTTTATCTGGGCGATGCTGCACTACGTTTGGGTGGTCATTCAATTTGATCCGATTCCAGGCACAACGCTCGATGGCACGATGGGCTCAACCACTGGCAAGTTAATTGGGGCCTTGTTAGGCTTTTTGGTGTTAGGCATTGTCGGTTCGATTCTCGGCGGTATTGCCTGGTACACTCGGTCACGCGGGTCATCGTATTCAGAAAGCTGACATTAAAAGCTGCTATTCTCAATGCTCTTTCTGATAAGGGTGAGCACTGAATGACTTTGCATCTCTGGCAGCAACGCTTTGAAACCTGGCTTCATGATCATCACGGCAGCGACGACGCGGCTCATGATCTTTCTCATTTTCGACGTGTCTGGGCCACCGCTCAGCAGCTAGCGGCGAAGGAAGAGGTAGATGAGCTCGTGGTGCTGTGTGCCTGTTATTTTCATGACATTGTCAGCTTGCCCAAAAATCATCCTGAACGCAGCCGCTCCTCTCAGCTTGCGGCACAAAAAACGCTTTCCCTGTTGCAGGCAGATTTTCCCGATTTTCCTGAAGAGTTGTACGCATCAGTCGCACATGCCATTGAAGCGCACAGCCACAGCGCCAGTATCACTCCGCTGACGCTGGAGGCGAAGATTGTGCAGGATGCCGACAGACTCGAATCGTTAGGTGCGATAGGGCTGGCTCGCGTATTTGCCGTTGCCGGGAAACTGAATTTCTCCTTGTTTGATGCAGACGACCCGTTTGCCGACCATCGCGGGCTCAACGATCAGCGTTATGCGCTCGACCATTTCCAGAACAAGCTGCTGCGCTTACCGCAAACCATGCAAACCGAGCAGGGCAAAGCGCTCGCCGTTCACAATGCGCGTTATCTGGTGCAGTTTATGGCCAAAATGGGGGCGGAGCTGAAAGGCGATTATCTCCATTGCGATGAGGCGATTCTCGCGCGTTTTGAGCCGGAGTCCTGAGTTCAGTGCGCAAATTTTGTGATACTCTCACCGCAAATAGTCTGTCCGGTTACTGATATGCAGCACACACTTACACGCACTCACACTTCTCCTCTCGCGGGAGCCTCCGGGCCAGACGCACAGGCATTACTGAACCAGCTGATGACCATTTATGACGTCAAGACGCTGGTCGCCACGCTGAATGCTGTGGGTGAACAGCACTGGAGCCCGGCAATCCTCAAGCGCGCCACCGAAAATGGCAAGATTAACCGCCGCTTGGGTGAGAACGAATACGCACGCGTAGCGGCGCTGTTGCCACAGCCCACCGGACGCACAACACAATTTCGCTTTATCGACCTGTTTGCCGGCATTGGCGGCATTCGCAATGGTTTTGAGGCGATTGGCGGGCAGTGCGTTTTTACCAGCGAGTGGAATAAGCATGCTGTAAGAACTTATAAAGCCAACTGGTACTGTGACCCGACAGAACATCAGTTCAATGAAGATATACGCGATGTGACGCTGAGCCATAAGCCTGAAGTCAGTGACAGCGAAGCCGCGGAACACATTCGCAGCATCATTCCACAACACGACGTGCTGCTGGCGGGGTTCCCTTGTCAGCCGTTCTCGCTGGCTGGCGTGTCGAAGAAGAATGCGCTGGGCCGCGCGCATGGCTTTGCCTGTGATACGCAAGGCACGCTCTTTTTTGACGTGGCGCGCATCATCGATGCCTGCCGTCCGGCGGTGTTCGTGCTCGAAAACGTGAAGAACCTCAAGAGTCACGACGGTGGGAAAACCTTCCGCATCATCATGCAAACGCTGGATTCGCTCGGTTATGACGTGGCGGATTCCGCAGAAATGGGGGCTGACGATCCTAAAATCATCGACGGCCAACACTTCCTGCCGCAGCACCGCGAACGCATTGTGATGGTCGGTTTCCGTCGGGATTTGAATTTGCAGCAGGGGTTCACGCTGCGTGATTTGCCTGCTCTCTACCCGGAGCGACGCCCGACGTTTGGCGAGCTGCTGGAACCCACAGTGGATGCCAAATTTATCCTCACGCCGATTTTGTGGAAGTACCTTTATCGCTACGCCAAAAAGCATCAGGCACGTGGCAATGGCTTCGGTTACGGGTTAGTCGATCCCACTCGCGCAGACAGTGTGGCCCGCACGCTTTCGGCCAGATACTACAAAGACGGCGCGGAAATCCTGATCGACCGCGGTTGGGATAAAGCGTTGGGTGAAAAGCATTTTGACGATCCGCAAAACCAACAGCGTCGTCCTCGTCGGTTAACGCCACGTGAATGCGCCCGTTTGATGGGCTTTGAGTCGCCACAGGGCTACCAGTTCCGCATACCTGTCTCTGATACTCAGGCTTACCGCCAGTTTGGCAACTCGGTGGTGGTGCCTGCCTTTGCCGCCGTCGCTAAGTTGCTGAAGTCACGTATTTTGCAGGCGGTGGAGATGCGCCAGGAGCAAAAAGCGAATGGCGGACGTTCATAATCCCGCGACCCGCAGTAAAAACATGCGTGCCATTGGCACGCGTGATACCGCAATTGAAAAGCGTCTCTCGGCGCTACTCACGGCTTCTGGTTTTAGCTTCACGGTTCAGGACGCCACGTTAGCCGGGCGTCCTGATTTCGTTCTGACTGATTATCGCTGCATCATCTTTACCCACGGCTGTTTCTGGCATCATCACGACTGTTATTTATTTAAGATACCTGCAACCCGAACGGCATTCTGGCTGGAAAAAATCGGTAAAAACGTTATCAGGGATGCGCGGGACATGGCTCAATTGGTCGAAGAAAACTGGCGAGTGATGGTGGTGTGGGAATGTGCATTGCGTGGGAAAAACAAACTGACTGATGAGGTGCTGGCCGAAAGGCTGGAAGAGTGGATCTGCGCGGGGTCAGGCAGTGCGCAGATCGACACTCAGGGCATATCCCCTTTAGCGATTACTTCTCCCCCTCGCAAGGCGTGATTTTGCTGCGCGCCGGGAACAGCGTTTTCCCAAGCGTAACCAGCACCACCGCGAAAATAATCACTCCCAACGCCAGCCATTCCACCGGTGACAGCGATTCGCCGCCAAAGCTGGTGCCCAGTAACACCGCGACAACCGGGTTGACGTAAGCATAGCTGGTTGCCACGGCGGGAGAGACATTGCGAATCAGATACATATAAGCATTGATGGCAATCAGTGAACCGAAAACGGCCAGATACCCTACCGCCAAAAAGCCGGAGAGGGTGGGCATTTGCGTCAGATGCTCGCCCGTCAGCCACGAGGCACACATCAGCACCACGCCCGCCGCCAGCATTTCCACTGCGCCTGCCATCATGCCTGTCGGCAATTCGATGCGGGAACCGTACACCGAACCAAAGGCCCAACTCAATGAGCCAATCAGAATAAGAATGGCTCCCCAGGGGTTACCGCTGAGGTTTCCGCCGCTGTTGAGCAGCACAATGCCCGCCAGACCGATAGCCACACCAACCCATTCGAGTTTACGGGTAGTAATGCCAAAAAAGCGGCTAAAGCAAAGCGCAAACAGTGGCACCGTCGCCACCACAACGGCGGCAATGCCGGATGCCACATGTTGATGTTCGGCAATGGTGACAAAGCCATTGCCCACTGCCAGCAATAACACGCCAATCAGCGCGGCATTGAGCAGAGGGCGACGAGCCGGGAGCTTATGCCCGGTCAGCAACAGATACGCCATCAGCAACACGCCAGCGGAGAGGAATCGCACACCCGCCATCATCATCGGTGGCCAACTCTCCACGCCGATGCTGATAGCAAAATAGGTCGATCCCCAAATGATATATAGCGCGAACAAAGCGCCGATAAGCGGTAACAACTGTCTGGCGTGCATACGTCCTCATGACGAGTTAAAAAGGGCGCTTATAGTTAACGGGAAAACTATCCGTCTGGCGAGTGCTTTAATTAGGGGGACGACACGCTATTTTGATTGACACAAGCGGTGTCTGTGCGAGCCGTAAGTTTTCCTTCATACTGTATGTCTAAGAAATCAATAAAGAAGCAAGGAGTCACATTTGGCCGGGAGCAGTCTTTTAACCTTACTGGATGATATCGCCACACTGCTGGACGACATCTCGGTGATGGGCAAAGTAGCCGCAAAGAAAACCGCGGGTGTACTGGGCGACGACCTGTCGCTGAATGCGCAGCAGGTGTCGGGCGTTCGTGCCAATCGCGAATTACCGGTGGTCTGGAGCGTGGCAAAAGGGTCGTTTCTCAACAAAGTGATCCTCGTGCCGCTGGCGTTGCTGATCAGCGCATTTTTGCCGTGGGCCATTACGCCACTGCTGATGATTGGCGGTGCGTTTCTGTGTTTTGAAGGGTTTGAAAAGGTGCTGCATTCCCTGCACGCCAGAAAGCACAAGGAAGATCCGGCAGCTCGCCAACAGCGTCTGGAAGCGATAGCCAGCCAGGATCCGAAGACCTTCGAGCGGGATAAAGTCAAAGGGGCTATCAGAACTGATTTTATTCTTTCCGCCGAAATTGTGGCCATCACCCTCGGGATTGTTGCTGAAGCGCCCTTGTTAAACCAGGTGCTGGTGTTGTCCGGTATTGCGATTCTGGTGACCATCGGCGTTTACGGTCTGGTGGGCGTGATTGTGAAGCTGGATGACATGGGTTACTGGCTGGTGGAAAAAACCAGTGCGCTCGCGCAGGCCGTGGGTAAAGCGCTGCTGTTTATTGCGCCGTGGCTGATGAAAGTGCTGACCATTGTCGGTACGCTCGCGATGTTTTTGGTGGGGGGCGGCATTGTGGTACACGGCATCGCGCCGTTGCATCATGCAGTGGAAAGCATGGCTGCGGGTTATGGCGGCCTCGTTGCGTTGCTCGCGCCAACCTTATTTAATCTTATCTTTGGCTTACTCGTCGGGGTCGTCGTGTTTGGTGTTGTGAGCCTGATTTCGCGGCTTCGCTCTGCTGCGTAAATATTGTTAAGCCATTACGCAAAAACGCAAAACTTCGGCTATCGTGAAACAGTTTCACCCTGATACAGGAGGCAGTTATGGTCTTTTTGGTCAGTGATGAAGTTAAGCCGAAAAGTGGCGGGCCACGTATGGTGGTCACCGGGTATGCCAGCGGAATGGTTGAGTGTCGCTGGTATGATGGGTTCGGTGTGAAGCGGGAAGCGTTCCGCGAAGACGAACTGATGCCAGGTGACCGACGGGCACAGCAAGAGGCATAACGACCACGCCCGGCATGGGGCTCCCGCGCCGGGCGTTTTTACTGTTCTGTCATGGGTTTCAGGGAATGTTCAGGGAGTTTGTGTGCCCCACGTAACACGAGTGGAAAATCCTCGCTGGCTGAATCAGCTCAGCAGCCATACCCGTCCTGGGCGGGTGGTCAACATCTGTTTCTTTGTCGTTCTTTTGTTCTCTACGCTGCTTACCTGGCGTGAAGTGGTGGTACTGGAAGACGCCTATATATCCAGCCAGCGTAACACTTTGGAGAACGTCTCCCACGAACTTAACAATCAGTTTCAGCTTAACGTCGACAGGCTGTTTTTTTACCGCACCGGGATGGAAGCCGCCCTCAGGACGCCGCTTGCTTTTGAGGTGATGCGCAACGCCAGCGAGGAGTTTGATCGCAAGCGCGGTCAGCATCAGTGGTCTATTTCGCTGGATAACCGGCGCACGTTGCCGGTAAACGGCGTCTCCGATGAGTTTGTGAATGACTCAACGATACTGTCCCGCGACAACCCTCTGCTGCGCAATGAATTGACCGCTACGCTTGAAGTCGGCTATTTGCTGCGCCTTTCTACTTCGCTTAAACGCGTCACTCAGCAACTGCTGTATGTCTCTCGCGCCGGTTTTTTTATCTCCAGTAACCCAGTGGCAAACAACAACGACATCGTCGAACAGTATTATGCGCTGGTGACCAGCCCGTGGTTTGCCAGTCAGTCGCAAAGGAATAATCCGACGCGTGGTATTCGTTGGTTGAGCTGGATGCTGGACACCGCCGAGGGTGAACAACGCCGTGTCGCCGTGACGTTGCCGGTAGACAGCCAGAATATCTGGCATGGCGTGCTGGCCATTGAATTCTCTCTGGCGCAAATCAAACAACTCCTGACAAAGTCCACAGAAGGTGAAACGGAGGGGGAGTACCGCCTTTACGACCGCCAAATGAATCTGATTGCGACATCTACGCCGGGTGGCGTCGCGTCAGAACCGCTCAGCGCTCAGGAAAAAGCGCAGCTGGCTCAGGCTTTTGAGCACGATACTCGCGGCGGATTACGTTTCTCGACAAGCTATATCAACTGGCAAAAGCTGCGAAATTATGACGGCGTGTTGTTACGCATTCATCACATCGATGAAGGCGTTCGCGGCGAGTTTGGCTCGATTTCCATCGCGCTGGGGCTTTTATGGCTGCTGTTTACTTCCATGCTGCTGCTCTCGTGGGGAGTGATTCGCCGGATGGTGACTAACATGAGCACCTTGCAGGATTCTTTGCAGTGGCAAGCCTGGCACGACGGCCTGACGCGATTGTACAACCGCAGCACGCTGTTTGATCTGGCGGCGAAAGCAACCAGGCGCTGCGAACGTCAGGGCTTGCCGATATCTGTGGTTCAGCTCGATCTCGATTTCTTCAAAAGCATCAATGATCGCTTCGGCCATCAGGCCGGGGATAAAGTGCTCGCTCATGTGGCAGGGATGATCAGCGCCAAAGTGCGAGAAGGCGACATTGCGGGGCGCGTAGGCGGGGAAGAGTTCTGTCTTGTGCTGCCGGGTGCCAGTCATGAGGATGCCTGTGCGCTGGCGGAACGCATCCGTACCCGTATTAACAGCCGCGAAATGCTTGTCGCGAAAGGGCAGACGCTGCGCATCAGCGCCTCGCTGGGCGTCAGCAGCAGTGATGACAAAGGAATGTACGATATCGAATATCTGCAATCCGTTGCCGATAAGCGCCTGTACTACGCGAAGCAGAATGGCCGCAATCAGGTCTGCTGTTGCGACAAGGATGAAAACCAGTAATCGAGGCCTTCGCGCCAGCCTTCCGGGCCGCTGGAACGGGTGTGATACACGCGTTCCGGCGTAGCATCTTTCAGGAAAATACCGTCGCGATTCAGTCCTTTCACCACTACCGCGTAATCCGTGCTGTCGAGCAGCGGTGCATCATTGGGGCCATCACCCAGGCCAATTGATACCCGGCGAAAGCCTTCTTTCTGCTGGTAGCGGCTTAGTATCCCGCTCACCGCCTGCGCTTTGCCGCCACGCTGATCCAGCACATGCCAGAAGCGTGCGCCGCGCACAAACTGCAAGCCCAGCGAAGCAAGGGTTTCATCAAAGACCCGCATCCGCTCGTCACTGTCTCGCCAGATTAAGGTTTCAGAGGCTTCATGCAGTTGCGCCAGCGCCGCATGTTTCAGGCTCATGCCTGTCCAGTCGCTGATGGTCTGTTCCGGCACATCGGAAAACGTGGTGAACTTAAAACCGTCATTTTCTCGTAACTGAGTGAGCACATGCTGAATCTCTTCATGGGGCGATCCAATGATGCGCCGGGGGCCATCCGCATCCTGCCAGTCATCACCCATCTGAATGACAGCACCGTTTTCGGCAATCAAAGGCTGCGGGCCAATACCGAGCTCTTTTTGCAGCAGCATCATTTCAGCCGCGGTTTTACTGCTGCAAAGAATCACCGGGATCTCCTGCTGTTTGAGACGGGTAAGCCATTCGCTGGCAGGTTGCCACTGCTGGGTGTGCATATCCAGCAACGTGCCCTCAAGGTCGGTAAAAATAATCCACCTTTGTTGCTGACTGGGCATTGCCTCTCCTTAAACGGAAATTAGTCAGGAATAATCCTAAATGTATTCACGGTATCTATGAATAATGCTTGTCTTACAAAAAAATTGAGGATAATGTTTTATCCGCATCAGATTTCCTGGTGTAACGAATTTTCAAGTGCTTCTTGCATCAGCAAGCTTCTACCCGGCCCTTCCATGGTCGGGTTTTTTTTGCCTGCGTTCAGCGGTTCACTTCGGTAATGCTGAAGTCATGAATATCGAGTTCAAACGCTTCGGCCAGTTCGCGCCAGGTGTGGTACTCGCGTCCGTCAATGCTGACATGATGAGGATCGTCACCCGCACGGTGAACCTCGCTCTCACTGATTTCGTTGATGGCATCCAGCAGGGCATCGACATCCACGTTCACTTCACGTTTGGCCGTGTCGCTGTACTCTTTGGCAGTTTTCATCACAGGGTCCTCTTGCTGACATCCACCTTTGAGTATAGACCGTCGATAAAAACACCAATTGGCGCGCCAGACGCTGCCAGCAGGGCGGTTTTGTTCTACACTGGCTGAAGTAAAAGACAGGAGACAAGCTATGCAGGTGAACGATCGAGTAACGGTCAAAACGGACGGTGGGCCGCGTCGGCCAGGGGTGGTGCTGGCGGTTGAACAGTTTAATGAAGGAATAATGTACCTGGTGTCGCTGGAAGATTACCCGATGGGTATCTGGTTCTTTAATGAACTGGGGCACGCTGACGGCATTTTCGTTGAGAAAGCCGAGTAAGATTTTTTCACTGGCGGGTGTGCCGCCAGTGAATCTCGAACGATTAGCGCATATTGACGTAAATACCGCTGGTGACATTATCTGTCAATCGGACAACATGATAAATAACCTGCTTATTATGCGTTTTTATTTTCTTTTTAATATTACCTTTATGTGACGATACCGTTTTGGCCTTAATATTCATCTGGTCGGATATCTGAATCGTTCCTTGTCCCGACATCCACATTTTTAGCATGCTTGATTCAGTCCTGCTTAACGATAAAGTCGGAATGTTAATCTTGCTAACATTGCGGCTTATCTTTTGCAGGTAATCAGCCAGAATATCGTCCAGTGATTCTGGTTTAATCGATTTGGAACTGATTAACAGATTATCTCTGACCAGCAAATACTCATCGAAATGGACGTTGGCAATAGCCATAAATACGATGAACAGTGTCCTGGGGTGTTGATTAATGATCTGCTTAATATGCTGACTGCTTTGTGTATCGTGGATAAAGCAGTCTTCATTAATGAACACGACAGACGGTTGCAGTGTTTCGCAGGCCGTTTCAAGCTCACTGATGGTCTCAATATCGCCAATATCGCGCTTCTTGATCCCTCGACTGGTCAGGTACCCGGTCAACCCTAGCCGGGTGTAACTGCACAGATCCATAATAATCGTTGACATGGCATACCCTCACTCAATGCGTAACGATAATTAACCCCATAGCCCGACTGCTTCTTAATTGTCAGAGAACGTTTAACCTGAACTTACAAAGAGCAAAGGAAAGACAATCGGGCGACCTCAACTATCCCGTAAAGTTACGTATAATTTGCCAGGAAACATCTTAAAGTAAAGTAAATGTTATGATGTGTGAGAGGGGTAAAAACAATTCACCCGCACCAGAGTTATGCTGGTGAATGTTTTTGAAGAACCAATTTAAGAATATCCTTAGATTAGCCCTTTCATTTCTAAGGAGAACTTATTTTAGGTAACTCGCTGATAATATCTGCTAATAGATCGAATAATTCACTGAAGAGGTGTTCACAGAACGGCGCAATTAATGGCATCAAGGCGGCCATTAAAATAATACCCACAGTCAGGGTGATGGGAAAACCAATCACAAAGATGGAGAGCTGCGGGGCCATACGGTTGAGCATTCCCAGCGCAAGGTTAATGGTCAACAGCAGGGTAATTATCGGCAGCGCCAGCATCAGGCCGTTCAGGAAGATAAGCCCACCGGCACGGGCAAGCGCCATAAACGCATTGCTGTTAAGCGGATTCCCCCCAATCGGCAGGGTGTGAAACGTATCAACCAGTAGCGAAATGAGCCATAAATGGCCGTTAAAGACCAGAAACAGCAGCATCGCCAGCATATCCATGATCCTCGCCAGCACCGGCATACTCAGGTGGCTGCTTGGGTCAACGAAGGTCGCAAACGACAAGCCCATTTGCAGGCCAATCACTTCCCCGGCAAAACGCACGGCGGCAAAGGCAAACTGCATGGTAAACCCGAGCGCAATACCGATGAGAATTTGCTGCATCGCCAGCCATAGCGCGTTAGGTGAAAACAGCGTCACGTCCGTGGCGGGAAGCGTTGGGGCGATGATAAAGGTAATGATGATGCCAAGCCCCAACTTAACCCGCTTGGGCACGCTGGACTCGCTCAGAATAGGGGCGGTGGAAATCAGCGCCAGCACGCGCAACAGCGGCCAAAAATAGAGGCTCAACCAGTGCAGCCATTGGTCGCTGGTGACGTGCAGCATATGGCTTATCCGATGATGTACGGCAGGTTGTTGAACAGCGTGCGCACGTAATCCAGCAGCAGATTCAGCATCCACGGGCCAGCCACGATGATGGCGATAAACACGGCGATGATTTTCGGGATAAACGACAGGGTCATTTCGTTAATCTGCGTCGCGGCCTGCAAAATACTGATAAGCAGGCCGGTGATTAACGCCACCAGCAGCAGCGGGGCAGCCAGCGCCAGCGCGACTTTCATCGCCTCGGTGCCCAGCATCATTACCGATTCAGGGGTCATGGACGTTCCTTAACTGTAAAAACTTTGGGCGAGTGATCCCACCAAAAGTTGCCAACCGTCAACCAACACAAACAGCATCAGCTTGAACGGCAGCGCAATGGTGGCCGGGGGCACCATCATCATCCCCAGCGCCATCAGCACGCTGGCGACCACCAAATCGATAATCAGGAACGGAATAAAGATGGTGAAGCCAATCTGGAAGGCCGTTTTGAGTTCGCTGGTGACATAAGCAGGCAGCAGAATGCGCATTGGCACGGCTTCTGGCCCCTGAATAGGCGCGGTGTTTGCCAGACGCGCAAACAGAGCTAAATCGGCCTCGCGGGTTTGGCGCAGCATAAACTCACGCAGCGGTTGCGAGCCTTTATCAATCGCCTGTTCAAGCGTGATTTTATCCTCACTGAACGGCTGGTAGGCATCGTTGTAAATCTTGTCGATAACCGGCGACATAATAAAAAAGGTCAGAAACAGCGCCAGCCCAAGCAGCACCTGATTCGGTGGTGCGGAAGCGGTGCCCAAAGCGCTGCGCAAAAGGCCAAACACAATGATGATGCGCGTGAAGCTGGTCATCATCAGCATGATCGCGGGCAGGAAAGTCAGAGAGGTAATAAACACCAGCGTCTGCACCGGCAGAGACCAGCTTTGGCCCCCGTTTGGCAGAGGCTGGCTGACAAGCCCTGGCAGTTGAGCAAAAGCCGCGGGCGAGAGCAGCCACAGCGCGACAAGCGAGAGGGAAAGCACACGACGCATCAGGATCTCCCAGGGCGCTTGATAACAGATTTCATCAGTGAGGCAAAATCAGGCACTTCAGGCTTTGGCGCGTCAGGATCAACCTGTGCCGGAGGCAATTTGTGCAGCAACGTCACCTGAGAGGCCGTCACACCCAGCACCAGCCGGGCGTCTTCCACGTCGACAATCACCACTCGCTCACGTTGGCCGAGTGAAGCGCTGGCACTGACTTTCAACTCTTTACTGGCCGAGCTTCTCGCGCCGCTAACGCCGAAGCGTTTCGCCAGCCACGCCGCGGCCAGGATCAGCAGAATGATCCCCAGCAGCGCGCCGCTGACTTCTATCAACGGAGAAGAGGGACTCGCGGTCACGGCAGGTTGAGAAACGCTGGCCTGGGTTTTCATCTTAGCGACTCAAACGACGCATACGTTCTGACGGGGTGATGATGTCGGTGATACGTACGCCGTACTTATCGGCAACGACCACAACTTCACCCTGAGCAATCAGGTAGCCGTTGATCAGAATATCGAGTGGCTCGCCCGCCAGCCCGTCCAGAGACACCACGGAACCTTGCGTCAGACGCAGCAGCTCTTTGATGGTCATGCGGGTGCGGCCCAGTTCCACGGTCAGTTTGACCGGGATATCCATAATCAGGTCGATATCTTGCAGCGTGCCGCTTACATCGCCGCCGCCTAATTGCTGGAATACCGCATCAGCCGCGCTCTTGCCGCTTGCTGATTTCTGCTCGCCCAACGCTTCAGCCCACAGATCGTCCATTGCACCGCTGTTTTCATCGGACGGATTATTCATATCACTCATTTGGGCTGTTCCTCATTCAGCGAGTTCAAAATCGGGTTAATCAGGTGCTCAACGCGTAGAGCGTATTGACCGTTCACCGTGCCGTACTGGCTGGTCAATACCGGGACGCCGTCCACATGGGCAATAATGCGATCCGGTTTATCAATCGGCAGCACGTCACCGGGTTGTAGTTTTAATATTTGGGAAAGACGCAGGGAGATGTCGGCGAAGTTCGCCACAAGCTCCAGTTCTGAATGCTGAACCTGGCGCACCAGGTTTTCGCGCCAGTTCTGGTCTTCACTGCGGGAGTTCTCCAGAGGTGGGTTCACCAACAACTCGCGCAGCGGTTCAATCATGCTGAACGGCAGACAGATGTTGAATTCACCTGTCAGGTTGCCAATCTCAACATGGAACGGGGTATTGACCACGATGTCGTTCGGCGAGGTGGTGATATTGGTAAATTTCACCTGCATCTCGGAACGAACATACTCCACTTCCAGCGGGTTAATCGCTTTCCACGCATCGCTGTAGCCTTCCAGCGCCAGCTTCAGCATGCGGTTAATCACGCGCTGTTCGGTGTGGGTAAATTCGCGGCCTTCGACTTTGGTCGGGAAACGCCCATCGCCGCCAAACAGGTTATCGACCGCAATAAACACCAGGCTTGGCGAGAACACGAACAGCCCGGTCCCGCGCAGCGGTTTCAGGTGGATCAGGTTCAGGTTGGTCGGCACCGGCAGGTTGCGGGCAAATTCGTGGTAGGGCTGAATGCGGATCGCGCCCACGGTGATATCCGGGCTACGACGCAGCAGGTTGAACAGGCCCATACGGAACTGACGAGCAAAACGCTCGTTGATGATTTCCAGCGCCTGCAGACGCTCGCGCACCACGCGACGCTGGGTATTAGGATCATAGGGACGAATGTCACTGTCGCCAGTGGCGCCGGGTTGCGGTTCGTCACTTTTCTCGCTGTCGCCGTTCAGCAGCGCGTCAATTTCGGCCTGAGAAAGAATACTGTCGCCCATGGGATTACCGCAGAATGAAAGCTGTATACAGCACGTCAGTCACTTCCTGCTTCGGTTGGCCCGCCACCAACGGTGGAGCAAGTGTCTGTTTGATGGCGTTGACCAGGTCTTGTTTCCCGGTATCGGTCGCCAGTTTTGCCGCATCCTGACGGGAGAACAGCAGCAGCAGGCGGCTACGCACTTCCGGCAGATACTCATTCAGACGCGAGCGGGTCGCTTCATCCTTCAGACGCAGCGTTATCCCGATATAGAGCACGCGATCGGCATCGCCGAGGTTAACCGTGAACGTATCCAGCGCCCAGAACACTGGGGCTGGCGGTGGCGGAACCTCTTTTTTGGCATCCGCGGAGGGTTGTTGCTGCAGTCGCCAGTAACTATAGCCCGCAGTCGCGCAGGCTGCGAGCGTCACCAGCATCAGCAGTGGGATCCAGATTGAGCGTTTGCTTTTTTTCGCGATCGCGGTGTCAGTCATCTGATACTCATTTCCTGTTTCGGTGCAGCTTTAAGAGTGATTATCCCGACTTAAGTCACGCTCAAAGGGCGGAAAAGACGGGAATAATCATGCTACCTCTGGCGTTAGGCGAAGATGTCGACGATCCCGTTGCCACGCGCCTGTGATTGCAGGCTGGCAGGCACAGCCAGAGTCTCTTCATCATCGGCATTAAACGCGCCACCTTCAGCAGAACGTTGGGAAGATGACTGACCAAAGGCCGATTGCTGCTGTTGTTGTCCGGCAAAGCTTTCGCTGCTGACGTTGCTTTGCGCCAGTTGAATGCCGTTATCGGCCAACTGGGTGCGCAGCGTGGGAATAGCGGCTTCCAGCGCGGCGCGCACGTGGCTGTGCGGGGACACCATCTGAATTTGCGCCTGGTTGTCGTCCAGTTTCAGGGTGATACTCACCTGGCCTAAATTCTCCGGATGCAGCTTCAGCTCGGCGGTTTGCTGGCCCTGACGGGTGAACAGCGTAATGTGCTGGCTGACGTTTTGCTGCCACTCCGGCGTGCCAAGCTGCGAGTTCACAGTGACCACCGGATGTGTGTTGACGGTTGCGTTAGCGTTACTGATAACCGGCGCAACGTTGACTGTTGGCGTGGCGGCAGAAAGATTGCTGTCAGTATCAGCTTTCGCCGCTGCAGCCATTGTCAGCGGTGTGGACTGATTAAGAGTGACATCGTCAGTTGCGGCAGCAGTTTGCCCGTGCACAGCCTGAGGCAGGGCAAATTCTTTACCGCTGGTTTTTCCGTGTGGGCTGGTGGTTTCTGTATTTGTCGTCAGCAAGCCAGCAAGCGTTGCCGGACCGTCTTTACGATCTGCGCCTGTGACGGATACAGTTTCACCCGCAGGCACCGCAGCGGTTGGCGTAGCGACATGCGGCAGCATCGCCATCAGCGCGCTTAACCCGGCCATCTCTTCGTCGTTCAGGCTCGGTTTGTCGTCGTCTTTCTGGAGATCTTTGCCGAGCTGCTTCAGCACATCGTTCTTTACTTCCGGCGTTAATGCGCTAAGGACTGACTGTGCATCGCTGAGCGTGGTGACATCCGCTTTGGTCGTGTTGTCGTCCTGAAGTTGTCCCAACAGGTTGCTGAGCGTCGTTTTAGCATCACCTTGTGGCAGCTTTTGGCTGGCTTCCTGCAAATCGGCCAGCGTCAGCGGGGTTTTGCCGTCTTTGGCGATTTTTCCGGACATCGCGCCTGCCAGCAGGGCGAAAAAGTCCTGCGCCGTGCCACCGGTATCGCTGGTTTTGCCTGTCAGACCGGAGGCGGCGGTGAGGTCGGTATCGCTGACCACAAGTTTCGGCAGAGTAATCATTCGGGTTTCCTTAAGGTGGCGCGCTGGGCAAACTCATCCATTTTTTTCTGATCGAGACGGTTTTCCGCCAGCAATGTCGCGGCGGCTTGTCTGTCCTGTAGCGTCTGCCATGCCTGCAAACGTTGTTTTTTCTCGCGCCAGGTGGTGAGCGCCTGTTCGACTTTTCGGTTCCACTGCGACAGCTGCTGACGGTGCTGGTCGATGGCTTTTTCCAGCGTCTGAATAAACTGCTGATAGTTCTGCCAGCGCAGGCTGGCCATGCCCTGAGACATATTGCTGTTCAGGTTATTCTGGTATTCCAGCTGGTAGTCCATCAGCATCTTCAACTGCTCTTCGGCCTGCTGGCAGCCGCGCCGCATTTCACCCAACAGCAGGGCGGCGTTATCGACCTCTTTTTCAGCCAGCTCTTTGAGCGTGGCTAATGCACCGTGTTGCGCCATGATGGTGTTCTCCTGCTATCAGGCGGCGGGGAAGATAATCTCAAGTGCCTGAAGAGAGTCTTCCCAGCCCGCTTTTTCAAAAATGCCCTGTTGCAGAAAGCCCTCCAGTTGCGGCCATAACGCAATGGCCTTGTCGAGCATCGGGTCGCTGCCTTTGGCATACGCGCCGACGCTGACCAGGTCACGGTTACGCTGGAAACTGGAAAGCAGTTGTTTGAAGTTCCTCACCCGCGCGTAGTGCTTCTCCGTGATGAGGGCGGTCATGGCGCGGCTGATGGAGGCTTCGATGTCGATGGCCGGATAGTGGCCCGCTTCCGCCAAACGGCGGGACAGCACAATGTGGCCGTCAAGAATGGCTCGCGCTGAGTCAGCGATCGGATCTTGTTGATCGTCGCCTTCGGTCAGCACGGTATAAAACGCCGTGACCGATCCGCCGCCGGTAATGCCGTTCCCGGCGCGTTCAACCAATGCCGGAAGTTTGGCGAACACTGAAGGCGGATAGCCTTTGGTCGCTGGCGGTTCGCCAATGGCGAGCGCGATTTCACGCTGGGCCATGGCGTATCGGGTCAGGGAATCCATGATCAGCAGCACGTGCTGTCCACGGTCACGAAAATCTTCGGCGATGCGCGTGGCATATGCGGCACCCTGCATACGCAGCAGAGGCGAAACGTCAGCCGGAGCGGCGATAACGACGGAACGGGCACGGCCTTCAGCACCCAGAATGTTTTCGATAAAGTCTTTGACTTCGCGACCACGCTCGCCGATAAGCCCGACCACAATCACATCGGCCTGGGTGTAACGCGCCATCATGCCGAGCAGCACGCTTTTCCCGACGCCGGAGCCTGCGAACAGGCCCATACGCTGGCCTCGTCCGACGGTGAGCAGGGCGTTAATCGGGCGAACACCGGTGTCCAGCACATGTTCAATCGGCGTGCGCTGCAACGGGTTAAACGGTTGAGTGATCAGCGCGCCGGTTTCGGTGGTGTCCGGGGCTGGCAAACCATCAAGCGGTTTACCGGCACCATCAAGCACGCGACCAAGCAGCGCAGGCCCTAAGGGCAACTGTTTCCCGCTTTGCAGACCGTCGCCAGAAGCATTACGTGCATACACGCGAGCGCCCGGCAAAATGCCTTCAACTTCTTCCAGCGGCATCAGGAACAGGCGCTGACCGTTAAAGCCGACGACCTCACTTTCGACTTCACGCACCTCGCCATTTTCCTGACGCTCAATCACGCACGTCGCACCCAGCGGCAATTGCAGCCCGGTGGCTTCCAGTACTAAGCCTGTGGCGCGAGTCAAACGACCGTAACGACGCACAGCCGGAAGCTGGGTCATTTTGGTCTCGAAATTGTCGAGCGTGGTCAGCCAGCGAGTTAAACGGGCGGTCATCAGATGACTCCCGGAGCGGCCAGACGGCACAGCTCCTGCCAGCGCGTGGCGACGCTGGCGTCGAGATCGCCTTCATCAGCGGAGATTTTGCAGCCGCCATGATGCAGCGTCGGGTCACCGCGCAGCCGCCAGCCGTGCAGGCTTAACGTCGCGCCAACCATCTCTTCAACTCGCTGTAAATCATCCGGATGTACACGCAGTTGCGGTTTGCCGCTGAACAGTGGTTCCTGTTGCAGCAACGCCTGAATCTGTTTGATCAGCGCAGAGTTATCGACCACCGGAGCCTGACCAATCACCTGACGTGCCGCTTCAAGCGCCATCTGCATCAGGCGCGAGGCAATCACGCTGTCGAGGGCGTCCAGCGTATGCTGAAACTCGCTCACCAGCTGTTGCATCCGTGCATGTAACGGTGCTTGCTGCTGTTGCGCCTGAGTCAGGCCTTGTTCCTGACCCTGTGCTAAGCCTTCCTGATAACCTTGCGCATGTCCGGCGCTGCGACCTTCATTCAGGCCTGCGTTGTAGCCCTGTTCGTGAGCCTGCATCTGAATATGCGCCAGCTGTTGTTGCAGCTTTTGCTCTTCAGATATCTCCGGCTCCGCGTCAGTTTGCTCATCTGTAGCACTGAATTCGGCGACAAACTCCGGCATTCTCGGGGCCAAATCGTCAGGCTGCCAGACTTTCCATGGCGTGGTATCAGACATAGGTGTCGTCTCCGCTGCCAATCACCATCTCGCCGGTTTCGGCCAGGCGACGCACAATAAGCAGAATCGCTTTCTGTTCGTTCTCCACCTGCGACAGGCGAACCGGGCCACGGTTGGCGAGGTCGTCGCGCAGGATATCCGCCGCACGCTGCGACATGTTGCGCAGGAATTTCTCGCGCAGCGGCTGTTCGGCCCCTTTGAGGGCGATAAGCAGCGATTCGGAATCCACTTCCTGCAACAGGCGCTGGATGCTGCGATCGTCCACTTCGACGAGGTTTTCGAACAGGAACATCTCGTCGATGATTTTCTGCGCCAGCTCGCCGTCGAATTCGCGCACGGCGGTGATAACCGCTTCTTCCTGCTGCGTTTTCATCAGGTTGATAATTTCGGCTGCGGTTCTCACGCCGCCCATTTTGCTGCGCTTGAGGTTCTGGCCGTCGAGCAGGTTGTTGAGCACTTCGGTCAGCTCAGCCAGCGCCGCAGGCTGAACACCGCCGAAGGTGGCGATACGCAGCATCACGTCGTGGCGCAGACGTTCGTCGAACAGCGCCAGAATATCGGCTGCCTGACCACGTTTGAGGTGCACCAAAATGGTCGCGATGATCTGCGGGTGCTCGTCGCGAATAAGATCGGCGGCGCTCTGTGGCTCCATAAAGTTGAGCGTTTCGATACCGCTGGTGGTTTCGCGGGTTTCGAGAATATCTTCCAGCAGGCTGGCGGCGCGTTCTTCGCCCAGCGCTTTCACCAGCACGGAACGCAGATACTCATTGGCATTGACGTTCAGCGCCGCGTACTGCTCTGCTTCATGTTCAAACTCGGCCAGCACTTCGGTCAGTTGCTTGTTCGAAATCTGACGCACGCTCGCCATCGCCGCACTCAGGGTTTGCACTTCGCGGGTGTTGAGGTGTTTGAACACCTCCGCCGCGCGATCTTCGCCAATGGTCATCAGCAGGATGACGCTTTTATCGGTACCGGAAAGGGCTGTATTACTCATGGTCGTTGCTCATCCACTGGCGAATGACCAGCGCGACGACGCGCGGATCGTTGTCTGACATTTCACGAATACGCTGGCTCATCACCTCGGCGCTCAGGCGCTGGTTGGCACGGCGACTCTGCTGTTGCTCATCTTTGCTGAGGTGAACTTCCACCGCCTGCGCCATTTCGCGTTCGATGCGGGCTTCTTCCTGCGCGGCTTTCAGCACTTCCTGGCGGCGAACAAACTGCGGACGAACCGCTTTACGCCACAAGATCCACGCCACAAGAGCAATCAGCAGCCAGCGACCAGCAGACATCAGCTGATCGATAAACGATTGCTGTTGCCAGAACGGCAGCTCGCCTCCGGTTTCATCCCCGGCGGTAAACGGCGAGTTGACCACGTTGAGGGTATCGCCACGGGTGGTGGAGTAGCCCATCGCTTCGCGAGTCAGGTCTTCAATCTGTTTCATCTGATCGGCGGTCAGCGGCAGCGGCTTACCGTCCGGCAGATTTTTGTAGTTCACCACCACCGCAACGGACAGGCGCTGCACATCACCGACGTTCATCTTGGTGTGCAGGATCGTGCGGTCGACTTCGTAGTTGGTGGTTTCGTTACGCGAGCTGTTGCGCGGGCCACTCTGGTTGTTGGTGCTGGTGGTACGCTGCTGACCCTGAGCCGCATTCTGGTTGGCAGGCGGCGTCGAGATTGGCGCATTTGGCGCTGGGGCAGGGGAGTTGGATAACGCGCCTGGCACGCCGCCCGGATACGGGCTGCCGACCTGCTCGCTCTCATTCACCTGACGGGAACGCATCACGGCCTGGCTGGCATCGCCATTCGGGCTGTATTGCTCCTGAGTTTGTTCTTTATTATCGAAGTTGATCTGCGCGGTGACCTGCGCGTGAACGTTGCCGTTGCCGACAATTGGCGACAGGATGGATTCAATACGGCGCTGAATGCGGCTTTCCACATCAGCGGAGTATTTGAGTTGAGTGTCATTCAGGTCGCGATCGCCGGTATTCGATTGGGTCAGCAGATGGCCACCCTGATCGACCAGCGTCACGTTGCCCGGTGGAAGACCCGCAACGGCACTCGACACTAAATGCACCACCGCCGCAATCTGGCCTTCATCCAGCGCACGGCCAGGCTCAAGGTTCAGGGTCACGGAGGCGGAAGGTTGTTTTTGTTCACGCACGAACAGCGTCGGTTTCGGCATCGCAAGGTGAACACGTGCACTTTTCACCGGGCCGAGCGTTTCGATGGTGCGGGCGAGTTCACCTTCCAGCGCGCGCTGATAGTTCACCTGCTCGCTGAACTGGCTGATGCCAAATTTTTCCTGATCCAGCAGTTCAAAACCCACCGCGCCGCCTTTTGGCAACCCGGCCTGAGCCAGACGCAGACGCAGCTCATGCACTTTATCCGCTGGCACTTCAATCGCGCCGCCGCTATCGGCAAAACGGTAAGGCACGTTCATCTGCTGAAGCTGGGTGACGATGGCACCACCGTCCTGATCGGTCAGATTGCTGAACAGCGTGCGGTAGTCCGGCTGCTTTGCCCACAGCACAAGAGCCACGATGATGGCCACCGCCGCGGCACTTGCCACCATAAGGGGAATTTTGGGGTTAGCGCGCAGGCGAGCGACCCACTCAGGCATCTTTGTTTGGGCTGTGGTCGTGGCTGTCGCGCTCATTGCGCACCTCGCAAATACGGATCGCTGGTGTTAAACGTGGACAAAAACAAGGCTGACTCCCGGTCGGCAAAGGCAAAGTGATAGCCATGCCATTATTTGACGTTCCGCGATTTTCTATGGGTCAAATAGTCGGGTTTTTTCACGCTAATTAGCGCCTTTATCTTATTGACAAGCTGCTAATCTCATCCTCCATGACATCGACCAGGGGATAAACATGGCTATCACAGGTATCGAAGGGGTACTGACGCAGATGCAGGCAGCCGCCAGCGTCGCCCGCAATCAGGCAGTTGAAGAGCAGCCGTCCATCAGCTTTGCCGGGCAGTTAAGCTCCGCGCTGGACCGCATCAGCGAAACGCAAAACAGCGCCAAAGCGCAGGCCGAAAAATTTGCGATGGGTGAACCCGGCATTGCATTAAACGATGTGATGACCGACCTGCAAAAATCGTCCGTATCTTTGCAGATGGGCATTCAGGTCAGGAATAAGCTGGTAGCGGCTTATCAGGAAATGATGTCGATGCAGGTGTAGTCAGTACTTCGCGGGAAGTTTGTGGACCTTCTTCAATATCCCGTTTTCAATTTCAATGTACCCGCCCTGGCGCAGCTGGCTGAGGATTTTCATGATCCCGCTGCGCGAGAGCAGCGACTTTTCGCGTATGTACTGAGTGATGAATTTAGATTCCCGGTACTCGTCGGGTTCGTTCATCATATACAGCAGTTGAGTACGGACAATCTCATAGGCGTTTGGTCCCACCAGTTGCTGGTTGAGGGTAAATAACTTATTGAGTAGTGCGATCAGATGATTGGCTAACGGTCGCCACAGATCGTCTTCCTCCACGATCTTCATCGCCTTTGACTGCGGCAGTGAGCCTAAGGTGCACTCGCTGGCCGTTTTGATATACACCGAATCCACATACGGGAAAATGCTGCCGAGCCCTATTATCATTGGGGAATGCAGTGTGGTCAGTAATAAATCATCCTGTTTGCGGTGAAGGGTGACAAAGCCTTTTGTCACCACATAGCACAGCATCTCATCCTCAGCGCTGTAAGGCAGAACCCAGTCCTTGGGGCAATCCGAGAAATCCATCTGTGCGCCAATATGCTTGATTAATTCAAGGCCATAATGCGTGGGCTGATTGAGATGAGGGGCTGGTGTCACGTTGTTGGGCATCTTAACTCTACTTACCGTTATTGATTATCAACAGTAAATATAGCGCCTCCCGCGTCATCCAACAGGGGGTCTACCGTTAATACTTTTTGGGTAAGTTAGTGATCCCCATCAGGAACCCATTTTCAATTTGTATGTACTGACCTGTCCGTAATTCAGACAAAATGCGCATAATGCCGCTACGGGACAGATAAGTTCGATTTTTAATATATTTCGCCACGGTAGTGCTCTGTCTGACGGTTTCCGATTCCTTCATCAACTCATAGAGCTGATAGCGAATAATATCGTAGGCCGACATTTGGTGAACCTGCGTACAGTGTTCATAAATTTTGGAGATGGTATAGAGCAACACCTTCACGAAGGGCTCCCATAACTCTTCTTTGGCGACAATTTCATTGACGCGCCGCAGCGGAACAAAACTGATTTCACACTCCTCCAGACATTGCAGATACATGGTATCTGGGGTTTCGGGTTGATTGCCCAGACCGAAAATAAAAGGTGCCTGTTCTGAGGACACGACCATGCCGTCACCCCGACGGCGTAGCGCCATACTCCCTTTATGCAGCACGATACACATCTGATTTTTAGACGTGGTGTATTTCAGAACCTCACTTCGTTTCGCGACTGAGCGAGGCAGGTCTGCACTTAACGGCGTCATCAATGCGGTAATTTCCTCGCAGGGCAGCATTTCCGCAGCCAAAGGGTTGCTATTGATATTCAACGTTTCGTTCATATTGATGGACCCAATGATTTACCAGGTGGATAGCAGGTATTAATTATCACTCTGGAATAAATGGATTGATACTCCTGATAAGTGTGGAAAAATAGACACCCAAGCGAAACGGTTGAACGGTAACTCTTTGTTTAATAGGCGGTCCTTGAATTAACTTGTGTGATCTTTGTCGTGGTTTTGTCTCTTATTATAGGGGTGTGTAAAGGTAGACACTTGTTATATTCATTTGTTTGTGATTATCACTTGGATAGCGTCTTATAGAAGCTTTCAGGCTTGTCTGTATCCTGCGTAGATAAGCGCTTTAATTTTCTGGAACATATTATTGGTGTCTAAAATTAAACACCTAAAAAATTTGCCAGTGCGTCCGTGAATGTATAAATTTCGCATCCAGCAACACGGCATCGTCTCAGGCAATCATCGAAATGATTATTCTCCCAGGAAGAAATAATTAAATTGAATATTGTTTTGAATACGATGAACTGATTGCCAATAAACTCATGTGAAAACATAAATACCTAATTAAATTCCCGCTGCAAATAATGGAGCGGCGGAATTTATACGACTGTCGTCATAGGTTTAATCAAATAGCTATTTAAGGAAAAATGTAATGAAAAAGAATCTGATCGCTGTTGCTTTCGCTGCTACCGCTGCACTGTCTATGTCTAACGCCATGGCTGCTGCTGGCACCGTAAACTTCACCGGTGAAATTCTGGACGCGGCTTGCTCTGTAGACGTGGCTTCTCAGGACCAGACCGTTGATCTCGGTAAATACAACAAGTCCGAGTTCTCTGCTGTCGGTTCTAAAACTGCTGCTACTCAGTTCAACATCGTGCTGAAAGACTGCCCAGAAACCGTAACGTCTGCAAAAGTCCGCTTCGACGGTACTCCAGATGCAACCGATTCTTCTCTGCTGGCTATCGACAGCTCTGTTGCTGATGCAGCAACTGGCGTGGCTATCAACCTGATGACCGGTGACAAATCTGACCTGCCACTGCACGGTGAGAACGACTACAGCTACACCCTGAGCTCCACTGCAGACAACACCCTGCCGTTCTACGCACAGTACAAATCAACTGCTGCCACTGTGACTGCGGGCCCGGCTAACTCTGTTGCCAACTTCTCTGTGGTTTACAACTAATTTCCCCTTCCGGAAATGCACTGGGGCCGGCTATCGGCCCCTTTTTTCATCGAGGTACAAAATGAATTTTCTTCGTAAAACCTTAATTGCCTGCGCAGTTATTTCCGCCGGAATGAGCGCGGCGAATGCCGGGATCGTTATTGGCGGCACCCGCGTAATTTATGACGGCAATAAAAAAGAAGCTTCCATCAGTGTGAATAACCCGGACACCACGCCTTATTTAATTCAGTCCTGGATTGAAACGCAGAATGGTGGCGCGGAGAAAGCTCCTTTTGTGATTACCCCTCCGCTGTATCGCCTGGGTAAAGATCAGCAGAACGTCGAGCGTATTTTGCTGGCCGGTGCCGTACCGCAGGATAAAGAGAGTCTCTACTGGCTGAACATTAAGGCCATTCCGTCTGCGCCGCGTAAGGACAATAGCCTGCAGATTGCGGTGAAAACTCGCATCAAGCTGATTTACCGCCCGGCGGCCCTCAAGGGTACCGCGCCGGAAGAGCTGGCAGACAAGCTCAGCTGGTCGCGCAGTGGGAACCAACTGACGGTGACCAACCCGACGAACTACGTGATGAACTTTAACGACATCACCGTCGGCGGACGCAAGCTCGAAGATGTCTCCTACGTGCTGCCGGGCTCAACCGCACGCTTCACTTTACCGAATGGCGTTAGCGGCGGGGCGCTGACCTTTACCGTCATCAACGACTACGGCGGTCCAGGAAAACCACATAACGGCAGTATTTAAAAAAAGCTCAGACGTCATAAAGGACTACAGGTTACGACATGGTTTCCAGACAACAACAATTACTCAAACCTGCCAGGCTGGCATTTTGCATCGCGCTGGCGCTGGGGAGCGTAACGAACGCCGCCCACGCCCGCGATTTCTTTAACCCTGAGCTGCTCGAACTGGATAACCCTGGGGCGGGCAAGGCGGACCTTTCCGCGTATGAATCCGGTTCCCAGGCACCGGGGACTTACCACGTGGATATCGTCATCGATAACCAGCTGGTGGATACCCGTGACGTGGAATTTAAGGGTGTCTCTGGGGCGGACGACGAAGTGACGCTGTTGCCGTGCCTGAGCGTGGAGCAGCTGAAAACCTGGGGCGTGAAAACCGAACTCTTTCCGCAGTTGGACACGGGCGGACAGTGCGCGAACTTATCCGCTATCCCGCAGGCCTCAAGCGACTTCCAGTTTGGCACCCAGCGTCTGGTGCTGAGTGTCCCGCAGGCGGCGCTTTCTCCGCAGGCACGCGGCTGGGTATCGCCCGATCTGTGGGATGAGGGGATCAACGCGGCGATGCTCAACTACTCGGTGAGCGGGTCGAATAACTGGGCGCGGGGGAATAACGGGCAGAGCTCTGACAGCCAGTACGCTAACCTGCGTCCAGGTATCAACATCGGTCCATGGCGTTTTCGCAACTACACCACCTGGACCCGCGACAGCAACGGCCAGGACAAATGGGACACGGTCTACACCTACGGCCAGCGTGACATTATTCCGCTAAAGTCTCAGCTCACCGCGGGTGACAGCTCTTCGCCATCAGACGTGTTTGACAGCATGCCGTTCCGCGGTGCCCAGTTGGCGTCCGACGACGACATGCTGCCAGACTCGCTGAAAGGCTATGCGCCGGTCGTGCGTGGGATCGCCCGTACCAACGCTCAGGTAGTGATCCGCCAGAACGGCTACGTCATTTACCAGAGCTATGTGGCACCGGGCGCGTTTGAAATCACCGACATGTACCCAACCGGTGGCGCGGGTGACCTCGACGTGACGGTCAAAGAAGCCGACGGCAGCGAGCAGCACTTCAGCGTGCCGTTTGCCTCGTTACCGGTATTACAGCGCGAAGGGCATCTGAAGTATTCGGTGACCGGCGGGCAGTATCGCTCCTATGACAGCAGCGTGGACAAGACCCCGTTCAGCCAGTTCACTGCCATTTATGGTCTGCCAAAAGGCTTCACCCTTTACGGCGGGATGCAGGAGTCGAGCAAATACCAGTCTCTGGCGGCCGGTGTGGGCAAGAACATGGGCGACATCGGTGCGTTCTCAGTGGATGTCACCCAGGCGTGGTCGAAGCCGCAGGACAGTGAGAGAACCAGCGGGCAGTCCTGGCGTGGACGCTACAGCAAAAACATTGCAGAGACAGGCACCAACTTTGCTATCGCAGGTTATCGCTACTCCACCAGCGGTTACTACGGCATGCAGGAAGTCCTCGACACCTACAGCGGCAATAACAACGTGCCGGACCGTCGCCGTAACCGTATGGAGCTGACCGTCAGTCAGACCATAGAAAGCTTAGGGTCGCTGATGCTGAGCGCGGTACAAGAGGATTACTGGAACAGTGACAGGACGATGCAGTCGTACAGCGCCGGATACAACAACGGCTGGCGCGGGATTAACTACGGCGTGACGTACACCTACAGCAAAAATGGTAGCTCAACGGGATCGGGTAACCAGACGTACTACGACAAGGATCAGCAGCTGGCGCTGAACGTGAGCATTCCGCTGGAGAAATTCCTGCCGAACAGCTGGGTCAACTACAGCATGAACGCCAGCAAAAACAACGGTACCACCCATCAGGTGGGCCTGAGCGGGATGGCGCTGGAAAATAATGCGCTGAACTGGAACGTGCAGCAGGGCTACGGCACGGATGATGTCGGCTACACCGGCAACATGAACGCCGATTATAAAGGCACTTACGGCGAAGTCACGGCAGGCTACGGCTATGACAAGAGCAGCGAACGTCTGAACTACGGTCTGCAGGGCGGCATTCTGGCTCACGCCGACGGCATCACCCTGAGCCAGCCGCTGGGTGAAACCAACGTGCTGATCAAAGCGCCGGGCGCGAAGGGGGTCAGCGTGCAGAACCAGACCGGAGCGAAAACCGACTGGCGCGGCTATACGGTGGTCAGCAACCTGACGGTGTTCCGTAAGAACGACGTGGCGCTGATAACCGATTCACTGCCGGACGACGTGGAGCTGGAGCTGACTAACCAGACGGTTATTCCAACCCGTGGTGCCGTGGTGCGTGCGGATTATGTCGCTAACGTTGGGATGCGCGTGTTGATGACTCTGACCCAGGCGAATGGTCAGCCGGTGCCGTTTGGGGCGATTGCGACCCTCGAGGGTAAATCGGAAGGATTTATTGTTGGGGAAGGTGGGCAGGTTTATTTATCTGGAATAAACGGCGATGAGTTGCTGAATGTTCAATGGAGTCAGAATGAAATTTGCACTACGCGCCTTAATACAGAACGCGACACTCCACCTCAAAAAATAGTCCAGCTCACAGGAGTCTGTAAGTAAATGAACAGAATTTTAATAATGCTATTTTATTTATTATGTTTCAGCTATACGAGTATTGGAGTTGCTGAGGCAGCCAATTGCACACCGCAAATAGGCGCCTCGATTTTCACAAGTGGTGGACAAGTGGTACAAAGGGATGCAGCAGTAGGAACTCCCATTGGAGCAACTTTGTATGGAACTAACGCATTAACTATTAAATGTGTAACTGATGTTGGCGGCTCATCTGCGGGCATTAAATCATTACTTGCATATAGTATGACGATTAATGGTGTCAGAATTTATTCAACAAATTTGCCTGGTGTAGGGATTGCAATTGGTATGAATTCGCATTCGGGTTCAGTGAATTCTGTTGGCATGGTATACCCTGGGGTTCACGATTATAGCCTGTTTTTGGGGCAAACTATGCCTGCTGTGAATGGAGCTACAGGTTCTGATTGGATGGTTGATGGATGGAGTAATAATAATGGGGATGTATTTTCGTACACATTCCAGCCAATGATTCAACTTTATAAAATCGGCCCGGTTACTGCAGGTAACTTAAATGGTGTGATTGGAGCATTTATGGGAAATAGCCAGGCGAAGGCTGCAGGAACATGGACTTCAGATATTCCAATTAGTTTTAGTTCTCCTGTAAGCGTTGTTGCATGCTCAATCAAAACCCCGAACCTTGTATTCCCAATAGGAAATATTCTTGCGTCAACTTTCGGGACCACCATTGGGACAATCCCGTCAGGAGCCCAAAATACTCAGAGCTTAGGGCTGGATTGTGACGCAGGGGCGAATATCAACGTCAGCCTTTCCGGAACCCAAAACCCGGACGTAGGCACAACCAGTGTATTGGCTTTAACCGGTCAGGGTAATAGTGACGTAGCTAAAGGTGTAGGTGTACAAATTTTATATAACGGCTCACCACTTGTGCTGAATAACCGTATTGTTTTGAAGCAGTCTTCCGGCGGCCAGGAAACTTTCCCGTTAACCGCCCGTTATTACCAGACTAAAACCTCTGTGACCACCGGCACGGCAAACGCTTCAGCCACGCTGAATTTGACTTATCAATAATATAAATGGAGTTAACGATGAAAAATGTAAAATTAGCCGCCGTTAGCGCGGTCGTAATGGGCGCGCTGCTGGCTAGCGCCGGTGTCAACGCTGCTGACCCGGTTACGTTGAATATCACCGGGAATGTCGTGGCATCCCCGTGTCAAATTAGCAGCGACAGCGTGACCAAATCGGTAGATCTGGGCCAGAGCATTCAGGCATCGTCCCTGCAAACGGCGGCATCGTCCACTGACTGGGTGAACTTCGACATCGGCCTGACTAGCTGCCCGGCGGGTACCACCAAAGCCATCATGACCGTACACGGCACAGAGGATGCGTTGAGCACCGGTGATCTCTACAAGAGCACCGGCACCGCAACCAATCTGGGTGTGCAGTTGCAAAGCCAGGCTGGCGATCAACTGGGCGACGGTAAATCGCTTACCGGGACCATTGCCAGCAATGCCTATACCTACAAACTGCGCGCTCGCGCCTACAGCACCAATGGCGGCGTTACGCCAGGCACGATCATTTCCGTGGTCACAGCCACTTTCGTCTATCAGTAATGACATTGTGCCCCGTTGAATACGGGGCGTAATGGGGAATAATGCAGATGAAACTTAGCTTACCGATAATAATACTTATCAGCATGCTGCCTTATACTGCCTTTGCCGATGGCACGCTGAATATTTCAGGAAAAGTTGTGGCGAGCGCCTGCACCGTAGATGTGAATACGGTCGACAGAACAATTGATTTAGGCAGTATTCAGTCTTTTGATTTGCGCAGTCCAACCTCTGGCGGTGAATGGGTAGATTTTACGCTGGAAGTGAATCAGTGCCCCGCGGGTTTAAATTTTGCAACGGCGAAGTTTAGCGGCGATCCTGATAGCAATGATGTGACGACCTATAAAAATACCGGGACCAGCACAGGCGCTTCATTACAGCTGGGTGCGCGAACCACCATTTATGGCAACGGCACGTCGATGAAAAGTTCTGTCGACCCATCAACGCATAAAGCCACGTTCCCGCTCTCTGCCCGTATTTATTCTGCAAAAGGTAATGCCACGTCCGGTACCTTTCACTCCGTTGTGAATTTAACGTTTACCTATCAATAAATTCAAAAAGAGGCTCGCACAAATCAATACGTTGTTGTGCCTTGAGCCTCATCTTTACAGCTATTACTCTGCAAGCACAATGATGTCCCTGCCTTGCGGGGAAAGTACAAGGTTATTTCAATGGTCAATATCATCATCAAAGATGAGGATGAAATCTTTCGTCTTGGTATGGAGGAACTAATAAGGGAATTTTTTGCGACAGAAAATATTCAGGTTGTTAATTTCATCTATGAACTCACCGAGGAAACGGTTGCCGCAGCCGATATCATTGTGGTCTCCCTGTGCCTCGGGGAAGCAGATCTGTGTCTACCGGAACTGAAGGCTCGGGGAACCAATGTCGTCATCGGTATTGTCGATGAATATCCACTGAGAAAAGGGGTCGTGTCTTCGTGCACCAGAACGCTGACTTTTATTGAGCGTAATGAAAGGCTGAATGCAGTCCGTGAAAAGATAGCTTTTTCGTGGCAGCAATTTCGGCCCGTTGTTGAAAATAAAATAGAGAGTAACTGTTACACTTGTCGACACAAACAGCTCTCTCTGCGCCAGGGTCAGATTATGGCTCTTTATTACCAGGGAAGAACAGTGAACCAGATAGCCAGTGAGCTTAACATCAGCGATAAAACATTTTTCTCGCACAAATATCTGGTGATGAATAAATACAATCTGCATAGTGAACAAGAGTTATTGATTTTTCTGCATCGGCTGAAAGAGAAAAATACCGTTTATAACCGCTTCCGGGAGTGCCTTAATCTCTTGAAGGGGGGCCATAATCTGTAACACAAGTCGTGCTCTGCTTGTCGCCTTACGCAATGTGCCCGTTTATTTTTTTAGCCGATTACTTTCCGTTCCTGTGTAACCGATCATACTTTCCTCTACGGTTCGTCAACGCGTCGAGGTCACTATGGCTGGCAGCAAATCCTCATCGTCGTCTCATGCTCCTGTCGCAGAGCATCTTTTTTGGCTGCGGGTGGAGAATGCCGCTCGTCAGTATGGCTTCGTGCTGCTGATTTTGCTGTTGCTGGCTGGGTTCTGCGGCCTGTTTTCGAAAGGCTTCTTCAGTAACGCCAGCGCGGTGAATACGGACCAGTCGTTGAGCGTGAGCTATGAGCGCTTTGGGCGCAATCAAAGCGACATGGATTTGAAGCTGACGCTCAAAGTGCCTGCCAGCGACAGTTATACGGTGACGCTGGGCGGCCAGTTTATGGATGCGTTTGAGATAAATGCGCTCTACCCACAGCCGTGGCGCTTTACCAGCCATCACGGTGCAATGACGCTCGAATTCCACGATCAGCCGCAGGGCGGAACGCGCACGCTGTGGCTCAGCGTGCAACCGCGTGATGCCGGAAGAGTGAAGTCGACGCTACAGGTGAATCAGCAGCCGCCTGTTGCCCTTTCCCAGTTTATTTATCCGTAGGCGTTGCCCATGGATATGATCCTGCGAGCCGTCGCAATTTACCTGATTCTGGTGGTGGTGTTTAAAATCGCCGGGCGACGTGCATTGTTACAGATGACGTCGTTCGATCTTATTTTGCTACTCATCATCAGTGAGGCCACTCAACAAGGGCTGCTCGGCAATGATTTTTCTGTCACTGGCGCGGCGTTGTGCATCATTACGCTCATCGTGATGGATATGCTGTTTGGCAAACTCAAAAAATACCTGCCGGGTGCCGAGGAGATGATCGACGGCACGGCGGTGGTGTTGGTGGAAAATGGCGTGTTGTTGCGGGGGAAAATGAAAATGGCGGATATCTCCGAAGAGGACATTATGGCTTCGGCGCGTAGCAATCAGGGGCTGACAAAGCTTGCGGAAATTAAGTTCGCCATCCTCGAAACTAATGGTCATATCTCCATCATTCCGCAGAAGTAAAGGCTGGAAGCGATAGCCCTTTAATGACACAATATTTTTTTCACGGTTTGCAGGATGAGTGATGAAAAAGTTTGCGATGATTGGCGCGATGCTGGCCCTGAGCGGGTGTGTTCAGATTGATAACTATAACGATGTGGTTAAAGCTCCCGCCCCGGCTGGGCTTGCGGGCTACTGGCAGTCAGAAGGGCCACAAAGTGCGATGGTCAGCCCGGAAGCCATTGCGACGCTGATTGTCACGCCGCAGGGCGACACGCTGGATTGCCGTCAGTGGAAACGCATTATCGCGCTGCCGGGTAAATTGATGCAACGTGATGACGATATTTATAACGTCACCAACAAGCGCGACGTGTATGCCATCGAACGCGAAGGTGAGCGTATTGAGTACGATCGCATGACGCTGAAACGCGTGGATCGTCCTACCCAGGAATGTGCCGACTACCTGGAAAAAAATCCTCTGTTGTCGCCGTTGCCTTAAAAGAGTGAGTGCCCGGTGGCAAGGTAAACAGCAAAAATCCTCTCGAGAGAGGATTTTTTAGTTTTTGCTCCCCTCGCCCTGTGGGAGAGGGGCCGGGGGAGAGGGCATCAGGCCGTACAGTCCGTGAAATACCTTCCCGAATTAAATCACCTCCTCCATCACCCACACGCTGACGCTTCCCCCTTTGCAGGTAAACACGCCCGTGCCGCTTTCGTCGGTTTCCACCGTCTCTTCGCGGTTAGCGAGAAAATCCTTCCAGCGTTTGTTGCCGTAGTTATCCCCAAGGGCGATTTGTTTTTCGCCATCATCCCCGTTTGACAGCACCACCACGCAGCCTGGCGCTTCGTCTGTGCCGCTGCGGCTGAAAGCAATGCAGTTAGGGTGATCGAAAAACAACGTCTGTACACCATGGGCGAAACGCTGGCGAGCGTCGATCAGTTCGTGCAACTGCTCAATCACTGGCATCTCTATTTTGTAGGTGTTACCGTCACCGCCGGTATCTTCATAAATGGCACCAAACAAGTCCGGATAGAACACCGAAGGCACGCCATTCTCGCGCAGCAGAATCAGTGCGTAGGCCAGCGGTTTAAACCAAGGTTCAACCGGGGCTTCCAGCGCCTGAAGCGGCTGTGTGTCGTGGTTGGTCACCAGTGTCATGGCGTGGAAAGGGTCTGCTTCGACAAGCGTGCCGGTGAAAATCTGGCTCATGTCGTAGTCGCGGCCCAGACGTGAGGCCTCGTGGAATTTCATCTGTAGCGGGGCATCGAACAAAAGCGTCTGACCGTCGACCTGATTGATGTAGTTTTGCAGTGTCTCAACTTCATGCGACCAGTACTCCGCCACGATAAACAGCGGTTTGGGCGCAACTTCCTGCACGTGTTCTATCCACTCTTTGTAGAACCAGGCCGGAATGTGTTTGACCGCATCAAGACGAAAACCGTCGCACCCGGTCTGTTCCATCACCCAGCGCGCCCAGTATTTCAGCTCCTCGGTGACCGCGTGATTGCGAAAATCGATGTTTTCGCCCATCAGGTAGTCGAAGTTACCCAATTCACCGTCGACCTGATCGTTCCAGCCTTCGCCGCTGTAGTCGTTGACGATTTTAAACACGCCGTTTTCATTTGGGTTTTCGATATAGTCCACGCCGCTAAAGCATTTGAAGTCCCAGACGAATTGCGAATATTTCCCTCCGCGAACCGGGAAGGTGTATTTCGTCCAGGCATCACATTCGATGACTTCATCGTCGATTTGGGTGCGATCTTGTTCGTTGACGCGCTGAACATGAATGCGTTCTTTCTCGTCCGCGCCCATTTTGTGGTTTACCACCACATCCAGCAGCACGGCGATGTCATGCTCTTTCAGCGCGGCGATGGCTTTCAGCAATTGCTCTTTGTCACCGTATTTGGTCGAGCGTGATCCTTTTTGATCAAACTCGCCCAGATCGAACAAGTCGTAGCTGTCGTATCCCACGGAATAGCCGCCAGACGCGCCTTTGTACGCCGGGGGCAGCCAAATCATGTTGACGCCAATTTCATTGAGGTTGGGCGCAAGCGCTTCGACCTCCCGCCACAGTTCACCGCCAGCGGGGTAATACCAGTGAAAACATTGCAACAGGGTGGGATTGCGCATACAGAGACTCCATGTGGGAAGAGACTCTAGTATGGAATATTTAGAGGAAAACGCCTGGCGCGCAGCACGCGCCAGCGAATCAGTTGGTCGGGGTGTCGCGGGATTCCTGCGGCACCAGGACGTGGCCGCCCTGTTTGCCATACGCGGTCAGCACAGATTTTTGCATCGAAGACTGGCCCACCAGTTTCGACAGTTCATCCATACGGGCCTGCAGCAGGCGCTTCACCTCGGATTCATTGTCCAGAATGGCCCGCAGAACAGGCCTCAGTTGCTCTTGCACACTTGAAGAGGGATCAAGGTCTTGCGTGGCTTCCGCCAGGTTTTGCACCGCTCTGACATACTCCATTTCACAGGCGATTAATTCATCCCATTGTCCTTCCGAGGCGTGTCGCAGCATGATGAGGCTTTGATCAAGAAGCTGCTGGTACAGGCTATACAGGTGCGGTGCAGTGCTCATTAGACGGCGTCCTGAATCAGAGTGGGCGAGGTGGCAACTTCCTTCCAGGCATCGGCGATATTGCGCAGCAAATACTCCACCTCTTCAACGGCGGAGATTTCGTTGCGCAGATTGGCCTGCAGGAGACGCCTTACCATATAGGCGTACAGAGCAATCAGGTTTTGCGTGAGTTCATCATCGCTTTTCTCATCAAGGCCGATTTTGAGGCCGTTCTCGATGATGTTTATCGCTTTCGAGAGGGAAAGGCCTTTCCCCTCCAGATTGTTGTCCTGCATAAACAGGCGAGCGCGGACCAGGGCGCTGAGCGCACCCTCGAACAGCATGTTCACCAGTTGCTGTTGGCTGGCGCTCATCACCGCGCTTTCGACTCCAATTTTTGCGTAGGCCTGTGTGCCATTTGCGCCGTACATGTTAGCTCCTGGGCTTGGTTAATTAGCTTTTGCTGCTGGAAGAAGTGTCGAACTGCTGAGTCAGATAGCTGCTGGTGGAGTTCAGCGAGTTCATCATCACGTCAAGCTGGGTAAACTGGGCTTTGTAGCGCGCGACCATGGTGTCGATACGATCGCTGGCTGCGTTGTATTGCTGCGTCAGATTGTTCAGGGTCTTGCTCACGCCATCAGTCGCGGCCTGGATGATCCCGGTGCTGGAGAGCCAGCTAGTGAGGTTGGTGCTCATGCTGGTGGTAATGCCGGAGGTTTTACCGTCACCGACGATCATATCTTTCACGCCAGCTGAATTCGTTGTGAGTGCGTTCTCAAGCTTAGTGCTGTCGACGGACAATTTGCCGGTGCTCGCATCACTGGTGATACCAATTTGGGACAGCGTTTTCAGCGTGGCGCTTCCAGAGTTGGTGAGCATGCCTTTTAGCTGTGTCTGGATGGTACGCAGGGTGCTGTCACCCAGAAGAGCACCATTGCTGGTATCCTGGGAATCGGTACCTGCATCCACCGCCGTGTATTTGGTCAGAGAAGCAAAGGTGTCCTGCAGCGAGTTGTAGGCGTTAACCCAATCATTGATGGCACTTTCAGCCTTGGAAGTGTCTTTGCTGATAGTTAATGTCTGATTACCCGTAGTGACGTCATTCAATGTCAGGGTTATGTCTTCAAGCGCATCGCTAATGGTATTACTGCTGTTTTCAATAGCTACGTTGTTGACAGTTAGTTTGGCGTTTTGGGCGGTGACGCTCTCTTCCATGCCGTTAGTGGCGCTGGCAGGGTTGTAACCCATGAAGTTTTGTAGGGCGCTGTCACCGCTAACGCTGATGCTCATCGCGTTATCAACGCCAGTATCTTTAGAGGTGATAGACAGACGATACTGACCGTTACCAACGTTAATGATACTTGCGCTCACGCCTGCATCGGCTTTGTTGATAGCATCACGAATGCCGCTCAGTGAAGAGTTTGCGGCACTGATATCAATCTTGACGGGATCTTTACCGCCACCTTGTTGGATGGTGATGGAGCTATCTGAGCTGGCAATAGCGGTTTTAGTATCGCTTTGAGCATTAAGCGTCGTCAGCGTCTGCGCCTGCGCCAATTGCGTGACACTGATGTTGTATTTGCCTGCAATTGCATTACCTGTTGTGGTCGCGCTGAAGGCGTCTGCACTACTGGTCGTGGTCGTGGCAGTAAACAGATCAGCCTTATTCAACGCCGTGTTAGCAGTCTGAAATGCAACCAATGCACTCTTCAGAGTGCCATAGGCACTGAGTTTTGCAGTGTAAGAAGATTGCTGCGTAGAAATCGGTGTTAACGTTGATTTTTCAGCAGCTGTCAGGCTATCCAGAATACTGCTTAAATCGAGACCCGAGCCAACTCCCAGCGTAGAAATACTTGCCATATTAATTCCTTAATCTATCGACATGTAGAATGAATACCGGGGTTATCGGCGGGAATGGCGGAAAGTTTACGTTTAATTTTCTTTTTTTAATGGCGGGAATAAAGGCACGACAGAAGAGTATTTCGACGGCTAAGAAATTATTTCAGGGTTTGTGAAAAAAGATCTAAAGGTTGGTTGGGGCACGACGATAACCACATTGACGGCGATTGAGCCGACGGGTGGAAACCCAAATCTAACCCACAGATTTGATGAACAACAGGAAACGAAATCATGGCACAAGTCATTAATACCAACAGCCTCTCGCTGATCACTCAGAACAACATCAACAAGAACCAGTCTGCTCTGGCGACTTCCATTGAGCGTCTGTCTTCTGGTCTGCGTATCAACAGCGCGAAAGATGATGCTGCGGGCCAGGCGATTGCTAACCGCTTCACCTCTAACATCAAAGGCCTGACTCAGGCTGCGCGTAACGCCAACGACGGTATCTCTGTTGCTCAAACCACTGAAGGTGCCCTGTCTGAAATCAACAACAACTTGCAGCGTATCCGTGAGCTGACCGTTCAGGCAACCACTGGTACTAACTCCGATTCCGACCTGTCTTCTATCCAGGACGAAATCAAATCCCGTCTGGACGAAATCGACCGTGTATCCGGTCAGACTCAGTTCAACGGCGTGAACGTGCTGGCAAAAGACGGCTCCATGAAAATCCAGGTTGGCGCGAACGATGGCGAAACCATCAGCATCGACCTGAAGAAAATTGACTCCAACACATTAGGTCTGTCTGGCTTCAACGTTGATGGTGCTAAGCAAGTTTCTGGTGGTGAGCTGATCTCCGAGTTCGGCGCTACTGGTACTGACAACTACAAAGTCGGCGCTGCAACTTATAATGTTGATGTTTCTAGTGGTGCTGTATCCTCTGCTGGTGCTGCACAATACATCAATGCAGCTGATGGTTCCTTCACCGCTAACGCAGTTACTACTAACACGGCCAAATTGGGCTCAGCAGATGCATCCGCAATTGCAACTGCCGCAGTCGGGAAAAAAGACGGCGATAAAATTACTGTAAACGGCGTCGATTTAACACTCGTTGGTGATGCGTCCGCAGATGGTTTTGGTAATGCTACATTCAAAACAACTGTAGGCGGCAAAGACCTCACTCTGACGGTCGCGGGAAGTACTTCTAACGTAGGTGCAAGCGCAACTCTGACTGGCCCAGCTATCTATACAGATGCGGCCACAGGTCAGTTAACTACCGCGGATAAGTTGGACAACCGTGCGGCAAAACAGTCTGACCTTGATCTGCAGGGAGCAACTAAGCAAGGTAGCACTTTGTCAATCAACGGCAAAACCTACAATGTAAATGCTACAGGTGACCAGGTTACCGCAGACTTTACCGACGCAGGTGGTACAACCACAACTCAGACCGTATACCTTGGTAAAACTGCAGGCGGCGCAACCACTCTGATCAGTGCTGATGCTGCAAAATCTCAGCAATCCACCACCGATCCGCTGAAAGCACTGGACGATGCTATCGCTTCCGTAGACAAGTTCCGTTCTTCTCTGGGCGCTATCCAGAACCGTCTGGATTCTGCGGTAACTAACCTGAACAACACCACCACCAACCTGTCTGAAGCGCAGTCCCGTATTCAGGACGCCGACTATGCGACCGAAGTGTCCAATATGTCTAAAGCGCAGATCATTCAGCAGGCTGGTAACTCCGTGCTGGCAAAAGCTAACCAGGTTCCACAGCAGGTTCTGTCTCTGCTGCAGGGTTAATCTGTCAAAGCTTGATTTGCTTCACAAACCCCGCTCCGGCGGGGTTTTTTCATTGTACAGTTTCACTTAACTCCCCAAATAACCCCCCCTTTTAGCCACTATTCCGTCGATTAAAACCCCTCCAGAAACGGATAATCATGCCGATAACTCAACTATTGCAGGGCTGTTTATCGTGAATTCACTCTATACCGCTGAAGGTGTAATGGATAAACACTCGCTGTGGCAGCGTTATGTACCTCTGGTGCGACACGAAGCATTGCGCCTTCAGGTGCGGTTGCCGGCGAGCGTGGAACTGGATGATCTGCTTCAGGCGGGCGGCATTGGGTTGTTGAATGCCGTCGAACGTTACGATGCTCTGCAAGGCACGGCATTTACCACATACGCAGTACAGCGCATACGTGGCGCGATGCTGGACGAACTGCGCAGCCGCGATTGGGTGCCGCGCAGCGTCCGCCGCAATGCTCGTGAAGTGGCGCAGGCGATGGGACAACTGGAACAGGAACTGGGACGTAACGCGACGGAAACGGAAGTCGCCCAGCGTCTTGGCATTGCTGTTGAGGAGTATCGTCAGATGCTGCTCGATACCAATAACAGCCAGCTTTTCTCCTATGACGAATGGCGGGAAGAGCACGGCGACAGTATCGAGTTGGTGACTGAAGAAAACCAGCAGGAGAACCCGCTCCATCAACTGATGGAGAGCAATCTGCGCCAGCGCGTGATTGAGGCCATCGAAGCCTTGCCGGAACGTGAGCAACTGGTGCTGACGCTTTACTACCAGGAAGAGCTCAATCTCAAAGAGATTGGCGCCGTACTGGAAGTGGGGGAGTCACGCGTCAGCCAGCTTCACAGTCAGGCTATTAAGCGCTTGCGTACAAAACTGGGTCGGTACCAGGAGGGCGGCTAAGCTGTCATGCCTGGAGAAATGCCGCACATAGCATTGACTACCAGGAGTTATCATGACGGTGCAGCACGTAAAAAGACGGCCTTTAAGCCGCTATTTGAAAGACTTTAAACACAGCCAGACGCATTGCGCCCATTGCCACAAACTGCTGGATCGCATCACGCTGGTCCGCAAGGGCGAAATCGTCAACAAAATTGCCATTTCCCGCCTTGATACGCTGATGGACGAAGCCGACTGGCTGCTGGAACGCCGGGAGTGGGTAGCGCTTTGTCGATTCTGCGGTGACTTGCACTGCAAAGAGCAGAGCGATTTCTTCGATATCCTCGGCTTTAAGCAGTATCTGTTTGAACAAACCGATATGAGCCCCGGCACGGTGCGCGAATATGTGGTTCGCCTGCGTCGTTTGGGGAACCATCTGACCGCGCTGAAAATCGACCGCGAACTGCTCGACGGTGAACCGGACGAAACGCTGGCACCGTGGTTGCCTTCAACCAGCACCAATAATTATCGCATTGCCTTACGCAAGTACTCGCAATATAAAAATGGCCGTCCCGTTGTTGAGTCGCAATGGTTCGCGTATCAGGTCACCTCTGATATATATTAATTTTGAATAAGATGTAACGTACGGGTATTAGCTGTTTTAGCTATAACCCTTACACTGCAAAAAAATTCGATACTTCGGGGGAATGATGAAAATAGCACTGTTGGGCCGTCAGGCTCTGATGGGAATGATGGCCGTGGCGCTGGTCGCTGGCGCAAGCGTCAAAACGTTCGCCGCTGAAAACCTGCTGGCTCAGGTCAAAGAACGTGGTTCGCTGCGTGTTGGGCTGGAAGGCACTTATCCGCCGTTCAGCTTCCAGGGCGATGACGGCAAACTCACTGGCTTTGAAGTGGAGTTTGCTCAGGAGCTGGCGAAACACCTCGGCGTGAAAGCAGACCTCAAACCGACCAAATGGGACGGGATGCTGGCCTCGCTGGATTCCAAACGTATTGATGTGGTGATCAACCAGGTGACCATTTCCGACGAGCGTAAGAAGAAGTATGACTTCTCTACGCCGTACACCGTGTCCGGTATTCAGGCGCTGGTGAAAAAAGGTAATGAAGGCACTATCAAAACCGCGGCTGACCTGAAAGGCAAAAAAGTCGGCGTGGGCTTAGGCACCAACTATGAAGAGTGGCTGCGTAAGAACGTGCAGGGCGTGGACGTGCGTACCTATGATGATGACCCGACCAAATATCAGGATCTGCGCGTAGGCCGTATCGATGCGATCCTGGTCGACCGTCTGGCGGCGTTGGATCTGGTGAAGAAAACCAAAGATACGCTGGCTGTGACCGGTGAAGCGTTCTCCCGTCAGGAGTCTGGTGTTGCGCTGCGCAAAGGCAACGAAGACCTGCTGAAAGCCGTGGACGGTGCGATTGCTGACATGCAGAAAGATGGCAGCCTGAAAGCGCTTTCCGAGAAGTGGTTTGGGGCGGATGTCACCCACTAAAGAGTGATGACTCAAGGGCGTTATCTGACGCCCTAAAGTAAACAAAAAGTCCCGGTCGCCAGATCGGGACTTTTTACTTTTTCAGGTTGCATAATTTATCCGCCTGCCGTTCCTCTCTAACGAATTGTTTAACTGAATACCACACTGAATATCAATACAAAATATATATAACTGCATGATAAAAAGGGGAAAATAGCCTTTGCGTGCAATGCGCGCGATCAATACTCAGCTGCGGGAGTTCATGATAATAGCGGGAGAGTCAATTGAGGGAAGACTAAATTGAAACCGATAAATTTCATGTTGCTGGCAATACTCGCTATTTTTGACACGTCTGCTGCTACTCATGTTGTCCCGGTGATCCCCATGCCGCCACAGGAGACGCCAATTATCACTCCCTTCAGGGCCCCGACAGAAACCGGCTCGCCGATGACAGATAAAACGGGAAGTGTGCTTGAGAATGCGCCGGGCGTGGAGTCTGTGAAAATAAATGACGTGGTGAGAACGGCAGAAAAGGCCCGGGAAGCGGAAGCGGAACAGGCCAGGCTGGCAGCAAAAGCCGCCGACGCCGTTAAGGCCGCGAAGAAAGCAAAAGCCATTCAAACCGCAAGCGATGCGGAAGCCGCTAAAGCGGCGAAAACGCTAAAGGCGGCGCAGGCTGCCATGGAAGCAAAAATCGCTAAAGCAGACCATGCGGCAAAAGCCGCTGAAGCCGCGACCGCCAAAGAAGCGCTTAAAGTCTCGAAAGCCGTCAAAGCGGCAGAAGCGGCCAAAGTGGCCAAAGCGAATGAGGCCGAAAAAGCGAAACAGGCCACAGAAGCCGCGCAAGCGCTTGAGGCCGAAAAACTAGCCCAGGCTGCCAGAGCGGCTGAGGACGTTGCCGCCGCAGAGCGTGCCGCTCAGGCTGCTCTTGCGGCAGCGGAAGAGTCGGACAGGGCGGCGAAAGCTGCCAAAGCGCTGGAACAAACCAGGGTAGCCGAAGCGGCAAAAGCCACAGAAGCGGCGTTAGTCGTCAAAGTGGCGAAAGTGACAGAAGCGAACAAAGCGACGCAAGCCGCCAGAGAGGCTACCGCGATTAACGATGCCCTAACGGCCCAGGCAGAAGAGGCGGCAAGAGAAGCTGAAGCGGCTAAAGCCATCGAAAATACGCAGGCGGCTGCGGCGCTGGCTGCTGCTCAGGCGGCGGCTAATGCGGAAGCCACAAAAGTGAATGCGACCGCCACGCTAACCGAAGCCGAAACGCAGGCTGCAAGAGCGACAGAGGCAGCGAAAGCGGCGAAAGCTGACTTATCAGAAAGCATGACCGCCGCCACGAAAGCCGCTCAAATCGTGAAAACCGCAAAAGCCACTGAAGTCGCCAGAGCGAAAGAGGCCGCCAAAGCTGAGCAAGAAGCCCGCGACGCTGCCGCTATCGCGACGGCGAAAGCCACTGAAGCCGCGAAGGCGGCCGAACGGGCAGAAACGGCGAAAGCCAGCGCAGCAATGAAAGTGACGGCTGCAACGTCAGCCTCTGAGGCGACCCTGGCGGCTGTTGCAGAGAAAGAACAGGTTGCTCAACGCGTTGCAGACGCGAAAACCAACGCCACGAGTGCTGCGCAGGTGGCGAAAGCCGCAAAAGCAGATTTAAAGGCAAAAGCCGCTGCCGCAGGGCAGGCGGCTAAAGAAGCAGACGTGACCCGGCTGGAAGCGAACGCTCAACGAACTGAGGCGGACAAAGTGGCCGCCGTCGCAAGGGCGGCAGAGGCCGTGCGAGCAGATAGAGCGGCCGAAGTGTCCAGAACCGCAACGCTTGCCGCGGCGGCCCGGGAGGTGGAAGCGACGGCCCTGGCAGAAGCCGCACAGGCTACCGCTGTGGCTAAAGCCGCAGGCGTCAGCGATGCCCCGGTCTTGACTCCACCAGAGGATGCGGATGAAGAATCTATGGTTGTCACGCCAGAAAAAGGGGAGGCTAAAACGCCGCCGAAAGCGATTCGCGCCAGGTCAGAGCCGTTGACGGTAGAGCAGGAAATATTTGGTGATTGCCAGTTGCCTGTCTATTCTGAAAAAGCGCGTGCCATGGGCGTGGAGGGGGATGTCACCTTGAAGGTGAGCATTGGCGCCATGGGCCAATTGAAGCGTATCAATACCAAAGGGACGCAAATCTTTCTGCGTGATACCAGCCGGGCGTTTAAACGCTGCACCTGGCCGATGGGATATGCCGGAGAATATCAGATCCTCGTCCGTTTTAGTCTGGAGGAAGGCGTAAGTCTGCAACCAGCTAAATCAAAATAAGCTATTTGCACCAGGGGGAACCCCTTGAAACTGGGGCAGGACGGGGGACTTATTTTCGCGGGCAACTGTGTGCATAATAAAAAGAAAACAGGAGCTGCTATGTCACTGCAAAATCTAACTCGTTTCCCGCGTCTGGAGTTTATCGGCGCACCCACTCCGCTGGAGTACCTGCCACGTTTCTCTGACTATCTGGGGCGCGATATTTTCATCAAGCGTGATGATGTGACCCCGATGGCGCTGGGCGGCAATAAGCTGCGTAAGCTGGAGTTTCTGGCTGCTGATGCGCTACGTGAAGGCGCAGATACGCTGATTACCGCCGGTGCAATCCAGTCTAACCACGTACGTCAGACTGCCGCCGTGGCTGCGAAGCTGGGCCTCAATTGTGTGGCGTTGCTGGAAAACCCAATCGGCACCAAAGCCGAAAACTACCTGACGAACGGCAACCGTCTGATGCTTGATCTGTTTAACGCACAGGTCGAGATGTGCGACGCGCTGACCGATCCTAACCGCCAACTGGAAGAACTGGCGACGCGTGTCGAAGCGCAAGGTTTTCGTCCTTATGTCATTCCAGTCGGTGGCTCAAATGCTCTCGGTGCGCTCGGTTATGTGGAAAGCGCGCTTGAGATTGCGCAGCAGTGTGAAGGCGCGGTGTCGCTTTCTTCCGTGGTGGTGGCTTCCGGCAGCGCAGGCACGCATGCGGGCCTCGCGGTGGGGTTAGAACAGCTGATGCCGGATGTGGAACTCATTGGCGTGACGGTTTCCCGTAGCATTGCCGACCAAAAACCGAAAGTGGTGACGTTGCAGCAGGCGGTGGCGGAAAGTCTGGAGTTGAAAGCCAGAGCAGATATCACGCTGTGGGATGACTATTTTGCTCCGGGCTACGGCACGCCGAATGACGAAGGGATGGAAGCCGTTAAGCTGCTGGCGCGCCTGGAAGGCATTTTGCTCGACCCTGTTTACACCGGCAAAGCGATGGCCGGGCTGATAGACGGTATCAGCCAGAAGCGCTTTAAAGATGAAGGCCCCATCCTGTTTGTTCACACGGGCGGTGCTCCGGCGCTGTTCGCTTACCATCCTCATGTTTGAGTAAGAACACCATAATGCAAGAAAGTATCCAACTGGTTATCGACTCGCTGCCGTATCTGCTGAAAGGGGCGGTGTTTACCCTTCAGCTCAGCATCGGCGGGATGTTTTTTGGGTTAGTGCTGGGGTTTGTGCTGGCGCTGATGCGCATGTCGCCGATTGGCCCGGTGCGCTGGCTGGCGCGGTTCTATATCTCGATTTTTCGCGGCACGCCGCTAATCGCTCAGCTGTTCATGATTTACTACGGCCTGCCGCAGTTTGGCATTGAACTGGACCCGATTCCGGCGGCGATGATTGGCCTGTCGCTGAATACCGCGGCGTACACTTCAGAAACGCTGCGTGCGGCTATCTCGTCAATTGATAAAGGGCAGTGGGAAGCCGCGGCGAGCATCGGGATGACGCCATGGCAAACGCTGCGTCGCGCCATTCTCCCGCAGGCTGCACGTGTGGCGTTGCCGCCACTGTCTAACAGCTTTATCAGCCTGGTGAAAGATACCTCGCTGGCGGCGACTATTCAGGTGCCTGAGCTGTTCCGCCAGGCGCAGCTGATCACCTCGCGCACGCTGGAAGTGTTCACCATGTATCTGGCCGCTTCGCTGATTTACTGGGTGATGGCGACGGTGCTTTCTGCGCTGCAGAACTACTTTGAAAACCAGCTCAACCGCCAGGAGCGTGATCCAAAATGAGTGCTATTGACGTCAAAAACCTGGTGAAAAAATTCCATGGTCAGACCGTGTTGCACGGTATCGATTTGGAAGTGAAAGAGGGCGAAGTGGTGGCGATTATCGGGCCAAGCGGCTCGGGGAAAACCACGCTTTTACGCAGCATTAACCTGCTGGAACAACCTGAAAGCGGCACGATTCGGGTAGGTGATATCACCATTGATACTGCTCGTCCGCTGAGCCAGCAAAAGGGGCTGATCCGTACGCTTCGTCAACACGTGGGCTTTGTGTTCCAGAACTTCAACCTGTTCCCGCATCGTACGGTACTGGAGAACATCATTGAAGGGCCGGTGATCGTCAAAGGCGAGAACAAAACCGAAGCAACGACACGTGCGCGTGAGCTGCTGGCCAAAGTAGGGCTGTCGGGCAAAGAGACCAGCTATCCTCGCCGTCTTTCCGGCGGGCAGCAGCAACGTGTGGCGATAGCGCGAGCGTTAGCGATGCGCCCGGATGTTATTTTATTCGACGAACCTACCTCGGCGCTGGATCCTGAGCTGGTGGGCGAAGTGCTCAACACTATCCGCCAACTGGCGCAAGAGAAGCGCACCATGGTGATTGTGACCCATGAAATGAGCTTCGCCCGCGATGTTGCCGACCGGGCCATTTTCATGGACCAGGGGCGTATTGTTGAACAAGGCGAGGCCAAATCGCTGTTCGCCAATCCTCAACAACCGCGTACGCGTCAGTTCCTCGAAAAATTCCTCATGCAGTAAACATTAGCGGCCTGGCCATCAGGCCGCTTTCATCCTGAATAATTCAATTTGATTTAAGGAATGAGATAGCCTTTATAACGGTGGGCTTATTGCTCAGGCCGCATCGCACAACGGTTTTATCCACCAGTTTGTTTGGGGTCAGACGAACATTTCAGATTATTTTTCACGACTGAGATATTTTATACATATAAATAAGAATTATGTGTTAGTTTGATATATTCATAAGAATGATTATCAATCAGGAGTTTTCTCGTCGGTATGAGGGACATCGATTTTTTCCAGTGGCGGAAGGATATCTCGCAGCAATTTCAGAATGCCGCGACAAACGAACAGGTCTATACGATATTGCAGCAGCAGGCACACGCGCTGGAATATGACTGGTTCGCGCTTTGTGTACGACATCCTGTGCCTTTCACTCGCCCCAAACTTTCGCTGCAAACCACCTATCCCAAAGACTGGATGGCGCATTATCACGCCGAAAACTATTTCGCTATCGATCCGGTATTAAAAGCTGAAAATTACCTGAATGGGCATTTGCCCTGGAACGACCGCTTATTCCGCGATGCGCCGGATTTATGGGATGCCGCTCGTGACCACGGTCTGCGCAAGGGGATTACTCAGTCGCTGATGCTGCCGAATCGCGCGTTAGGATTTTTATCGGTGTCGCGGGAAAGCAACCAGGAAAATCCCTATTCGGATGCAGAGACAGAGCTGCGCCTGCAGACGTTAATGGCGATGAGCCTTGGGGCATTGGTGCGTCAGGAAGATACGACGGTGATGGCACCCGAAATGAAGTTCAGCAAGCGTGAGCTGGAAATTTTGAAGTGGACTGCAGAAGGGAAAACGTCTGCGGAAATCTCAATCATCCTGTCGATTTCTGAGAATACCGTGAACTTTCATCAAAAGAATATGCAGAAGAAATTTAACGCGCCCAACAAGACCCAAATTGCCTGTTATGCTGCGGCGATTGGAATCATCTGATTGCCTCTGACGTTCTGCGTGCCAGACGCAAAACCGGCTGCCCTGAGCAGCCGGTGCACCTTTACTGACGGTAAGCTTGTTTAATCTGCTTAACGGTGCTGGAAAATACGGCCGCCTGAGCTTCATCTTCCATCTGCGCGATTTGCTTCTCCATCTTAATAATCACGCGCCCGGCGTCAGCCTGGCCCATCGCCTGCAGCATCAGCGTCAGCAGCGCTTTCATGCAGGAGACTTCCTGGGACAGTTGTTGATTATTTTCAGCAGTGGAAAAATCAGGAGTGCTCATCTATTTCCTCGTTGGATTTCTACGCGTTTACGCGGGGTGTAACGATAAAGGGCGCGCAGTATACCACAGGCTTTGCGCAAAGCGGGAGTGCTTGATTTTTGTTCTCTGGGCGGAGGTGCTTACACACAATATTCTGATGTTTACGCAGCGGCAGTGGGCTTATTTGTAGTCATCAGGTTCCTTCTTGGTTAATTATTGTTACATATTTCCCATCGTATTTATCATCTACGCAAAATGTCGCGTTATCCGGAAATTTTCGAATAAAAGTGTTTAAAAAACCGATTGTCGTATCTCACTGTTTTGTGGTTGTTTCCAGCTTTTGTACAGTCTAATTTCCAGAAACCCGAGTAAAATCTTAAATGGAACATTTTTAGGCTTTCCCCCGTAGGATAAAACCCGTTAATATGGTGACGAATTTAGAAACAGTAGCGTTATCCCTATTCTGGAGATTATTCCTTTGATCAACGTCCTTCTTGTTGATGACCACGAACTAGTGCGCGCAGGGATACGACGCATTCTGGAAGATATTAAGGGTATTAAAGTTGTCGGTGAAGTTAACTGTGGTGAAGATGCGGTGAAGTGGTGCCGTAGCAACCCGGTTGATGTGGTGTTGATGGATATGAACATGCCCGGCATCGGTGGACTTGAAGCGACGCGTAAAATCGCACGCTCCACGGCCGATACCCGAGTCATCATGCTAACCATTCATACGGAGAACCCGCTCCCGGCGAAAGTCATGCAGGCGGGAGCCGCGGGCTATCTGAGCAAAGGTGCCGCACCACAAGAAATGGTGAATGCCATTCGTTCTGTGTTTGCGGGTCAGCGTTACATCGCGTCTGACATTGCTCAGCAAATGGCGCTGAGCCAAATTGAGCCTGAAAAAACAGAATCACCGTTCGCCAGTTTGTCTGAACGTGAATTGCAGATTATGCTGATGATCACCAAAGGCCAGAAGGTCAATGAGATCTCAGAACAGCTGAATCTCAGTCCGAAAACGGTGAACAGTTATCGCTATCGTATGTTTAGCAAATTAAACATTCATGGCGATGTTGAACTGACGCACCTGGCAATTCGCCATGGCCTGTGCAATGCGGAGTCGTTAGCAAGTCAGTGAGTGATGTTTTTGATTCAAAAGCCTTTCTGAAAACCGTGACCAGTCAGCCTGGCGTCTATCGTATGTACGATGCCGGCGGCACGGTTATTTATGTGGGTAAAGCCAAAGATCTGAAAAAACGCCTGTCCAGTTACTTCCGCAGCAACCTTGCCTCGCGCAAAACGGAAGCGCTGGTGGCGCAGATTGCCCAGATAGACGTCACCGTCACCCACACCGAAACCGAAGCGCTGCTGCTTGAACATAACTACATCAAACTGTATCAGCCGCGCTATAACGTGTTGCTGCGTGACGATAAATCCTATCCGTTTATATTCCTGAGCAGCGATACTCACCCACGGCTGGCGATGCACCGGGGTGCCAAACACGCCAAAGGCGAATATTTTGGTCCCTTCCCGAATGGCTACGCCGTACGGGAAACGCTCGCGCTGCTGCAAAAAATCTTCCCCATTCGCCAATGCGAGAACAGCGTCTATCGCAACCGCTCGCGTCCTTGCCTGCAATATCAGATTGGCCGCTGCCTGGGGCCGTGTGTCGCCGGATTGGTGAGCGAAGAAGAGTATGCGCAGCAGGTCGACTACGTGCGTTTATTCCTTGCGGGGAAAGATGAGCAGGTGGTGAATCAACTGGTGGCCCGTATGGAAAAGGCCAGCCAGGCATTAGCGTTCGAAGAAGCGGCGCGAATTCGTGACCAGATCCAGGCGGTTCGTCGTGTGACCGAGAAACAATTCGTCTCGAATGAAGGTGATGATCTCGACGTCATCGGCGTGGCCTTTAATGGCGGAATGGCCTGTGTCCACGTGCTGTTTATCCGTCAGGGCAAAGTGCTGGGCAGCCGCAGCTACTTCCCGAAAGTCCCGGGCGGTACAGAGCCCGAGGAAGTGGTGGAAACTTTCGTGGGGCAATTCTATTTACAGGGTAGCCAGGCGCGTACACTGCCAGGTGAGATCCTGCTCGACTTCAATTTAGGCGATAAAACGCTGCTGGCGGACTCCCTGACGGAACTTGCTGGTAGACGCATCCATATTCAAACCAAACCGCGTGGCGACCGCGCCCGTTATCTTAAATTGGCTCGCACGAATGCCGCTACGGCGCTGGTGACCAAACTTGCCCAGCAATCCACCATCACGCAACGTTTGCAGGCGTTGGCAACAACCCTGAAATTGCCTGAAGTGAAGCGCATGGAATGTTTTGATATCAGCCATACGATGGGCGAACAAACGGTCGCCTCCTGCGTGGTCTTTGACAGCAATGGCCCGCTGCGGGCGGAATACCGGCGCTATAACATCACCGGGATAACGCCGGGTGATGATTACGCGGCGATGAATCAGGTGTTGCGTCGTCGTTATGGTAAAGCCATTGAAGAAAGCAAAATTCCCGACGTGATCCTGATTGATGGCGGCAAAGGTCAGTTGGGGCAGGCGAAGCAGGTTTTCGCTGAGCTGGACGTGACCTGGGACAAGCATCATCCGCTGTTATTAGGCGTGGCGAAGGGCAGCGACCGTAAAGCGGGGCTGGAAACGCTGTTTTTCGAACCGGAAGGTGAGGGCTTCAATTTGCCGTCGGACTCCCCGGCGCTGCATGTTATCCAGCATATTCGGGATGAGTCGCACGATCATGCTATCAGCGGACACCGTAAAAAACGGGCGAAAGTGAAAAGCACCAGTTCGCTTGAGACAATTGAAGGCGTGGGGCCGAAGCGCCGCCAGATGTTGTTGAAATATATGGGCGGGCTGCAAGGTTTACAAAATGCGAGCGTCGAAGATATTGCCAAAGTACCGGGCATTTCGCACGGTCTGGCAGAAAAGATCTTCTACTCGTTGAAACATTAGGGGCTCTGTAGCAACATAGGGCTAATTTTACTGACAACAGATAGTTACCGTCGCCATGCAATTTAATATCCCTACGTTGCTCACCCTGTTCCGCGTTGTGCTGATCCCATTTTTTGTGTTGGCGTTCTATCTGCCTTTCACCTGGGCTCCTTTCCTGTGCGCACTGATTTTCTTCGTTGCCGCTATCACCGACTGGTTTGACGGCTACCTGGCTCGTCGCTGGAATCAGAGTACCCGTTTTGGCGCGTTTCTTGATCCAGTGGCGGACAAGGTGATGGTCGCCATTGCGATGGTGCTGGTGGCGGAGCACTACCACGCATGGTGGGTCACATTGCCCGCCGCGACCATGATTGCCCGTGAAATCATCATTTCTGCGCTGCGCGAATGGATGGCGGAATTGGGTAAGCGTAGCAACGTGGCGGTATCGTGGATTGGCAAAGTGAAAACGACGGCTCAAATGGCTGCGTTAGTGTGGATGTTGTGGCGTCCGAACGAGTGGGTAGAGTGGGCGGGGATTGGCCTGTTTATGGTCGCTGCGGTACTGACTCTGTGGTCGATGTTCCAGTATCTGAATGCCGCGCGTGGGGATTTGCTTGATCAGTGATCGTTTCGACGTAAATTTCAGCAAACGATCCGGTGCGTTGAAAAATATCGTTGACTCATTGCGTCATGTCAGTAGAATGCAACGCATCGAACGGCAGCACAGCTTGCCAGACGGTAACAAAATCAAATGATTAACTTCATCTGATTCTGCGGGAATAGCTCAGTTGGTAGAGCACGACCTTGCCAAGGTCGGGGTCGCGAGTTCGAGTCTCGTTTCCCGCTCCAGTTTAAAAACATCGGCAATTGCGGGTGTTAGCAATATCGGCGCGTTAGCAAAGCGGTTATGTAGCGGATTGCAAATCCGTCTAGTCCGGTTCGACTCCGGAACGCGCCTCCACTTTATTTCCCGAGGCCGGATGGTGGAATCGGTAGACACAAGGGATTTAAAATCCCTCGGCGTTCGCGCTGTGTGGGTTCAAGTCCCACTCCGGCTACCATGGGAAAGACAAGAATAAAATCAATGATAAGCAGTGTCGTGAAACCACCTTCGGGTGGTTTTTTTGTATTTGCGATTCTGATGTTTTATCTTCCTTCTTAAACGTTTCCCAGTGAGAGCTCAGTAATGAAAACCGGACCGCTAAACGAAAGCGAACTTGAATGGCTGGACGATGTTCTGGCCCGTTATGGCAATGAACATGCGGTAATGGACGTCTCTGAGCTCGACGGCATGCTGACGGCTATTCTGTCTGCTCCTGTGGAGATTGAACCCGCAGAGTGGATGCTGGCGGTGTGGGGCGGGGCGGATTATGTGCCGCGCTGGGCTAACGATCGTGAGCGCGATCGATTTGTGAATCTGACTCTGCAGCATATGGATGATGTCGCCGAACGTTTAGGCGATTATCCGGACCAGTATGAGCCACTGTTTGGCACACGTGATGAAGAAGGTCAGGAAATCACCATTGTTGAAGAGTGGTGTTTTGGCTATCTGCGTGGGGTGAGTTTAAGCGATTGGTCTGCGCTGCCTGCTGAATTACAGCCGCATTTCGATACCATCGCGCTGCACGGTAAAGAAGAGAATTTCGAACGTCTCGATACGCTCTCTGCTGAAGAATATGTGGCAAGCGTGGATGCCATTAAACCGGCTGCTTTAGCGTTGTGCCATTATTGGCTGGAGAACCCTCAGTCAGCGCCCGTGAAGCAGCCAGTGAAGAATGAAAATAAAACGGGTCGCAACGATCCTTGCCCATGTGGTAGCGGCAAAAAATATAAAAACTGCTGCATGAAATAACCTGTGAAAAAGGCCCTTAACGGTAACGCCGTTCACTTAAGCCAATGAATTAGGGGAAACACCAGGATTTGGTTCCCAGAGGGACGCCAAACCCGGTGGTCGCCCCGGATATCTCGGTCTTAAACTAACGGTGTTACCCTTAACGGGCCTTTTTTCTTATTCCGGGCAACGATAGACATTGCCGGTGAGCGTGACGTTGGTCTGCTCAACGCTGCCGGAACCATTATAGGCGCTGCCTGTTTGCCCCGCGCGCTGAGTGATAATGGATACCACATTTCCGCCCATATTGGCCGCCTGGTTTTTCAGGTCATTGCGAGCGCCCGTTTCCAGATTGCTGTTCGACGTCCAGCCGCCGGTGAAGAAATTCCCCTGGCTACCCGTAATATCACCCAGGAATTTACACTCTTTGCCCGGTTCATTGTTGGTCACACGAACATGGTTGGCATTGGTATTTACGCTGGTCGCGCTGCAACCGGCGAGCGTCATCATTACTAAAATAAGAGAGAGCTTTTTCATATATAACTTTTTGTCTGGTGGAAAAATCAGCGCAAGATTACGTCAGATAAAAATAGGCTGTACAGGAAAAGTCTTAATGCGCGGCGGCGAATGAGGGGGTGATTCGGGTTTCGTTTAGGTATGTTGAAAACATTCACTAAATCAATGGTTGATTGTGATGTGTTTGTTAGTTTTTAGAGGGTAATCCAGTGCAGTTACACCAGATTACCCTTATAGGGTTTAGCCCACTGAAGGCAGCAGACCCATCGCGATCAGAGCCTGAACCAAAATCACTGCGATGCCGCAAGCGAATACCAGCCACAAAGCGGGCATGCCTCCAGCGACACGGTATGGCGCATCCGGATGCTGCTGACGGCTCTTCATTGTCAGCAGTGAAGGGATGATCAGCGCCAGCACTGCAAGCGCCACACCGGCGTAGCCCAGCGCCATGACAAAGCCTTTTGGATAAAACAGCGCAAAAGCTAACGGTGGCACGAAGGTGATCACACCGGTTTGCAGACGTCCGCCGGTGGTGTTTTTGCGTTGAAACAGATCCGCCAGATAGTCAAACAGACCCAGTGCAACGCCGAGGAACGAGGTCGCCAGCGCCAGGTCGGCAAACAGATGTACAGCCAGCTCTACATGCGGCGAAGCGACCACTTCGCGAATGGCTTGCAGCAATCCGTTCAGCCCCGCGTGGTTAGCCAGCAGCGCGCTAAATACCGGGGATTCAATGCTGCCAAGCGTCGCCAGCTGCCAGAAAATATAGGCTACCAGCGGAATGAAGCTGCCGATAATGAAGATGCGGCGCAGTTTACGCACATCACCCTGCATGTAGCTGACAATGCTCGGCACACTGCCATGAAAACCAAACGACGTGAAGATAACCGGGATGGCAGATAGCGCCAGGCCTTGCTGCAGCGGGAGCGTCAGCAGGTTCATCTGGTGAATATGCGGCATCAGCAGCGCCAGCATGATAACCAAAAAGATGATTTTGGCGCTGAACAGGAAGCGGTTAAAGAGATCGACCAGCGCGGTGCCAACACAAATCACGCCACCACCAACAAGGGTAAACAGCAATGTGCCCGCAGAAGGCGGCAGGGCGAGGTTAAACCAGTCACCCAGACTGGATGCGAGAAGTTCTCCCGCGCCACTGATATAAGCCGCTGTCAGGGCATACATCAAGAACAGCATGCTAAATCCTGTCACCCATTGGCCGTAGCGGCCAAGATAACGCAGCGCCAATGATCCCAGACCGGTATCGGCAGGGACGTGTTGATACACTTCCAGCAGCAGTAAAGCGGTGTAGCACATCAGCGCCCACAAGCTCAGCAGTAACACCAGTGTGATGCCAAAGCCCACACCCGCAGACGCCAGCGGCATCGCCAGCATCCCTGCGCCGATAGTGGTGCCAGCGACGATTAAAATACTCCCTACGGTGCGGTTCTTCACGCTTTCCTCTGTTATTCAGGATTCATACGGCAAAATATGCCGCGCAGGGTAGGGGAAAAGCGTCAGCTCGTCAAATCTGAATTACAGTGGGTGTAACGTGATGTTTACGGACTGCAAGGCGGGAGAGAATGGCAGCGAGAGCCGCTGCCATTTGAGGGATTAATTCTGTGCGTCGAGCGTGGCCAGTTCTTTATCAACAAAGTACAGGCCTTCACCGCTTTTACCGACCAGAGACAGTTTATCGATAACGGATTTAAACAGTTTCTCTTCTTCGTGCTGTTCAGCCACATACCATTGCAGGAAATTAAAGGTTGGATAATCCTGATTAGTCATGGCTGCGTGAGCCAGTTCATTTATTTTCTGGGTGATCAGCTGTTCATGTTCGTAAGTGGAACGGAACAGTTCATCCAGTGAGTTATATTCGGCGAACGGTGATTCAATGGTATTAATGCGCGGCAGGCTTCCTGTATCGGTCAGATAATCGAACAGGCGCTGCATGTGAGTCATCTCTTCCTGAGCGTGGCGACGTAGAAACGCGGCGGCCCCTTCAAAGCTGTGGTAACTGCACCAGGCGCTCATCTGCTGATAGAGCAGAGAGGAGTACAGTTCCAGATTCATTTGCTCATTCAGTTTGTCGATCATTTCCGTTTTCAGCATGGTTTGCTCCGTGATATTAAGCTCAGGTGAGGATGCGGAAAGTCTAAGATGTAATTAAACCATTTGCAAAAGGTAAAATAAAAAATATTTATTGTTAAATGCAAATGGGAATAACACGCATTGCGGCTATTAAATAATAGAATGAGAATAATTATTTTTACCGCCGGATAATTCCGGCGGAATAAAAAGCATTACCAATAATTTGCGTTTGGGGTAGGGGAAACGGCAATACCGCGGCATTGATATTGCAGCGTCACGCTGGAGTTCATGCAGAGTGAGCCACTGGTTACGGTACAGGTTGTCACCGGTTGGCCAAATGGCACCGCTGTGGCATAGCCCATTTGCTGGCACTGTTTGGTCGCGTTGCCGTTCGCCACATAGTTGTCGGTGGTCGCCGACTGCAACATCGCCTGGCCATAGGTAAGACGCACGATGCCGCTGGTGGCGTCCACGTCGGTGACGTTAGCCTGACGATGAACCGTACAGGCGGAAAGCACTATCGCCGCAGCGACAGGGAGGAGTTTCTTCATAGCTCACTCTGCGTAAATGTCCGATCGCGTTATCTTATCGGCTCTGCAAACCAGCAATGCGCTGAATAACCCACAGATCCCGCTTTAGTTTTCGCCACCGTCCGTTTAGTCAGCCCGGTTGTCATAGATGGCCTGGAATTTGGGGTGCAGTTGTCTGAAGCGATGAATCAGTTCCGGATCGAAATGTTTTCCGGCCCCGGCGAAAATCAGCGAACAGGCGTGCTCGTGGGTGTAGCTGGGCTTATACACCCGTTTTTGGCGCAAAGCATCGTACACATCCGCGAGGGCCAGAATGCGTGCTTCAATCGGAATTTGTGCCCCGCACAGGCCTTCCGGATAGCCGCTGCCGTCCCACTTCTCATGGTGATAATGAATGATGTTTTCCGCCACCGGCCCCAGGCTGAGCCCCTGAATAATGCGCCAGCCTTTCAGGGTATGAAGCTTCATTTCGTTGAATTCATCCTCATCCAGCGGTCCTTGTTTGCGCAAAATCCGCTCCGGCACGGCGATTTTCCCGACATCATGCAGAGAGGCAAAACGCTCGATTTCATGCACCATTTTTCGCGGCAGGCCAATCTCGCGAGCCAGCAACCCGCAATAAGCCGACACTCGCTGAATATGGCTGCCGGTTTCATCGTCGTGGGCGCGGTTCACTTTTTCCATCGCTTCGACAATGCTGCGGTTCACCGCCTGGCTCTGCTTCATGTGTCGCCACATCAGCCAGAGAAGACACAGGCTAAACAGGACGGTGATGAACAACACCACGCTGATAATTTTAAAGGTATTTTTGCTGAATTCCGGCAACAGCGAGCGTTCAGGCTGGCGTTCCATCTGCGTGCGGAAGCTGGATATGCGGTGGATTTGGGTCAGCAAGGGATGGAGGGGATGAGTGTTGTCCACCCAGGAAACAATACGGTAATCCGAACGGGTCAACCCGGCGACTTTTAGCACCCCACGGAACAGATCATTGCCGCGTAATGACCCCTCCAGTGAACTTAAATCACCGAGGATAAAATCAATTTTGCGCTGCTCGATGGCGCTCACCAGGGCTTCGACAGAACTTGCGGGCACAATCGAAACATCATCACCAAAACGCTGATGCAGATAGAGTGCCGAAAACGAGCCTTTGATAATGCCCACGCGCTTATAACGAACCTGTTCTTCATCCCATAAAAACGGCTGTTCACTGCGATTGTAATAGGCATTATGCCAGGAAAGCGCCGGGCCAATAATCCCTTCATCCTGCGACTCATCCCGGCTTTCAACGATATTCACCAGACGAACAGGCCAGTTCTCCTGGCGCAAATGGCTGATGTAATCCTCGGTATATTTCACATCGATGTTGACATGCAGCAGGTCGCGCATGTCATTGATCATATCCAGCACGCTGCCGTGATAACCCTGAGCGTCCTGCCACAGCAAAGGAGCAAAATTTTCGCTCTTTGGCAGCCAGACGGTGAGCCGGTTATCGCGTATCCACGCCGCTTCTTCGGGCGTTATCTGGATTCTGCTGACCAGATAATGGCGCTTACTTTCGTTTTCCAGCGCCTTGAGTCGGCCATTTTGCTGCCATTCGGTAATCAGTTGATTGATGTTATCGCGCATATAGCGCAGTTCAGGGCTGAAACCCATCACACAAGGCAGGCGTAAATCGGCGAAAGGGCGCGACATCGTGTAGTAATGCAGCGTGTCGTCCATTTCAGAATCGTCATTAATATAGAAATCGGCTTTGCGTTCACGCAGCAGGGCAAAGGCTTCGGTGCTGCTGTCGACCAGAATCACCTTGCGGAATGTGAGCCAGGGATAGCGTTGATTAACCTGAAGGTGAGTGGCGTCGTCGCGACGGAAAATAACGCGGGTATCGTTCAGATCTTCGGGTACCGATGCCGTCCGGCTGAGGCTTGCGGCAAGCACTTCGTTATCAAACAAACGTGCCGAAAGAGTTTTAGTGCGAGAACGTGCTTCCGTGCGCACCACGCCTGCATAAAGGCCATAACTATCAGCGTTAAAGCGCTTGCCGATCTCCTCGCCATTGATTGGCTGCAGTTCAAGCTGGTACCCGTAGCGTTTATTGATTTCCCGAATAAGGGACTGGTAATACCCCTGATACTGACCTTGCTTGTCACGCCAAAATTCAAAATTGTCAGCATCGAAAAGCCAGACCGGCACTGCTCGATCAGCACGAGAGGCATTGGCCGTAGCCGCCCGTAGAGACAAAGGGTAAACAGAGCACAGCATCCAGATCAACGTGAGCGACAATCGGAGCAAGGAGCGCACAAGGAGGTTCCTGATTTTTATAGTATCGTTTGTTTTCAGTCTAACCAGGCGAGACAGTTGCGGGTAGTAATTTATTGATTTTGTGAATAGTCATGCATTTTCCTGGTTAACCGTGAAAATTGTGAACTCATCGGTGATTAATGAAACAATATTTCATTAAGTTTGAAAATGCGTTTAATGAGCGCTAAGGTGACAGTCACACATCTGTTCACTGCGGAGCTTTCCGCGTAGATCTCAGGAGAGGCATGAATGAAAATTGCACTGATGATGGAAAACAGCCAGGCGGCGAAAAACGCCATTATTCATCGTGAGCTAAAAGCGGTCGCGGATGAGAAAGGGTATCCGGTTTACAACGTAGGCATGAGCGATGAGCAAGATCATCACCTGACCTATATCCATCTCGGGATCATGGCCAGCATTCTGCTGAATGCCAAAGCGGTGGATTTTGTGATCACCGGCTGCGGCACCGGACAAGGCGCGCTGATGTCACTGAACATTCATCCGGGCGTGGTGTGCGGGTATTGCATCGATCCGGCGGATGCTTTCCTGTTCGCGCAAATCAATAACGGCAACGCGCTTTCACTGCCGTTTGCCAAAGGCTTTGGCTGGGGCGCAGAGCTGAATGTGCGTTTCATCTTTGAGAAAGCCTTCACCGGGCGTAATGGCGAAGGGTATCCGCCAGAGCGTAAAGAGCCGCAGGTGCGTAACGCGGGCATTCTGAATCAGGTGAAAGCGGCGGTGGTGAAAGAGAACTATCTCGATACCTTACGTGCGATCGATCCTGAACTGGTCAAAACAGCCGTTTCCGGTCAGCGTTTCCAGCAGTGCTTCTTCGAAAACTGCCAGGATAAAGAGATTGAAGCTTTTGTTCGTCAGCTGATTGCGTAATCAGTCGAGTCTCCGGCGGCGTTCTGCCGCCGGAACACTATCTTTTCTTTTTCGACACCGAGCTGCCGGCATCTCGTGTCAGTTGTAGCGTATCAACCATCCCGACCAGGCAAATCAGCGCAATAAACACGAAAGCTAAGCGGAAACTGACGCCCGGCAGGGTCGTCATATCGAGCCAGATACTGACTTTTTCCCCAAGCCGAATGCCTATAGCGCCAAGCGTGATGCCAAGCCCAACGGCCAACTGCGTGGCGGTACTGAACAGCGTGTTGGCGTAACTCATTTGCGCAGAAGGCACGTCGGCAAAGGCCAGCGTGCTGACTCCGGTGAACTGAATCGAGCGGAACACGCCGCCAAGATACAGAATCAACAGCGTGACCCACAGTGGCGTCTGCGGTGTGAGAAAAGCGCAGGCCAGCAGCGCCAGCACGTTTAACGCGCCGTTGATCAGCAGTAAATTACGAAAACCGAAATGACGAATCAGCGGAGTGGTGGCGGGTTTGATGGTCAGGTTACCGACAAAGACCGCCAAAACCAGTAAGCCGGCATGGAACGGGTCCATCCCGAAACCGACCTGAAACAGCAGCGGCAGCAGGAACGGCACTGCACTTATCGAGGCGCGGAACAGCGAGCCACCGTACATTGTCACCCGGAATGTTGGCACCTGAAGGGCATCCAGGCGGATCATCGGCCACTCGACACGTTTAAAATGACGCAGGGCGAAGATAAACGTAGCGGCACCCGCGGCAAGTAAAGCGAAAGGCAACCAACCGCGACCGTGTTCTGCGCCGAAGGCTTCCATGGCATAAACCAGGCTGACCATGGCGACGGCGGTGGCGATAAATCCGGGCATATCGAAGGGGCGACGCTCGTCATCACGGATATCCGGAATAATGCGCAACGCGAGAACAATCGCCAGGATGCCCAGCGGCAGATTGATAAAGAAAATCCAGCGCCAACTGGCAAAGCTGGTAATGAATCCGCCCAACGGCGGGCCGATAATCGGCGCGACAAGTGCGGGCCATGTCAGCGTCGCAATGGCGGTAATCAGCTGATGTTTAGGCGTTGTTCTCAGTACCGCTAGCCGCCCAACCGGCACCATCAACGCGCCGCCAACGCCTTGCAAAATACGCATCGCGACAAAGCTGTTAACGCTGGTGGCTAAGCCGCAAAAAACGGAAGCCAACGTAAAAATGGCTAACGCCAGCGCGAAGACTTTACGCGCACCAAAGCGATCGGCAATCCAGCCGCTGGCCGGGATAAGCACCGCCAAGGTGATGAGATAAGCGCTGATGCCAATGTTGAGCGCGACGGCTTCGACACCAAAGCTCTTTGCCATGTCCGGCAATGCAGTCGCAATGACGGTGCCGTCCAGAAACTCCATAAAAAACGCACCTGCCACCAATAACGCGGCGGGCGAAAGACCACGGCTCTCCTTTGCGGAGATGTTTTCACTCATGATAAGGCTGCCATTTCCCAATTCGTTCACAGAACGCACATCGCCTGATAATAACGGGAAAAGCGCGGGATTGTTTTCTGTTTATGGCCCTAAATCAGGTACTATTGCGGCCTGGAAAACAGGAGTAAATCATGTCCCAAAATCTGACTGAAAACGATGAGCTGGTCTCCGACGTTGTCGCTTGCCAGCTCGTTATTAAGCAAATTCTTGATGTTATTGATGTTATCGCCCCGGTTGAAGTCCGTGAAAAAATGGCGAATCAACTGCGTGCTATCGATTTCAGCGCCGCGGGTGCCGATCCGGTGACCATGCGTGCAGTACAAAAAGCCATTGCGCTGATTGAACTGAAGTTCACTCCGCAGGAAGGCGGTACGCACTAATAAAAACGGCGCACTCTGCGCCGTTTTGCATTGTGGGGGGTCAGAAGAACGTTTCAACCAGCAGATAGCTGGCGACGCAGGCGCAGCTCACGCCAATCAATCCTGGAATAATAAAGCTGTGGTTGATGATGAATTTACCGATGCGCGTGGTGCCGGAGCGATCAAAGCCAATGCACGCCAAATCGCTGGGATAAGTTGGCAACACAAAATAGCCATAAGCCGCAGGGAAGAAGGCTATCAGCATCTTCGGCTCTACGCCCAGCATCAGGCCCATCGGCGCAACGGCAGTGAGTGCAGCGGCCTGGCTGTTCACCAGCTTTGAAACCAAAAACAGCACAATCGCATACGTCCACGGATGGCTTTTCACCACACCTTCCAGCGCCATTTTGAGCTCGGGCAAGTGCGACTGGAAAAAGGTATCACTCATCCACGCCACGCCGAAAACGGAGAAGATAGCCACCATCCCGGCTTTAAACACCGCACCACTGGAAATGCTGGCGGCGTTGACCTTACAGGCGACCAGCATCACTGCCCCGGCAATCAGCATCATCATCTGAATCACCAGGTTCATCGACAGCGGTGCCAGTTTACCTTTCACCTCAAAGGCAGGGCGTAACCCCGGGAAGGCACCCAGCAGCACCACGAATAAGATCCCGGCGAAGAAAATCCAGGTCGACCAATACGCTTCTTTATTGAAACGCTGGTCGAGCAGGGTTTCACTGCTGCCGTAGATAAATTCTTTTTGCTTCGGGTCACTGATTTTTGCCTGAAACTCCGGGTCATCCGCCAGATCCTTACCACGACGTAAACTCCACAGCGCAGCAATGGCAACCCCAAACAGCGAAGCGGGCACGGAAATGGCGAGGATCTCCAGAATGCTCCATGCGTGCCCGATGCCATGCTGAGCGCCCAAAATCGACACCAGCGACACCACAGCAACAGAAACAGGCGAAGCGGTAATCGCCATTTGAGAGGCAATGGAAGCCACGGCCATCGGGCGTTCCGGGCGAATGCCTTTTTTCAGCGCGATATCAGCGATGATCGGAAACATGGTGTACACCACATGCCCGGTGCCGCACAAAAACGTCAGCGTCCAGGTGGTGAAAGGGGCGAGCAGCGTGATGTGCTGAGGATGTTTGCGCAGCAGTTTTTCCGCGCACTGCATCATCACGTTCAGGCCTCCGGCCGTTTGCAGCGTGGCCGCACAGCCGATCACCGCCAGAATGGTCAACATGACATCCACTGGCGGCTTTCCTGGCTCCAGCCCGAAAACAAAACAGAGGATAAATAAACCGATACCGCTGATAAGCCCAAGGCCCATCCCGCCGAACCGGGTTCCTGCCAGCAGGCACAAAATAATGACAACAAACTCAAGCGTAATCATGACTCACCTGTCTCATCCATAAAGAAAGGTAAATCATTACATTTAGTGATGATATTCACTGAGAGGCAGATCGGATTTACAAAAAGCTGTAAAAACAACCTGTTGTGTACATTTCGTTAACAACTGGAAGATGATGCGGGCGACGCTCGCCGCCCTGAGGAGGTCAGTGCTGCTGCTGGTTCACGACGTTGAGCAGATGCTGATCGGTCTGATGCATACAGAGCCCTGCTTTATGGGCGCTGCGGACTTCATCAAGGATGGTTTGCAGCAGAATGCCATCCTGCAGTTGCTCTTTTTCCAGGGCGTTTAAAAAATGCAGGGTCGTGTCGTCCTGCATCGCTTTCGCTTCGAGGGTTAATGCCGAAAGGGTACGGCTGCGCTGGTGATGTTCTTCCAGCGTTTGCAGAAACAGATCTTCAAGGGTAGCGCACTGTTCATCACTGGGCTGCGTGGCTTTTACCACCGGATAAGCGCCTGCTTTTTTCATGAAATCAAACACGCGCATCATTTGGGTGACGTTAGCCTGAGCCTGGGAGCGCAGAAACGTGGCGGTCCCTGTCAGTTTATGTTCGGAGCACCATTCGCTCAGACGCAGGTACAAATTAGAAGCACAGAATTCAAGGTTCATCTGGGTGTTGAGCTTTTGAACCATTCCTGGAACAGCCATAGTCATATCCTTATATCCTGAAGAAACGAACTCTGCTGATTACCGCAGAACAGCCGTTCACACGACGACAGAAGCTTGCGCTATTCAGCATTCACATTTATGGATGGTCACTACGATATTCACTGTCCTGACCGTTTCAAGAATACGCCTGGATTTTCTATAAGAAAACTCCTGGCTGTTATTATTTACGGTTCGTTACATGAAAGCTGAATTAACTCGAATTTAGGGAAGGTTTCACCAGGAAAAACCGTTTCAACAGTATGATGTTTAAGTGAATTGCATTACTCTTTTTGTTGAAAAACTGCGATCCCGCTAGCATTCAATAATATTAATGCTGCGAAAGGGGGATTTGCTGATGTTATTAATACTAGTACCTGTAATGTTAATCCGGGCTTAAATTGCAGTAGATCATCTTTTTACGAAATGCTTAAAAAACAGAAGCTCAAAAAAATTGATTTTAAGGAGAAGTAAATGAAAAAGGTCGCGGTGCTGTTGGCACCTGGATTTGAAGAAGGGGAAGCCATTGTCACTATCGACATTCTGCGCCGCCTGAATCTGGAAGTGGAGACGCTCTCCTGCGCGGATTCGCGCGGTGTCACCAGCTATCACAATATTCCCATGGTAGCGGATTGCACCCTCGCGGAACGCAGCGGCGCACTGTATGACGCAGTCGTCCTGCCCGGCGGGCCGCAAGGCAGTGTGAATCTGGCTGCTGATCCCGCGGTTATCGATTTTGTGGCTACCCACGATGCGGCGGGAAAATTGATTTGCCCTATCTGTTCTGCTGCTGCACGCGTATTGGGCGGTAATGATTTGCTGAAAGGACGCCGTTATGTGTGCTCAGGCGATCTCTGGCAGGACGTTCGCGATGGCGAGTATGTGGATGCACCCGTGGTGGAAGACGGCAATTTGATCAGCGGCAAAGGGTTTGGTCACGTGTTTGATTTTGCCTTTACCGTCGCCGCCAGATTACTGGGGGATGAAGCTGCGGTTCGTGATCATGCCGATCATATTTATTATCGCTGGTGAGATAAGGATTCACTGACTGTTGATATAGAGTATTCTGCTAACCCCTGGGCGAATTGTCTGACAATTCGCCCTTTCTTTATGTCATTTCCCGCTAAATATATGCACGCGATCACTGTAATTCTGCGGTGTGATGGCGCTCTCCTATGGATAATTAATTTCCCGCTATTAATGTCTCAGCGTAACTGCTCTCCAAAGCGAAACCGCTAATGCATTGTTTTACTGCTGATAAATAGAATGAGTTTGAATTTCCCCTACGAAAAAGAACATTAAAGCTGGAGTTAACCATGCACAAATTCACTAAAGCGCTGGCGGCCATCGGCCTGGCCGCGGTTATGTCACAATCGGCTATCGCTGAAACGATGAAACTGGGTTTTCTGGTCAAGCAGCCAGAAGAACCGTGGTTCCAGACGGAATGGCGTTTCGCTGATAAAGCAGGCAAAGATCTCGGGTTTGACGTCATTAAAATCGCCGTGCCGGATGGTGAGAAAACCCTGAATGCCATCGACAGCCTGGCGGCAAACGGGGCCAAAGGTTTCGTTATCTGCACGCCAGATCCGAAACTCGGGCCTGCCATCATGGCCAAAGCCCGCAGCTATGACATGAAAGTCATCACCGTGGACGATCAGTTCGTCAACGCCAAAGGCAAGCCAATGGACACGGTGCCGTTGGTGATGATGGCGGCCAGCGAAATCGGTGCGCGTCAGGGTGATGAGCTCTACAAAGAAATGCAAAAACGCGGCTGGGATGTGAAAGACACTGGCGTTATGGCGATCACTGCGGATGAGCTTGATACCGCGCGCCGCCGCACCACCGGCTCCATGGACGCGCTGAAAAAAGCAGGCTTCCCTGAAGCACAAATCTACAAAGTACCGACCAAATCCAACGATATTCCGGGCGCGTTTGATGCCGGTAACTCCCTGCTGGTGCAGCATCCGGGTGTGAAACACTGGCTGGTGCTGGGCATGAATGACAACACCGTGCTCGGTGGAGTCCGTGCCACCGAAGGGCAGGGCTTCAAAGCGGCTGATGTTATCGGTATTGGTATCAACGGCGTGGATGCGGTGAATGAGCTTTCTAAAGCCCAGGCGACCGGTTTCTACGGCTCACTGCTGCCGAGCCCGGACGTTCACGGTTATAAAACCAGTGAAATGCTCTACAACTGGGTACAGAAAGACGCTGAGCCACCGAAGTTCACCGCGGTCACCGATGTGGTTCTGATTACCCGCGATAACTTCAAAGCCGAGCTGGCGAAGAAAGGTCTGTGATTTGAATTGCCCGGTGGCGCTGACGCTTACCGGGCCTACGGACCGGCGCCATCTTTTGACTTAGTCGGTCGGGTAAGCGAAGCGCCACCCGACAAAAAAAGACGTACAGAAGTGAATTCGCGTTTTCTGGAGTGCCTATGCAACAGTCACAGCCTTATCTCTCATTTCGCGGCATCAGCAAAACCTTCCCCGGCGTGAAAGCCCTGACCGACATCAGCTTCGACTGTTATGCCGGGCAAGTGCATGCGCTGATGGGGGAAAACGGTGCCGGGAAATCCACACTGCTGAAAATCCTCAGCGGCAATTACGCCCCAACCGGCGGCACGCTGGCATTGCGCGGCGAAGACGTGAGTTTTCCTGATACAACGGCCGCACTTGACGCTGGGGTTGCCATCATTTATCAGGAACTGCATCTGGTGCCGGAAATGACGGTGGCGGAAAACATCTATCTCGGCCAGTTGCCGCATAAAGGGGGGATCGTCAATCGCTCGCTGCTCAACTATGAAGCCGGGCTACAGCTTCAGCACCTTGGGCTGGATATCGATCCGCAAACGCCGTTGAAGTATCTCTCCATTGGGCAATGGCAGATGGTGGAAATCGCCAAAGCGCTGGCCCGTAACGCCAAAGTGATTGCGTTTGACGAACCGACCAGTTCGTTGTCGGCGCGTGAAATAGAAAATCTGTTCCGTGTCATCCGTGAACTGCGTAAAGAAGGGCGCGTCATCATTTATGTCTCGCACCGCATGGAGGAAATTTTTGCGCTTAGCGATGCGATCACTGTGTTCAAAGATGGTCGCTACGTTTGCACGTTCGACGACATGCAGCAGGTCAATCACGACCAACTGGTGCAGGCGATGGTGGGGCGTGAGATTGGCGATATTTACGGCTGGCAGCCTCGTGAATACGGGGCCGAAAGGTTACGCCTGAATAACGTCAAAGCGCCGGGCGTTCGCCAGCCTGTCAGCCTTAGCGTCAGGAGCGGTGAAATCGTCGGCCTGTTCGGTCTGGTGGGTGCAGGGCGCAGTGAATTGATGAAAGGTTTGTTCGGCGGCACAAGGATTACCGAGGGTGAAGTGTTTATCGACGGACAGCAGGTGAACATTCAGAAACCCGCACACGCCATTCGCGCAGGCATGATGCTCTGCCCGGAAGACCGCAAAGCCGACGGCATCATTCCGGTTCACTCGGTGCGAGACAACATCAACATCAGCGCTCGTCGCAAACACATTCATGCCGGGTGGCTTATCAATAAAGAGTGGGAAGCCCGTAATGCGGAGCACCACATTCAGTCGCTGAATATCAAAACGCCTGGCGCGGAACAGCTGATCATGAATCTGTCCGGCGGCAATCAGCAAAAAGCGATCCTCGGGCGCTGGTTGTCTGAGGAGATGAAAGTCATTTTGCTGGACGAACCGACGCGCGGCATTGATGTCGGCGCTAAGCACGAAATCTATAACGTCATTTATGCGCTCGCCGCGTCCGGTGTGGCGGTGTTGTTTGCCTCCAGCGATTTACCCGAAGTGCTCGGTGTGGCTGACCGCATCCTGGTGATGCGTGAAGGCGAAATCGCCGGGGAACTGATGCACCAGACCGCAAATGAACAACAGGCGTTAAGCCTGGCGATGCCGAAAACAACCCAGGCCGTCGCCTGATTGCCTGAGAAGGAGAGAACCATGTCATCTGTCACAACGCCCGGCGTACGCCGGAATTCGTTCAGTCTGGGACGCATCTGGGATCAGTACGGCATGTTGGTGGTGTTTGCCGTGTTGTTTATCGTCTGCGCCATCTTCGTGCCTAACTTTGCCAGCTTTATCAATATGAAGGGGCTTGGCCTCGCCATTTCAATGTCCGGGATGGTGGCGTGCGGCATGCTATTTTGTCTCGCTTCTGGCGATTTTGACTTGTCCGTTGCCTCGGTGATTGCCTGTGCTGGCGTGACCACGGCGGTGGTGATTAACGTCTCCGAAAGCCTGTGGTTAGGCGTTTTTGCCGGGCTGCTGCTTGGCGCGGTAAGCGGGTTAATCAACGGATTCGTCATCGCCCGTTTGAAAATTAACGCGCTCATTACTACGCTTGCGACGATGCAAATTGTGCGTGGGCTGGCGTATATCATTTCTGACGGTAAAGCGGTCGGGATTGAAGACGAGCGTTTCTTCACCCTGGGCTACGCCAACTGGCTGGGTTTGCCAGCGCCTATCTGGCTGACAGTTGGCTGTTTAATCCTCTTCGGCCTGTTGCTCAACAAAACCACTTTTGGGCGTAATACGCTGGCAATTGGTGGCAACGAAGAAGCGGCAAGACTTGCGGGGGTGCCGGTGGTGCGGACCAAAATCATTATCTTCGTGCTGTCAGGGCTGGTGTCGGCGGCGGCAGGGATAATTCTGGCTTCGCGTATGACCAGTGGCCAGCCGATGACCTCGATTGGCTATGAGCTGATTGTGATTTCGGCTTGTGTGTTGGGCGGTGTGTCGCTCAAGGGCGGCATCGGCAAGATTTCCTACGTGGTGGCGGGCATCCTGATCCTCGGCACAGTGGAAAATGCCATGAACCTGCTGAACATCTCGCCGTTCTCGCAATATGTGGTGCGTGGTTTGATATTACTCGCAGCGGTTATCTTCGACCGTTACAAACAAAAAGCGAAGCGCGTGGCCTGATTTATCCCCAACTTTTAAGTGTAATCCTAACCCAACGCCAGCGCCGAATTCCGCTGGCGTTTTCCGTTTAAAATGGCGAGCCCGGTCACACTGTCTATACTTACACTGCTAACGTTTGATTAACATTAGCCGAAATTGAGTCAATGTCAGGAGGTAGACAGGGTGACAGACCCGTTAACCGCTCCGCCGGTTTTGTGCGGAAATTACGCTTTTTTCTTTGATTTGGATGGCACGCTTGCCGAGCTGAAACCGCATCCCGATCAGGTATCCATCCCCGAACCTACTCGAACGGCGCTACACCAGTTAGCGCAGCAGCAGAGTGGGGCGCTGGCCTTGATCTCAGGGCGCTCAATGGCTGAGCTTGACGCGCTCGCCGCTCCGTACCGTTTCCCGCTAGCGGGAGTCCACGGAGCTGAACGCCGTGATATCAAGGGTCAGGATCATATTGTCACCTTGCCTGAAACGCTCGCCGGGACGCTTCATCAATGGCTGGTTGATTCGATGTCAGCCATGCCGGGCTGCGAGCTGGAGAACAAGGGCATGGCCTTTGCGCTGCATTATCGCCAGGCTCCTCAGCATCAGCAGGCTATCGAACAGCTGGCCGAACAGGCTGTTGCTCGTTTCGACGGGTTAGCCGTGCAGCCGGGTAAATGTGTGGTAGAGATAAAACCGGCCGGAATTCATAAAGGTGCAGCCATCGCCGCTTTTCTGCAAGAAGAGCCTTTCCGTGGGCGAACCCCTGTATTTGTCGGCGATGATCTGACGGACGAAGCCGGTTTTGAGGTAGTGAATCAGGCTGGCGGCGTTTCAGTTAAAGTCGGGCCAGGGGAAACGCTCGCCCACTGGCGATTAGCTCGCGTGGCGGACACCCACGCGTGGCTGCAACAACTCGTACAACAAGAGAGACCCGCGCTAACAGACAGGAGAGATGGCTATGAGTCGCTTAGTCGTAGTATCTAATCGTATTGCACCGCCGGATGATAAAAAAACCAGCGCAGGTGGGCTGGCGGTCGGTGTACTGGGAGCGCTTAAAGCCGCAGGTGGACTGTGGTTTGGCTGGAGCGGTGAGATTGGCGATCAAGACAAGCCGTTAAAGAAGGTGACGAAAGGCAACATCACCTGGGCTTCGTTTAACCTGGAAGAGAAAGATCACGATCTCTACTACAACCAGTTCTCCAATGCCGTATTGTGGCCTGCGTTTCACTATCGTCTGGATCTGGTGAACTTCCAGCGTGAAGCGTGGGAAGGGTATTTGCGCGTCAACGCAACCCTTGCAGAAAAACTGCTTCCACTTGTGAAACCCGACGACACGCTTTGGGTGCATGACTACCATTTGCTGCCGTTCGCCAGTGAACTGCGCAAACGCGACGTCAATAACCGCATCGGCTTCTTTTTACATATTCCTTTTCCAACGCCGGAAGTGTTTAACGCATTGCCGACGCATGCTGAACTGCTGGAACAGCTTTGCGATTACGACCTGCTGGGCTTCCAGACCGAGAACGACAGGCTGGCTTTTCTTGATTGCGTGTCCAGCCAGACGCGCCTGACCAGCCGTGGCAGCAAAACGCATAATGCGTGGGGAAGAACGTTCCGCACAGCCGTTTATCCTATTGGCATCGATCCGGACGAAATCGCCCGTCAGGCTGAAGGGCCGCTGCCGCCAAAATTGGCGCAGTTGAAAGCCGAGCTGAAAAGCGTGCAGAACATCTTCTCCGTGGAACGTCTGGACTACTCGAAAGGGCTGCCGGAGCGCTTCCAGGCTTATGAGGCGCTGCTGGAGAAGTACCCACAGCACCACGGCAAAATTCGCTATACCCAGATTGCGCCGACCTCGCGCGGGGATGTGCAGGCCTATCAGGACATCCGTCATCAGCTGGAAAACGCCGCAGGCAGGATTAACGGCCAATATGGCCAGCTTGGCTGGACACCGCTGTATTACCTCAATCAGCACTTTGACCGAAAGCTGCTGATGAAAGTGTTCCGTTACTCTGATGTGGGTCTGGTGACACCGTTGCGAGACGGGATGAATCTGGTGGCGAAAGAATATGTCGCTGCACAAGATCCGGCAAATCCTGGCGTGCTGGTGTTGTCGCAATTTGCCGGCGCAGCTAATGAACTCACGTCAGCATTGATAGTTAATCCGTATGACCGCGATGAAGTCGCCGCCGCGCTGGACAGGGCGCTAACCATGCCTCTGACCGAGCGGATATCGCGCCATGCGGAGATGCTGGAGGTGATTAAACAGAATGATATCTATCACTGGCAGGCGCGGTTTATTGACGATCTAAAGCAGATAACGCCGCGCAGTGAGGAGAGTCGAATGCAGAATAAAGTCGCGGCTTTTCCAAAACTGGCGTGATAAACAAGAAGTGCGCCCGGTGAGGGATGCCGGGCACTTTTTCAGTCGGTCACTCGTTTTCGAGTGTAACCAGCAGAACATCCACTCCGCTGTTACCCACCACATTTTTCGCCGCACAGGTTGCGCGTGAAAAAAAGCTTTGATTGTGATTCCCGCAGATAACCAGGTCGACCTGCTGCTTCTGGCAGAACTCTTTGATGTGCTCGCTTAATTCGCCACAGGCGATGCGTGTGTGGGTGACGGGGTAATCGGCGTGCGCGATTAAGTCATTGAGGAACTGACGGGTTTCTTCCTGCATCACTTCGCGCAGGTTTTCGAGCATCGGCGCAGCAAACTGATTGTACATTTCCGGGTCAGCGGCAGAGGTGATGAGGCTGATGCGCGCATTGATAGGGCGCGCAATCGACACGGCCTTACTGACGAGCTTTCGACTTTCCGGTGTCGGTGCAACAGCAACCAGCAAATGTGAGTAGGTCATCCTGCCTCCTTCCTGTTCGACGAAAAAACGCCCATGACCTGGTATTACTCCGTTTCTGCATCGGCTGCAAGAGGGGCCATCAGCAGGAAATGTGAGTTGCTTCGAATATTCATTAATTATTCTTATGTGAAGAATATCCCTTGACAGCCCGTTTTACTGAATTTTTACGCACTTATCTTAAATTGAAAAATTAAATAATAATTTTGCAACCTATTTCACATTAAAACTAACAAAATTGAAATTATTACTCTGCGTAATCATCATGAAAAACTGAATGGATAACTGTCTGTTTTACAAGGCTTACTTTTTATTACTCTTCAGGTGTTCTGAACGTTTTTATATCGCGCACGGGCAAGTTGTTTTTCCTGTTTAAAAAAGAAGCAACAAAATGTGTTCAGGGTGTTTATTCAAAAACCAGGAATAGAAAAGCGGTGCGATTGAATAAAAAAACAACAACTCACAATTGTAACTGATGGATTTAGTGTTATCATTCACCTAAATTATGTGACATCTATCACATAATTTTCAAATTTACGCTAAAGCCACGTTGTATGTGTCAGAACTGGCGAGTAGAGTTGCGTCGAATTAGGAAAAATCTTAGTCAATTGTAAGAATTGTTTAAAATTGCAGGGTTATCTTCACACACGTGCAGATGACCTTGCAGTGCGCAGGGAAGCTCTACCTAAGTCAACTATGCATTTGGCCGTTTCTTTTTTTTTACCGGGTTTTTTCCCGGCGACATCACGGGGTGCGGGTGTTACCGCATAAAATAATGGTTGGTTATTCGGGATGGGAAAAATGCATACATCCGAGTTGCTAAAGCATATCTATGACATTAATTTGTCCTATTTATTACTTGCACAGCGTTTGATTAGTCAGGACAAAGCCTCTGCTATGTTCCGTCTCGGCATCAACGAAGAGATGGCCACCACGCTTGGCGAACTGACACTGCCTCAAATGGTTAAATTAGCGGAGACCAACCAGTTGGTCTGTCAGTTCCGCTTCGACAGCCACCAGACGATCACCCGACTCACGCAGGAGTCGCGAGTGGACGATCTGCAGCAAATTCACACCGGTATTCTGCTCTCGACCCGCTTACTGAAGGAAGCCAGCCTCGCAGACGGTTCTGCACGGAAGAAAAGGGCCTGATCATGAGCGAAAAAAGCATTGTTCAGGAAGCCCGCGACATACAACTGGCAATGGAATTGATAACGCTGGGCGCGCGTCTGCAGATGCTCGAAAGCGAAACGCAACTCAGTCGCGGCCGCCTCATCAAGTTGTACAAAGAGCTTCGCGGCAGTCCTCCGCCGAAAGGCATGCTGCCGTTCTCCACCGACTGGTTTATGACCTGGGAACAGAACATTCACTCCTCCATGTTCTGTAATGCCTGGCAGTATCTGCTGAAAACGGGTCTGTGTACTGGCGTTGATGCGGTGATTAAAGCCTATCGTCTGTATCTCGAGCAGTGTCCGCAGCAGGAAGATGGGCCGATTCTGGCGCTGACCCGTGCGTGGACGCTGGTGCGCTTTGTCGAGAGCGGCATGCTTGAACTCAGCGGTTGCAACAGCTGTGGCGGCAATTTCATTACCCATGCTCACCAACCCGTGGGGAGCTTTGTGTGCAGTCTTTGCCAGCCGCCATCACGAGCCGTAAAAAGACGTAAACTTTCCGGCGAAGGTGCCGATATAACACCACAACTGCTGGATGAACAGATAGAACAAGCTGTTTAACCGAGATTCAGGTGTGGCAAAACACTCCAGCAGCGGACGCAGGTCCGCTGCTTTTTTTTTGCCGCCGCTTCGGTGAAATGTTCTGACGTTCGTCCCGGGCTTATCAATAGCGGAAGGATGATGTCGTGCTTATCTTATTAGGTTACCTGGTTGTTCTTGGTACAGTTTTCGGCGGTTATGCAATCACCGGCGGACACCTTGGGGCACTCTATCAGCCTGCTGAACTGATTATCATTGGCGGCGCGGGGATAGGGGCGTTTATCGTTGGTAACAACGGGAAGGCCATCAAGAGCACGTTGAAAGCGCTGCCGTTACTGTTTCGCCGTTCAAAATACACCAAATCGATGTACATGGACCTGCTGGCGCTGCTGTATCGCCTGATGGCCAAGTCACGTCAGCAAGGTATGTTCTCGCTGGAACGTGACATCGAAAACCCGACCGAAAGCGAAATCTTTGCCAGCTACCCGCGCATTCTGGCGGACAAAGTGATGCTGGAATTTATCGTCGATTATCTGCGTCTCATCATCAGCGGCAACATGAATACCTTCGAAATCGAAGCGCTGATGGACGAAGAGATTGAAACCCACGAAAGCGAATGCGAAGTGCCTGCCAACAGCCTGGCGATAGTGGGCGATTCACTGCCAGCCTTCGGGATCGTTGCGGCTGTTATGGGTGTTGTTCACGCATTAGGTTCTGCGGATCGTCCTGCAGCAGAACTGGGTGCGATGATTGCCCACGCGATGGTGGGTACGTTCCTCGGTATTCTGCTGGCTTATGGGTTTATTTCCCCGCTGGCAACCGTGCTGCGTCAAAAAAGTGCGGAAACCACCAAGATGATGCAGTGCGTCAAAATCACGCTGTTGTCGAATCTGAACGGTTACGCGCCGCCGATCGCGGTGGAATTTGGCCGTAAAACGCTTTACTCCAGCGAGCGCCCCTCGTTCATCGAACTGGAAGAGCACGTTCGTGCCGTCCGTAACCCAACCGCGCAGCAGACGACGACTGAGGACGCATGAAAAATCAGTCTCATCCAATCGTCGTCGTCAGACGGCGCAAGCATAAAAGCCATGGCGGGGGCGCTCACGGCTCGTGGAAAATTGCTTACGCCGATTTTATGACCGCGATGATGGCCTTCTTTCTGGTGATGTGGCTGATTTCTATCTCCAGCCCGAAAGAACTTATCCAGATAGCCGAGTACTTCCGCACGCCGCTGGCGACAGCCGTTACGGGGGGCTCGCGTATCTCAGAAAGCGAAAGCCCCATTCCTGGTGGAGGCGATGACTACACCCAGCGCCAGGGGGAAGTGAAAAAAGAACCGAACATCGATGAGCTGAAAAAACGCATGGACCAGAACCGCCTGAAGAAAGTGCGCGGTGACCTGGATCAGCTGATTGAATCCGACCCGAAATTAAAAGCTCTGCGTCAGTACCTGAAAATCGATCTGGTGCAGGAAGGGCTGCGTATTCAGATTATCGATAGTCAGAACCGGCCGATGTTCAAAACCGGCAGCGCGGAAGTGGAGTCGTACATGCGCGATATCCTGCGCGCCATTGCCCCGATTCTGAACGAAGTCCCGAACAAAATTAGCCTGTCCGGGCATACCGACGATTACCCGTACGCCAACGGCGACAAAGGGTACAGCAACTGGGAGCTTTCCGCCGATCGCGCCAACGCCTCGCGCCGGGAACTGGTTGCCGGTGGGCTCGATGACGGGAAAGTGATCCGCGTGGTGGGCATGGCAAACACCATGAAACTCCAGGCGCACGGCGGCGATGATGCCATCAACCGCCGGATTAGTTTGCTGGTGCTCAATCACCAGTCCGAAGCGGCGATCCTCAACGAGAACGCCGAAAGTCAGAACGAACCTTTAAGCGTATTACAGCAGCCGGGCGCACTGCCGAACCCGGTCAGTACTGGATCGCCACAATCCGATCAGAGGTGATAGCGTGAGTATGGATATCAGCGATTTTTATCAGACGTTTTTTGATGAAGCCGACGAATTGTTGGCGGATATGGAGCAGCACCTGCTGGATCTGGTACCGGAAGCCCCTGACTCAGAGCAACTGAACGCCATCTTTCGTGCCGCACACTCGATAAAAGGCGGCGCAGGCACCTTTGGCTTCAGCGTTTTGCAGGAAACCACGCACCTGATGGAAAACCTGCTGGACGAAGCACGGCGCGGTGAGATGCAGCTCAATACCGACATTATTAACCTGTTTTTGGAAACGAAAGACATTATGCAGGAACAGCTCGATGCTTATAAAAGCTCGCAGGAGCCGGATGCTGCCAGCTTTGAATACATCTGTAACGCCCTGCGCCAGCTGGCGCTGGAAGCGAAAGGCGAAGCCCTGACGCCCGCTGCGGCTGGGGCAAAACTGACGGTGGTCGAAAGCGACGAAGCGGAAGATAACGCCGTTGCAGCTGTCGCCGCAGAAGGGCAACTGCGCATCGTGCTCTCAAGGCTGAAAGCCGGTGAGCCGGACATGCTGCAGGAAGAATTGAGCAACCTGGCGCAAATCAGCCAGGTGGTGAAAACCGCCGATTCGCTGAGTGCCAACCTTGACGGTGCCGTCTCGCAGGACGATATCGTGGCGGTGCTGTGCTTTGTCATCGAAGCCGATCAAATCGCATTTGAAACCGCGTCAACGGCCGTAGCCGAAACAGCTGCCGCGCCTGCGGTGGTAGAAACACCAGCAGCACCTGTGCTCCAAGCCGTGCCAAAAGAAACCGTTGCTTCGCCACGCGTCGAACGTGAAAAGCCGGCGAAGGTGAGCGAATCCACCAGTATTCGTGTCGCCGTTGAGAAGGTCGATCAGCTGATCAACCTGGTCGGCGAACTGGTGATCACTCAGTCAATGCTGGCGCAGCGTTCAAACGAACTGGATCCGGTTGAGCACGGTGACCTGATCACCAGCATGGGCCAGCTGGAGCGTAATGCCCGCGATTTGCAGGAATCGGTGATGTCGATTCGTATGATGCCGATGGAATACGTGTTCAGCCGTTTCCCGCGTCTGGTGCGCGACCTTGCGGGCAAGCTCAACAAACAGGTGGAACTGACGCTGATGGGCAGCTCCACTGAGCTCGATAAGAGCCTGATTGAACGCATCATTGACCCGTTAACGCACCTGGTGCGTAACAGTCTCGACCACGGTATTGAGTCGCCAGAAAACCGCCTCGCCGCCGGAAAATCTGCGGTCGGCAACCTGATCCTCTCCGCTGAGCATCAGGGCGGCAATATCTGTATTGAAGTCACCGACGATGGCGCTGGCCTCAATCGCGATCGCATTCTCGCGAAGGCGATTTCGCAGGGCATGGCGGTCAACGAAAATATGACCGATGAAGAAGTCGGGATGCTGATTTTCGCGCCTGGCTTCTCTACAGCGGAACAAGTGACCGACGTTTCCGGGCGCGGTGTCGGCATGGACGTGGTGAAACGGAATATCCAGGAGATGGGCGGCCACGTCGAAATCAAATCGAAGCAGGGCGCAGGCACCACCATTCGTATTCTGCTGCCGCTGACGCTGGCGATCCTGGATGGTATGTCCGTCAAGGTAAGCGGTGAAGTGTTCATTCTGCCGCTGAATGCGGTGATGGAATCGCTGCAACCGCGCGAAGAAGATTTGCATCCTCTGGCGGGGGGCGAGCGCGTGCTGGAAGTGCGTGGCGAATACCTGCCGCTGGTGGAGCTGTGGAAAGTGTTTGATGTTCAGGGGGCGAAAACGGAAGCCACTCAGGGCATCGTGGTTATCCTGCAAAGCGCAGGTCGACGTTACGCGCTGCTGGTGGATCAACTGATTGGTCAGCATCAGGTCGTCGTCAAAAATCTGGAAAGCAACTACCGCAAAGTGCCGGGCATCTCTGCCGCGACCATCCTCGGGGATGGCAGCGTCGCGCTGATTGTCGATGTCCAGGCGTTGCAGGGTTTGAATCGTGAACAACGTGTGGCGCACACCGCCGCCTGATTGCAAGAAGAAGGGAAAAAAATGACCGGTATGACGAATGTAGCAAAACTGGCGGGCGAACCCTCGGGCCAGGAGTTTCTGGTCTTCACGTTGGGGAATGAAGAGTACGGCATTGATATCCTGAAAGTGCAGGAAATCCGTGGTTATGACCAGGTGACTCGCATCGCCAACACACCGTCATTCATTAAAGGTGTGACCAACCTGCGCGGCGTGATCGTGCCGATTGTCGACCTGCGCGTGAAGTTCAGCCAGGAAGATGTCGAATATAACGACAACACCGTGGTTATCGTGCTGAACCTCAGCCAGCGCGTAGTGGGCATTGTGGTCGACGGTGTTTCTGATGTGCTTTCACTGGCCGCCGAACAGATTCGCCCGGCACCTGAATTTGCGGTCACGCTGTCCACCGAATACCTGACCGGCCTGGGCGCGCTCGGTGAACGGATGCTGATTCTGGTGAACATCGAAAAACTGCTCAACAGCGAAGAAATGTCGCTGCTCGACAGCGCGGCTGTAAGCGCGGCGTAACTGATTTCCCCCTGTGAGTGCAGGGGGAATTTACCCTCATATTTACCCTTCCTTAATTGCTGATTAGCCCCGCTAATATCTCACCTCTGTCGTTATGTGATGAATATCACAACGAGAGCAATATATTCTTTGCAGTGTGTCATTTTATCCTGCCGCTTTGCTTTCAATTTGCTGATAAATAATCACTTTTATGTAAATAGCGAAAAAGGCTTAATTTATCGTCCTGAGTTGGTTGAATGAAATCTCCTGAACTAGATTTCAGATAAGGCACCCGTTTCGGGGCCTGATAACCTTCTGACGCAAAACAATAAAGCGCCAGGACATCTGACTCTGGAGACGACCGATGAACAGACTACGTCTTCTTATCGCGACAGGAAGTTTGCTGGCCCTGGTGTCATCAGGCGCGCAGGCGGTGACCAGCAGCGGGACGATTGCTGCGACCCTCACGCTCACTAACGGGTGTCTGATTAACGGTCAGCCGACCCAAAGTGGGATCAACTTCGGTACTCTGGATTTTGGTACTCATCCCGCGACCTTCTCACAGTTGACCACCCAGCTCACCGGTGCCAGCGGCGGCAACAGTTTTAGTGTGCAATGTACAACCAGCAGTTACACGGTACAGATAACCGGTAACGCCAACAGCACCGCGCCCGGCACGGTGATAGGCACGCCGGGCACGCCTGCTCGCTATCTGATCAACACCACTAACGCAGCGCAAGGGGTGGCGTACAGCCTTTACAGCGACAGCGGCTACAGCAATGTGGTGGCCAACGGTGCGCCACTGCCGATTGCCTCGACCACCGGGGGCGTAGATAACTACACGCTTTATGGCCGAATTCAGGGCGGCGGCAACAGCGTAACCGTGGTGCCGGGCACGTATACCGACACAATTAACGTCAGCGTCACGTACTAACACCCCTTATGACTTCGGGTGCATCAGGCTTCCTGCGGGAAGCCCGGGGCTGGCTACGCCTTTTGCTCCCCGTTGCGTTGCTGTTCAGCCCAACGGTGCAGGCGCTGACGGTCACCACCCAGTCATTCAAGGTGAATGCCACCATTACGCCCGGCTGTTCGGTGGCCACCGGCAGCGGTGGGGCGATGGGTTCGCTGAATTTTGGTAGCTACAGCGGGGTAAAAACGGGGCAGGTGAGCACCCAGTTTGTGCCGAATGCGTCGCTCTTGTTGGCTTGTACGCCCGGCGTGGCGCTGAGCATGAGCATCAACGGCGGGCAGAATTACACCACGGTTCGCAATATGCAGCGTTCAGGTGGCACGGAAAGAGTGCCGTATCGCCTGTACAGCAGCAGTTCGCTGGCGGCGAACAGTGAAATAGGCGTCAACCAGAGCGTCTCCGTGGCTTACAGCAACAGTAACAATATCGCGCTGACGATTTTTGGCGCAGCGCAACTGACCGGGTTCAGCCCGGCGGGAACCTATAGCGATCAACTCACTGTGACGTTGTCATGGTAAGACAGGGAGAAACAGCATGAATGTACGGTGGCTGCCTCAGACTTTTTTCTGCGCAATCTGTTTTGCCCCGCAGGCTCACAGCGCCGCAACGGTGCTTATCTGGCCTATCGATCCCATTCTGACAGCCGACAAAAACGCCACCGAACTGTGGATTGAAAATCAGGGAACCACCGCCACCACCATGCAGGTTCGCATCGTGCGCTGGCAGCAGGAAAGCGGCTTTGAGCGCTATCAGCAACAGCAGGACGTGGTCGCCAGCCCGCCGATCCTGAGGATTGATAAAGGTGGGAAACAGCTTATCCGCTTGATCAAGCAGGCGGCTGTGCCACAGGGCAAAGAGCAGGCCTACCGCATTATTGTTGATGAAATTCCCCAGCCGACCGACACCAGCAAGCCACAAATCGGACTGAAACTACAGATGCGCTACTCCATCCCTCTGTTCGTTTACGGGCAGGGCATGCCGGTGGTGACGGAAGGCGAAAACCATGTGCTGGTGAGCCCGAACAATCTTAGCTGGCGTGTCACTGCTCTCGACGGAAAACCCGCAATTGAAGTGCGTAATCGCGATCTTGTCCATGTCCGCCTGAGTAACGTCTCGGTTCGACAAGGCAGCAGCGAGCGGGAAGTTGCGCCGGGGTTACTCGGCTATGTGCTGCCAGGGCAAACCCGAATCTGGGCGCTCCCGGCGGGCGTGACGCACCCCACTGAGCTTAGCGCCACCGTCAATGCACAGGACGCGAAATGGCAGTCCGCCGCGGGCAACTAACGAACATTGCCATGTGCCTGCTGCTTTCCACTTCAGGGCTTTGTCATGCAGAGCCAGGGGACGATCTTCTGCCGCCGCCACCGGATGCAAACGCGATTCAGAAACAGTCGGTGTATCAGCTTGGGTTGGTTATCAACCACTACGATACGCAGAAGGTGGTGCCCGTGACTCAGCGCGACGGCCGCTGGTATATCGCCAGTGCAGATTTGCAAAGTGCAGGGCTGCCTGCGGCAAAATTGCCTGTCGGGGAAGTGGATCTTTCCTCGATTGAGGCGATGAAAACCGAGTATGACGGCAACGGGCAGCGCTTGTTGCTGACGGTGCCGTCGGACTGGTTTGCCTCCAAAGAAGCCATGTTTCAGGATGGCACCAAACGTGCCGTTCCGCAGGCAGGCAGCGGCGCGTTGTTCAACTATGATTTCTACACCAGCCAGACGGAGCACGGTGCAGGGCAGGTGGCGCTCTGGCATGAGCTTCGCTTTTTTAGTGGCAAAAATTCACTCTCTTCCACAGGCTATGTGCGCCAAAGCCTGAGCGGAGGCGAGCAGTTAGATGACGGCTACATTCGCTATGACACCACGCTGAGCTACACCGATGACGACTCGGCGACAGAATGGAATGTCGGCGACACCATCAGTGATGCGCTGAGCTGGAGCAACAGCGTTCGCGTCGGCGGGGTGCGATTCGGGCGTGATTTTTCGGTGAGGCCGGACTTAGTGACCTGGCCGCTGCCGACCTTTTCCGGCGATGCGGCAGTGCCCACATCGGTAGATTTGTTTATTGATGGCTATCGCGCGGGGTCCACGCAGCTGCAACCCGGCCCGTTCACGCTGACCAACTTGCCGTACATCAACGGTGCCGGAAACGCGGTGCTGGTGACCACCGATGCGCTCGGGCGGCAGGTCAGTACCACGCTGCCCTTTTATGTCGCCAGTGAAATGCTGAAACCGGGGCTCAGTGACGGTGCAGCAACGTTTGGCGCACTTCGTCGTAATTACGGCATCGAGAATTTTGACTATGGCCCGGCGGTGGGCAGCGGCACTTACCGCTACGGCGTCAATGACTATTTGACGCTGGAAGGACATGCGGAAGGCGCTGAGTCGCTGGCGCTTGGCGGTGCGGGGGCGCTGGTGAAGCTCGGGCAATTCGGTATCGTCAACGGCAGTTACACCCACAGCCAGATGGACGGCGAGGGCGGGCAGCAGATCAACTGGGGCTATCAATACAGCACCGGCATTTTCAGCTTTGTGACCCAGCATACTCATCGTGACAAAACCTTCGGCAACCTGGCGCTGTACGACCAGCCACGTCTGTACGATGACCAAAATAACCCCATAGCCAGCCTGAGCCAGAGCAGCGACCAGTATTCGCTGTCGCTGAACATGGGTGATTACGGCAACCTCGGGGCGGCGTGGATTGGGGTTAAGAGTTTCGACAGCCAGAAAACCGAGTTGCTGAACCTGTCGTGGAGCCGCAGCTTATGGGGTGCCAGCAGTATTTATCTTGCCGCCAGCCGCGATCAGCAACGCGGTGACTGGACGGTGGCGCTGTCGCTGCAAATCCCGATTGGCGATCGCGACAGCGTGGCGGTCACCACCGAAAATACGCCGGATCTGGGCAGCACTCAGCGTATTAACTACAACCACACCATGCCGTCCGACGGCGGTTTCAGCTGGAATATGGCGTGGGCACGTCAGTCGCAGAGCAGCAACTACCAGCAGGCCACGCTCGGCTGGCGTAATAACAATATCGAATTGCAGGGCGGTGGCTATGGCGAACAGGATGCGATGACCTGGTGGGGAGAAGCGATGGGCTCGCTGGTGTTAATGGACGGGCAACTTTTTGCGGCCAACAAAATCAACGATGCTTTTGTGGTGGTCAGCACCGACGGGCAGCCTGAAGTGCCGGTCAGCTATGAACACCAGCCTATTGGCAGCACCAATGACAAAGGCTATTTGCTGATAAGCGGGGTATCGGCCTGGTATCCGGCCAATTACAGTATCAATGCGCTGGATTTGCCTGCCGATACTCAGCTTAAACAGACCGAACAGCGGGTGGCGTTACGGCGTAACAGCGGCTATCTGATTGAATTTCCGATGGAACAGGAGCGCGTTGCCAGCGTAGTCCTGCATGATGAACAAGACAAACCGTTGCCAGTGGCAAGCGTGGTGTCTCGTCAAGGGCTGCCCGATTCACCTGTGGGTTACGACGGTATTGCGTGGCTTGAAAATCTCTCCAGTGTGAACCCGCTGACGGTTATTACCCCGGATGGAAAACGGTGCCGCACCACGCTTACGATCCGCGCCAATCCAGATCATAAGTTGCAGACTTATGGGCCGTTGCTGTGTCGGGAGGTGAAATAATGATCCGCCGTTTAGGGTTGTTGCTGGCGTTGTGGCTTGTCAGTTTGCCGTTACAGGCGGTATGTAACGTGACGATTGCTAACGGCGGGTTTGGCTCGCTCTCCTCCTTTACCGTTAATAGCACCGAGCAACAGACCTCCGTGAATCTGGTGGTCACCTGCGACGCCATTTTGAATCTGCTGACCAATGACACAGTCTCAATGAATGTGCAAAGTGCCAGTGCGACCGTCGGCACGCGTCCGGCGATGAAACGCACGGACAACTTAACGGTAACGGATGCCATTCCTGTTCGTGTGTGTGGCACGTCATCCTGTTCGAACAGCACCGAAACCCCTATCAGCCAAACCTATACCTGGAGCGGAAGTACGTTGCTGAGTTTGTTAGGTTCCAAGAGTTATACCCTGCCGGTCTATTTCCGTACGGTGGCCGGGCAGAGCGTTAGCGCCGGGTCGTATCAGGTGTCGGTCACCGTGAATGTGAGCTACAGCGTTTGTCCCACCGGTCTGGTTGGGATTTGTTTGGGCACCCCACAAACAGGTACGACGGCCGTCACCACCGTATTAACCATGACGGTGACCAATGACTGCATCACTATCAGCGCGCCGGACGTCAATTTCGGCAGCGCACCGCTGGTCAGCAATTTCCCCACCGTTTCGCAGTCCGTCGCCATTACCTGCACCAAAGGCAGCGTGTATACCGTTGGCATTAATAATGGGGTGAATGCGGGCAGCGGCTCGGTACGCAATATGGTCAGCGGCAGTAATGTGATGAGCTATGACATCTATAAAGGCAGCACGTCCGCACGTTGGGGGCCAACCGGCACCGACCGCTGGGCCAGCAGTGCTGCCAGTTCAGTCAGTGCCGACGGCACGGTCAATACTTACAACTACACAGCCAAAGTGCTGACAGGGCAGAACACCCCGCCCGCAGGGAGCTACACCGATACGCTGATTGTCGATATCGCTTTCTGATGAGAAGGTGACTTAACGTAAAGTTCCCCGCCAACGTGCCGATAACACCGCTATCACGTTAATGAAAAGGTGTTGTATGTTGAACCGTCTGCGCGTTGTCACCCTGTTGATGTTAGTGCTGGTCGTTTTCGCACTGCTTCAGCTGCTGTCCGGTGGCTTTCTTTTCTCGTCGTTAAAACAAAACCAGCAAAGTTTCGCCCTCTCCAATGAGCTGCGCACCCAGCAGACCGAGCTGAGCAAAACCTGGGAGCTGATGCTGCAAACGCGCATCAACCTCAGCCGTTCATCTGCCCGCATGATGATGGATGCCAGCAACCAACAAAGCAGCGCCAAAGCGGATCTGCTAAACAATGCCAAACTCTCTCTGGCAGAAGCCGCGAAGCACTACGCCGCGTTTTCTCAAATGCAAACGCCACCGGAGTTAAGCGCGGTGAGCGAGAGCGTTGATGCCAGTTACCAGAAATACTTCGCCGGGTTAACGGAGCTGATTGGCTTCCTGCAAAGCGGCAACATGGACGCTTATTTCGCCCAGGCGACACAGGGCATGCAAAACGGGCTCGGCGAGGCGTTGACCCGCTATGCAGAAGAGAGCGAGAAGCTCTATCAGCACGCCTTCGTGACCAGTACTCACGATTATCGTTTTGCGCAGTGGCAGCTTGGGGTGATTGCCGTGGTGCTGGTGCTGATCCTCGCCGCTGCGTGGTACGGCATTCGCCAAATCCTGCTTAATCCTTTGGCTAAAGTGATGGCGCACCTGCGTCAAATTGCCGACGGGGATTTGACCCAGACGATGAACGTCTCCGGGCGCAACGAAATTGCGGAACTGGCTGGCACCGTAGGCCACATGCAACAGTCGCTGATCGACACTGTGACGCGTGTCCGTCTTGGCTCGGATGCTATTTACTCCGGCACCAGTGAAATCGCCATTGGGAATAACGATCTCTCTTCCCGCACTGAGGAGCAGGCTTCTGCGCTGGAGCAAACCGCCGCCAGCATGGAAGAACTGACTGCCACGGTGAAACAGAACGCCGAAAACGCTCGTCAGGCTTCGCAGTTGGCGCTAAGCGCTTCAGAAACCGCACAGCGTGGTGGCAAAGTGGTAGACGGCGTGGTGAAAACCATGCACGACATCGCCGCCAGTTCGCAGAAGATTTCTGATATCACCGGCGTTATCGACGGCATCGCCTTCCAGACCAATATTCTGGCGCTGAACGCGGCAGTCGAAGCTGCTCGTGCCGGGGAACAAGGCCGTGGTTTTGCGGTGGTCGCCGGGGAAGTGCGTAATCTCGCCAGCCGCAGCGCACAGGCCGCGAAAGAGATCAAAGGCCTGATTGAAGACTCGGTGGCGAAAGTCGACACCGGCTCGGTGCTGGTGGAAAGCGCAGGCGAAACCATGAGCGATATCGTCAACGCAGTGACCCGCGTGACCGACATCATGGGAGAGATTTCTTCCGCTTCTGATGAGCAAAGTCGCGGTATCGATCAGGTTGCGCTGGCTGTGTCCGAAATGGATCGCGTTACCCAGCAAAACGCCGCTTTGGTGCAGCAGTCTGCCGCCGCTGCCGCGGCACTGGAAGAACAATCCAGCAGCCTGACCCGTGCCGTCTCGACGTTCCGTATCGCGACCGTAAACAACTCTGTTGTGCCTAAAAAAACCAGCGTTCACGAAGCCAGCGCCGCGCCGTTGCGTCCGCGTGCTGCCGCTGTCGGTACTGATGATAACTGGGAAACCTTTTAACTTTACGCGGCATGTTGTCGCATGACGGGAGTGGTGATGTTCAATCGTATTCGTATCTCGACCACCTTATGTCTGATTCTGGTGGTGTGTGGCCTGTTACAAATTGGCAGTAACGGTTTGTCCTTTATGGCCTTTCGCGATGGACAGCAAACTCTGGGTCAGGTAGAGCAAGGAAATCTGCTGCTGAACAGCCTGGGCGACGCTCGCGTGGTGTTGCTGCAAGCCAGCAGTTCACTGAATAAAGCCGGGACGCTGACGGCGCTGAGCTATCCGCCGGAAGAGATCAAAGCGCTGTTAACCACGGCGCACCAAAGCCTGAAACAGGCGGACAAAGAGTTCGCCGAGTTTGTCGCCTTCCCGGTGGCGGACAGCACCGCGCAGGCACTGAAAGAGCAAACACAGAAACGCTATGCCGATTGGCACGGGGCGCTGGAACACCAGATGACCTGGCTTGAAAGTAATCAGCTTTCTGACTTTATGACCGCGCCTGTCCAGCAGGCACAGGACAATTTTGACGGCAGTTGGCGCAGTTGGATCCAGTATATCGGCACGCATCTTGAATCAGCACGCGAGGCGGGCGACAGCAACTATCACCGTTCGGCAGCCATTTTTATTGTGATGGTGGTTCTGGCGGTAGTGCTGGTCGGTGGCTCGCTGCTGTGGGCTCGCCGGATGATTGTCCAGCCGCTGGGCATCATCAGCAGCCATTTCGAAAGCATTGCGAAAGGCAATCTCGCTCGTCCGATATCGGTGTTTGGGCGCAACGAAATTTCGGCCATTTTCGCCGGGCTGAAGAACATGCAAAGCGCACTGCGCGACACGGTGACTCAGGTACGTCAGGGCAGCTACGCCATGCATACCGGTATCTCTGAAATTGCGGCGGGGAATAACGATCTCTCTTCGCGCACCGAACAGCAGGCGGCTTCGCTGGCGGAAACGGCAGCAAGCATGGAGCAACTGACCGCCACCGTTGGGCAGAACGCCGATAACGCGCGTCAGGCTTCCGGGCTTGCCAGCAGCGCGGCGGAAACCGCTAAGCGGGGCGGGCAGCAGGCTTCGCACGTCGCCGACACCATGCACGACATCGCCACCAGTTCACAGAAAATCGGCGACATCATTAGCGTTATCGACGGCATTGCGTTCCAGACCAACATTCTGGCGCTGAATGCCGCGGTGGAAGCCGCACGTGCCGGTGAGCAGGGGCGTGGTTTTGCGGTGGTGGCGGGTGAAGTGCGTAACCTCGCCAGCCGAAGCGCTCAGGCGGCGAAAGAGATCAAAGGCCTGATTGAAGAGTCCGTTTCCCGCGTACAGGAAGGGTCGGCGCTGGTGGATACCGCCGCGCAAACCATGAATGAAATCGTCCGCTCCGTTTCGCAGGTTAACGACATCATGGGTGAAATTGCCTCGGCGTCAGACGAACAGCGTCGCGGTATCGAACAGGTCGCGCTGGCGGTCAGCCAGATGGACCAGGTCACGCAACAGAACGCCTCGCTGGTGGAAGAAGCGGCGGCGGCCACAGAACAACTGGCAGGGCAGGCCGATAACCTGACCACGCTGGTGGCGCAGTTTGCGCTGGAAGAGAAAAGAGTACCGAAGCAAGAAGGGGTGCCGCCGGTGGCGGTAGCCGTGGTTTCCTGATTGACGTAAGAAGGCGCTATGACTGCAACGCTGCCCACTGGGCAATCGTCATTATTAACGCAGATGACACAGCGCCTGGCGCTGTCCGATGCGCAGTTTCGTCGGATATGCCAGCTTATCTACCAGCGCGCAGGGATTGTGCTGGCCGATCATAAGCGCGACATGGTTTACAACCGATTGGTGCGCCGTCTGCGCCAGCTCGGTCTGGATGATTTTGGTCGTTATCTGGCGATGCTGGAAGCGAATCAGGATAACGCCGAGTGGCAGGCGTTCATTAACTCGCTGACCACTAACCTGACGGCGTTTTTCCGCGAGGCGCATCACTTCCCGACGCTGGCGGAACATGCCCGCCGTCGGCAGGGTGAATACCGTGTGTGGAGTGCGGCGGCATCGACGGGAGAAGAACCCTATTCGATAGCCATCACGCTTGCCGACACGTTAGGCACCGCGCCGGGGCGCTGGAAGGTGTTTGCCAGCGATATCGACACGGAAGTGCTGAACAAAGCGCAAAGCGGCATCTATCGGCAGGATGAACTGAAAACCCTGTCGCAGCAGCAGCTTTCGCACTATTTCATGCGCGGAACCGGGCCACATAATGGACTGGTGCGCGTGCGGCAGGAACTGGCGAATTATGTGGATTTTGCGCCCGTTAACCTGCTCGACAGGCAGTACAACGTGCCGGGGCCGTTTGATGCGATTTTTTGTCGCAACGTGATGATCTATTTCGACAAAACGACCCAGCAGGACATTCTGCGCCGTTTCGTTCCCCTGCTTAAGCCTGACGGATTGTTGTTTGCCGGGCACTCAGAGAACTTCAGCAATCTCGTGCGCGAGTTCAGTCTGCGGGGGCAGACGGTGTACGCGCTGAGTAAGGATAAAGCATGAGTAAAATCAGGGTGTTGTCTGTTGATGATTCGGCGTTGATGCGCCAGATCATGACAGAAATCGTCAACAGCCACAGTGATATGGAAATGGTGGCTACCGCGCCTGATCCGCTGGTCGCCCGGGATCTGATTAAAAAGTACAACCCGGACGTGCTGACGCTGGACGTTGAGATGCCGCGTATGGACGGCCTCGATTTTCTGGAAAAGCTGATGCGGCTGCGCCCGATGCCGGTGGTGATGGTGTCTTCACTGACCGGCAAAGGGTCTGAAGTGACGCTCCGGGCGCTGGAATTAGGTGCGGTGGATTTTGTCACCAAGCCGCAGATTGGCATCCGTGAAGGGATGCTGGCCTACAGCGAAATGATTGCCGACAAAGTGCGTGCGGCTGCAAGAGCGCAAGTCAGTGCGCACAAGCCGCTGGTTGCGCCCAAGGCGTTGAAAGCGGGCCCGATGCTCAGCTCGGAAAAACTGTTAGTGATTGGCGCGTCAACGGGCGGTACCGAGGCCATTCGCCACGTATTGCAGCCGCTGCCGCTGACCAGCCCGGCCATTTTGATTACCCAGCACATGCCACCGGGTTTTACACGTTCGTTTGCCGAACGCCTGAACAAGCTGTGTCAGATAGCGGTGAAAGAGGCCGAGGACGGCGAACGTGTGCTGCCAGGCCATGCGTACATTGCGCCGGGTGATAAGCATATGGAGCTGGCGCGAAGCGGGGCTAACTATCAAATCAAAATTCATGACGGGCCGCCGGTGAATCGCCATCGCCCGTCGGTGGATGTGCTGTTTCATTCGGTCGCTAAAAATGCGGGGCGAAATGCGGTGGGGGTGATCCTCACTGGCATGGGCAACGACGGCGCGGCCGGGATGCTGGCAATGCACCAGGCCGGTGCCTGGACCATTGCCCAGAATGAAGCAAGTTGTGTGGTGTTCGGCATGCCGCGTGAAGCCATCAATATGGGTGGCGTCAGCGAAGTGGTCGATCTCAGCCAGGTAAGTCAGCAGATGCTGGCAAAAATCAGTGCCGGACAGGCAATACGTATTTAAGAGGAGTAGTGAAATGGCGGATAAAGAGCTTAAGTTTCTGGTTGTGGATGACTTTTCCACCATGCGTCGCATCGTGCGTAACCTGCTAAAAGAGCTGGGATTCAACAACGTAGAAGAAGCGGAAGATGGCGTGGATGCGCTGAATAAATTGCAGGCAGGCGGGTTTGGCTTTGTGATTTCTGACTGGAACATGCCGAACATGGACGGTCTGGATCTGCTGAAAACCATTCGTGCCGATGGCGCAATGGGCGCGTTACCGGTACTAATGGTGACCGCAGAAGCGAAGAAAGAAAACATTATCGCCGCCGCGCAAGCCGGAGCCAGTGGCTATGTCGTGAAACCATTTACCGCCGCCATTCTCGAAGAGAAGCTGAACAAAATCTTCGAGAAACTGGGCATGTAAGGGAGAGACGATGATGCAATCCCCCGTGAAACCTGCTGATGAACATTCAGCCGCAGATATCATTGCCCGCATCGGCAGCCTGACCCGTATGCTGCGCGACAGCCTGCGTGAGCTCGGCCTCGATCAGGCTATTGCCGAAGCGGCGGAAGCGATTCCGGATGCCCGTGACCGTCTTGATTACGTGGTGCAGATGACCGCGCAAGCGGCTGAGCGCGCGCTAAACTGCGTCGAGCTGTCGCAGCCGCATCAAAACCAGATGGAAAAAGATGCCAAAGCGCTGTCTGGCCGCTGGGATGAATGGTTTGAAAACCCGATTGAGCTTTCCGATGCCCGCGAACTGGTGACCGACACCCGCAGCTACTTAGCGGACGTGCCGAAACACACCAGCTTCACCAACGCGCAGCTGCTGGAAATCATGATGGCGCAGGACTTCCAGGATCTGACCGGGCAGGTCATCAAACGAATGATGGATGTTATCCAGGAGATTGAGCGCCAGCTGCTGATGGTGCTGCTGGAAAATATGCCGGACCAAAGCGCAAGGCCGAAACGTGAAAATGAAAGCCTGCTCAATGGCCCGCAAATGGACACCAGCAAAGCGGGCGTGGTCGCGAGCCAGGACCAGGTCGACGATTTGCTGGACAGCTTAGGGTTTTAACTTGCTATGGCCCGTGATGGGCCATTTTTTATGAGCGTTAGCGAATATCCAGATTGACGGTGACATTACCTTCAAATTTTCCTGGTTCAGGTTTGCTCTGCGTCGTCGCCACCGGGGCCGCTGTCATGCGGATCGTCCCATTGCCCTGGTCATCCAGGGTGATGGGAAATTCACTGCTGCCGTCCAGATGCACGCTGGCGCTGGTATTGTCATACATCCTCACGCCAATATCATCCCGCCCGGCCATGCGAGCGATATAACCGCCTGGCGCATCGGCCAAGCCCTGATCGGCAGAAAGCGTCAGCTTGATCTTACCGGCGTTGCTGACCGCGGCGTTATCGCAGTGAAAAGAAATATCCACATTTTTCAGCGCGTAACCCTGCGGGGGCTGGGCGCTGGCGATAAAATCAGTTCTTGCCACGCTACCCAAATCGACCTCAATAACGCTTCCAGCATTGATCGTACAGCTCAGTGGCGCGCTCAGTACTCCGGAGAACCACACGTTGCCGACTGGGGAGGCATCGCCCACCGTACAGCCTCCGCCGTTAAAATAGAGGCAGGCTGACGTCTGTTCCACGAGTGTCGACGGAATAATCTCCTGGCCGAGGATCGGGGATTTAACGTACAGCCTCGCGGCGATGACACTCCATTTAAACTGCCGCTGGGGAGTGTCCGCGACAGGGCGTGTATCATCGTTACAGACCGTTTGCTGATTTTCCGTCGACGACAAGGGTTCCGTTTTGCTGGTTGGCGTGAGGGTCGGATAGGTACTGACCGAATTCAGGTACAGACCGCTGCCGTCAGGGGAATTAATGGCATCGGTATAGGCATCAATGTTGATGTCCAGTTTCTCAGTCAGATAACCCGTCCCTTCGGTCGAACCGGCTCGCAGTGGGCTGCTGGCGAAACTGTAGCCTTTTATCTGTGTAGTGGCGGATAGGGTTCCTGGGCAATTGCACTGGGCATAAATTGCGGAGCCGTTGCCGACCAGGTGTGCGTCAGTATTCACCACATTCCCTTTAGCATTCTCGGCTGGTGAAAGCGCCTGACTGTACTGTGTATCATAGTTACCTGAAGACGGAAAACAACCTCGTAGCACAGTTGATTGTCCATGTGGTGAAAACAGAAACAGTAGCGTTGTAGCCGAACAGACAGCGTAATTAAGGTGAGCCATAGTTAGCCTTCCTGACGGCACTGAGCCGTTAAATGTTTGATCCCCGTGATGTTGTCGTCGGCCACGGCGGCCGCGGCAGGGATTTGTGCGGTACAGCGTTGACGTGGGCCATTTCCCCACTTCACCGAGATCGTAATCGCCTCGTTCAGCCCAGCGAGATAAAGCACGCCGCGCTCCGCCACAATGCCGTTGATTTTTCCGTCAGCGGAACTGGCCATGGCGCCGAAAGGCACTTCGCTGGCGTTTGGCAATGACAGGACGATCAGCGCCCGGTAACCCACTTTCGCGCTGAAATGAGCCGCTACTGCGGCGTTGCGCGAAGGCACAACTGTGATAGCGGTACTTGTGCTGTCGACGTTGTCCGGGAGCTGGGTGGTATCCATCCCGATACGGTTTTCCTGATAGGCGCTCAGGGAAGGAATAATGGCGTTGCCAAACCAGTCGGTGCGGATCCCGCGTTGATTCTGGAACGCGATACCAGAGGCTCCGTCGGCATTGATGATGGCGAACTGATCCCCAAGAGGTTGAGATAGCGTCACACCGTGAGGATGAACCACCAGGGCACCGCTGGCTCCGTAGCTGAGTTGTCGTTCGCCTGCGGAGTCTGCGGCATAGCCTGCATTCAGACTGGCGTACTGGGTGCGCCAGTTGGCGTAGACACTGCTGCTGTCGCCAGGATCCTGATTGCTGTGGCTTTGCTGGAGTGAGTAGCTCAGACTGTTATCTTCAAGAAGCATACCGTTCAGGCCGACGTTCTGTGTGGTTGCGCCCTGGTTGTTGTTGCTCAGGTTGTAGCTCGCCCAACTGTTCGGCAACCAGCGGCTCAGAGGCACGCTAAAGCCGAAGGAGATCACGCGATCATTGTCGCCGCTGCCATTGTCGCTTTCTGTCAACGCCAGGTGGAAGTTAATGCCCTGAATGCGGTAATCCAGCCCTGCGGAAATATTTCTCTCGACATGCGTCTTTCCCCAGTAGTTTTGCTGGTAAGCATTGAGATAAAGGCTGCCGTCGGGAAAAGGCTGGTTGATACTTAACTGTAACCGGCTGCGTTTGTGGTCTCTGCTGATGTCATCGTCTTCACCGGTTGAGTGGTGGTTGGCATCGGCAAAGGAGTAGTAACCCTGCGTTGAATAGCGATAGCTCGCCAGCGTGAAGTGCGTTTGTGTCAGAGCGAGTTCAGAGGAGTACATGACCCGCCAGGACTGACCATTGCTGGACGTACCGTCTTCAAGCGTTGCGCGCGCCGCCGTGACATCCAGCGACACCGCCCCGAACTGGCCGAGGCTAACCCCCACCCCTGATGCCAAAGCGTTGTAGTTTTCGGAGCCCGTGAAGCCCCCGTAAACCGTGAGCAGGTTGTTAAGTCCATAAATCGCACTGCCCTGAACAAATTCGGGCTCATCGTCCTGACTGCCCTGATCGGCACGATAGCGACCTACGGTAGCCTCGAAACGTAAATGCGAAGGCCTTTGCATCAACGCGACGCTGGAGAATGCCTGCGTAAAGTGGTGTTCGCTGCCATCAGATTCTCTGACGCTAACATCCAGATCCCCGCTGTTGGTGGATGCATAAAGGTCATGAATTTCAAACGGGCCAGGGGAGAGATTTTGCTGATAAATAACGTACCCATTTTGCCGCACGGTGACCACCGCATTCGAGTTCGCAGTCCCCCGGATAACGGGCGCAAACCCGCGCTCACTGACTGGCAGCATCTCATCGTCAGAGGCAATATTGACTCCGCTAAACTGAATGCTGTCAAAAACGTCGCCCTGAGTGTTGCTCTGTCCTGCCACAAACTGCGCTTTGAGAAAGCGAAGATCGTGCTGTACCCAACTACCAATATTCTGCCAACTGCTGTTGTTCTCGTTTTTTGACCACACCCCATAGTTACGCAACCGCCAGCCGCCAAGGTTAGCGCCGCTCCGCAGGTTGAGATACTGGCTACGATCCTGGCCGTTGTTGCTTCCCTGATTTTCACTCGCGCTGAACGCGTAATCAGCAAACATGACCGGGACGCCGGTTTCCCAGCGTGAGGGGGCAATCGCGCCAGCACTGACGGAATCAATAGAGGCTTGTGGAATGCTTACCTGTAGGGTCTGGTGGTTGAAATCGAACAGGGCGCTGGCCGCCGGAATATAGTCGCCAAGTTTTTTATCCAGTGCCTCATCGGCAGGACGTGCGGCGAGTGCAGGGAAATCATCCACTTTCACTCCCCATTCGCGCAGCATCGCAGGAGTGAGGTGAGGGACCAGGCGACCCTCGCGGTCGTTGCTGTAGCTCAGCGTTCGCTCCTGCACCTTACGGCGATTGACGATGACCTGGGTCGGGTAATTGCCAGGTAACTGGGCAGCAGGATTTGAAAATAACGTTAAATCAGTGACCTGCTCTGATCCCTTCGTCCGTTCCAGAGAGTCGGGCGAAAAATAAAACTCTCGTGCCAGTGCGCTTTCTGTCAGCAACAGCAGTCCGCTAAGCCCGGCCAGTAGCGAGGATGAGTGTTTTAATGTGCCGCGGTGTGGAACTGTGACCCTTGTCTCCATGCTTTTCGCTACCCTTTGTCCGTTCGCGAGGTGTATTTGGGTGAGGCATTGCCGTAATCGGTGAGACAGTGCCAACTGATGAGTGGGCTATTGCTGGAGACCGGTAGCGTGATGGTGCTTTTGGGGGCGGCCATGTCAGCGCTATGCAGCTGGTCTTTGCCGATATACAGCGAATCAAACACAATGTGATAGGCACTGTTATTGGTTATCTGCAACTGGCTGTTAACACGCATGAAATGAAGATTCTGACAGGCCTCTTCGGGGGTACCGGGCAAACCTTTAGGACGGAAAAAAAGCTTCAGGCGTGTTTTGTAGATGATGCGCAACACATTCTGGTTCTCGTTTCTCTTATCGCTGCCAGGGATAGTGCGTATGTTCAGGTAGAACAATGACTCTCTGTCAGGGGACGCACCTGTGCCGGTCCAGAGGATCCTCAGGCTTTGCTCCTTTTGCGGATCGAGACGAAAAAGCGGTGGCGTAATAATAAACGGACCAGATGTTTTCTCATCGCCAAGAACGACCCAGGACTGAATCAGCCAGGGAAGTTCTTTATCCTGATTGATTAACGGCAGCGCCGTCTCTTTCTTACTGGCGTCATAAATAACCCGCGTACGGCCAATTTGGATCCCTTCTGCATAAGAGACGGTAAATAGTGCTGTTACTACAGAGAGTATTAATAATAACAGTCCGGATACGTATATTTTCATCATAAAATAAGGTCATAATAAAACATAGCCAGCACTGGAGGTTGGCTATGTTTGACAAAGTGAATTAAAAATTTACTGACCGGCAATTTAACGATAGAGAATATTTACCGTCATATCGGCATCGGCTGGGCCTGCCGTCACCGGAATAGCAAATGCCTGGTAGCGCGCGAGAAAATCCTGGAAAATCGCATCGCCGGCATTACGAGACAACGGAATCGCTATCTGGTCTTCAGAGCCATCAAGTTTTAAAAGGGTGCCTGGTGTTTCAACTTTACTGACGGCGATGCCCACATTGGTTGCGGCGGTAGAGCCCGCGGTGGTGAGAGCGCTAACCGTGAGCAACTCCGCGTTGCTGTTAGGTTCAGTGACGCCCTCAAAGGTAAGCTGTACGTGGTTCAGCCCATCGGTCTGGATCGGACAGTCTTTCAGCCTGATGGTAAAAGGCATTGCGGTAGATTTATCACCAGGATTGGCAAATAATGTGGTCGGGTAAGTGCCGAGCGGCACGTTATTATCTGTACCGCTATCGCCATCAATGACACAGCTTGGCTCAATAATTTCGCCGGTGAAATGGACTGTCCCTGCATTGGTCCCATCTGCAAATACTGAAAATGATGACAGTGTTAATGCTAATGCGAGAAAACGCTTCTTTTTCTGACTCATGTCGAAATGTCCTTTGAAGGTTCAATAATCCGTAATTTGAGGCTCAATGTTGTGCATATAAAATAATGACAACGCAGTATATACCTATATTTTTTTATTTTCAGCTAACATTATATTGGAGAGTGTCTATTTTTAGACATAAAGGCGGGGGTAGGAAGAAATAAATATTTAACTGAATTATGTTTTATAATTAAAACATTAATCAAACTGATCATTTATGGAAATAATCAGGAAAGGGAATGATAAGGTTTGATCCCGATAAACAGACTTATGCGATCGTATAAACAGTGATTGGCTGTTCGCGCTGCCGCTATCCCGTTAGAGGGGGCCGTTAAGGGTTCTTTAAGTTAAATCCCTGCGCATTTTCTCGAGTTGAAACACCCTAAAAGCAATCCTTTATACCCCTTTTTCCAGCCATTGGCGTAGCCTGTCTCTGTCATGATTAGCTTCAGGAACCCTTGTCCTTGAGCATGCGAAGTGGCTGAAGAAAGCGACAACGAAGACAAAACAGAAGCCCCCACACCCCAACGGCTGGAAAAGGCACGTGAAGAAGGGCAGATCCCGCGTTCGCGCGAGCTGACCTCACTGCTGATTTTGCTGGTGGGCGTTGGCGTGCTCTGGCTTGGCGGCGAGGCGATGGCGCGCAGGCTGGCGAGCCTGCTTTCCTCCGGGCTGCACTTCGACCACAGCATTATCAATGACCCGAATCTGATCCTTGGGCAAATCATCCTGCTGATTAAACAGGCCATGCTGGCGCTGACGCCGTTGATTGTGGGCGTGGTGGTGATGGCACTGCTGGGGCCGGTGATGTTGGGTGGCCTGGTGTTCAGCCCAAAATCGCTGGCCTTTAAGTTCGATAAGCTCAATCCCTTGCCGGGCATTGCTCGTATGTTTTCGGCCCAGTCAGCCGCTGAATTGCTGAAAGCCATTCTCAAATCTGTGCTGGTCGGCTGCGTGGCGGGCGTGTTTGTCTGGCTTCACTGGCCTGACATGATGCGGCTTATCAGTGAATCCCCGCTGACGGCAATGGGCAATGCGCTGAACATGGTCGGGCTGTGCGCGTTGCTGGTTGCGATTGGTGTGGTGCCGATGGTTGGCTTCGACGTGTTTTTCCAGATTTTTAGCCACATCAAGAAGCTGCGTATGTCCCGCCAGGACATTCGCGATGAGTTTAAACAGAGCGAAGGCGACCCGCATGTGAAGGGGCGTATTCGCCAGATGCAGCGTGCTGCAGCCCGTCGCCGCATGATGGCCGACGTGCCAAAAGCCGACGTTATCGTCACGAACCCGACACACTATTCGGTGGCATTGCAGTACGAAGAAAACAAAATGAGCGCGCCAAAAGTGGTGGCGAAAGGCGCGGGCCTTGTCGCGCTGCGTATTCGCGAACTGGGTGAAGAATATAAGATCCCCGTCCTGCAGGCTCCGCCGTTGGCGCGTGCGCTTTATCGTCACGCCGAAATCGGCCAGCAAATACCCGGCACGCTGTACGCCGCCGTGGCAGAAGTGCTGGCCTGGGTGTGGCAGTTGAAGCGCTGGAAACTGGCGGGTGGCGCGCCTCCGAAGAAACCTGAGCATTTACCGGTGCCTGAAGCACTGGATTTTTTGAACGAGAAGGACACTGATGGCTAATCTGGTCGCAATGCTGCGTCTGCCCGGCAACTTTAAATCCACCCAATGGCAGGTGCTTGCCGGGCCGGTGCTGATCCTGCTTATCCTGTCGATGATGGTGCTGCCGCTGCCCGCCTTCGTCCTCGATTTGCTGTTTACCTTCAACATTGCGCTGTCGATTATGGTGCTGCTGGTGGCAATGTTCACTCAGCGCACGCTCGAATTTGCGGCTTTCCCGACCATTCTGCTGTTCACCACCTTGTTGCGTCTGGCGCTGAACGTGGCCTCCACCCGTATTATTTTGATGGAAGGGCATACCGGCGCGGCGGCGGCAGGGAAGGTTGTTGAAGCCTTCGGCCACTTCCTGGTCGGCGGCAACTTTGCCATCGGCATCGTGGTGTTCGTGATCCTCGTTATCATCAACTTTATGGTTATCACCAAGGGTGCCGGGCGTATCGCCGAAGTTGGCGCGCGCTTTGTGCTTGATGGGATGCCTGGTAAACAGATGGCGATCGACGCCGACCTGAACGCCGGGCTGATTGGCGAAGAGGATGCCAAACGTCGCCGCGCAGAAGTGACGCAGGAAGCAGATTTCTACGGTTCGATGGACGGTGCGAGTAAATTCGTTCGCGGGGATGCTGTCGCCGGGATTTTGATCATGGTGATTAACGTCATCGGCGGTTTGCTGGTTGGGGTTCTGCAGCACGGTATGGATTTAGGCCACGCGGCGGAGAGCTACACGCTGCTGACCATCGGTGATGGTCTGGTGGCGCAGATCCCGGCACTGGTTATCTCTACCGCAGCGGGCGTTATCGTGACTCGCGTGGCCACCGATCAGGATGTCGGCGAGCAGATGGTTGGTCAGCTGTTCAGCAACCCACGCGTGATGATGCTGAGTGCCGCAGTGCTTGGCTTGCTCGGCATGGTGCCGGGGATGCCGAACTTTGTGTTCCTGCTGTTTACAGCGGCGTTGCTGGGCCTTGCTTGGTGGCTGCGTGGACGTGAGCAGAAAGCTCCGGCACAAGCGGCACCAGTACGTCCACAGGAAAGTCCGCAGGCCATCGAAGCCACCTGGAATGACGTACAACTGGAGGATACGCTCGGGATGGAAGTTGGATATCGTCTGATCCCGATGGTGGATTCACAACAGGATGGCGAGCTGCTGGGGCGCATCCGTTCTATCCGTAAGAAATTCGCTCAGGAGATGGGCTTCCTGCCGCCGGTGGTGCACATCCGCGACAATATGGATTTGCCACCTGCGCGTTATCGTATTCTGCTTAAAGGCGTGGATATCGGCAGCGGTGACGCTTATCCGGGGCGCTGGCTGGCGATCAACCCAGGAACTGCCGCGGGGACATTGCCTGGTGAGCCAACAGTCGATCCGGCGTTTGGTCTGGCGGCTATCTGGATTGAAAGCGCACTGAAAGAACAGGCGCAGATTCAGGGCTTTACGGTGGTTGAAGCCAGTACTGTCGTCGCGACACACCTCAACCATTTAATCAGCCTTCACTCGGCCGAGCTGTTTGGTCGTCAGGAAGCGCAGCAACTGCTGGATCGCGTGACGCAGGAAATGCCGAAGCTGACCGAAGATCTGGTGCCGGGCGTGGTCACGCTGACCACTCTGCACAAAGTCCTGCAAAACTTGCTGGATGAGAAAGTGCCGATTCGCGATATGCGCACCATTCTGGAAACGCTGGCGGAGCATGCGCCTGTGCAGACCGATCCGCATGAACTGACCAACGTGGTGCGTGTTGCTTTGGGGCGGGCAATTACCCAACAGTGGTTCCCGGGCAATGGCGAAGTGCAGGTCATTGGGCTTGATACCCCGCTGGAGCGCCTACTGCTGCAAGCCCTGCAAAATGGCGGCGGTCTGGAGCCGGGTCTGGCTGACCGCCTGCTGGCACAAACTCAGGAAGCGCTGTCTCGTCAGGAAATGCTCGGCGCACCGCCAGTGCTGCTGGTTAACCATGCGCTTCGTCCGCTGTTGTCCCGCTTCCTGCGCCGTAATCTGCCGCAGCTGGTGGTGTTGTCAAATCTGGAACTGTCGGACAACCGTCAGATTCGTATGACGGCGACCATCGGAGGGAAATGATGCGTTTATTCCTGGCGCTAATGATGTTACCGCTGATGGCGCAAGCTGCCGGAGAAGGAAGCTGGCAGGCGAGCGGCAGGGGCGTAGTGCTAAATCACCGCGGCGAATCTGCTTCTTCGCCGCCGCTCGTGTCGTCACAACCGGCCAGCGGCCTGGTCACGGTGATAGCCTGGCGTTATACGCTGATTGGCCCCACGCCTGCAGGTTTGCGAGTGCGCCTGTGTTCACAAACACGCTGCGTGGAACTGGACGGGCAAAGTGGCACCACCTGGGGATTACAAAATAGTCCTGCTGCGCAACCGCTACGCTTTGTTTGGGAAGTGCCTGGAGGAGGGCGTTTGATCCCGGCGCTCACGGTGCAAAGCAACCAGGTGATTGTTAACTACCGCTGATCCATTTCTCAGACCCGCCAGCGCTATTCTGTTGGTGGGCTCTCAAAATTGACCCCTTCTTTTGATTGAATCAAAACGTTGTTTTATAAATCGGTGACGCGTGTGCTCCGACTCTTTGTATTTTTGCCAACTCAGAAAAGGGCCTGGCAAAAATGGAAAGGTTTAACCCAGCACATACTTCTACTGTAGCCGTGTAAGGGCTGCTTCCTCATTGGATGAGGCGTGCTCTCCTGATAAAAACACGGGATTTACGGCAATGAAAACACGTAAAATCGGAATAGCGAATTACCTTGCCTACGGTTCGGGCGATTTTTTGGGCGCAGGGACCACCGCGCTTACCGCCGCATGGCTTTTATACTTCTACACCACCTTCTGTGGGCTTACTCCCATTGAGGCAACCTTTATCTTTGCCACCGCAAGGGTGCTGGATGCCGTCGTCAGCCCATTGATGGGCTTCTTAACGGATAACTTTGGTTCGACCTGGCTTGGCAAACGCTTTGGTCGGCGTAAGTTTTTCATCATGCTCGGCATCCCTTGCGTGTTCAGCTACTCCTTTATGTGGGTCGGCGACATGGGATTCTGGTACTACCTGCTGACCTATCTGATTTTCGATATCGTCTACACCATGATTCTGGTGCCGTATGAAACGTTAGTGCCAGAAATGACCGACGACTTCAAACAGAAGACTAAGTTCTCTGGAGCGCGTATTGCGATGGCTCAGATGTCTGCCATTCTGGCGTCGTTCCTGCCGGGCATCCTGCTGACGCACTTCGGCAAAGACAATGCGGTTTCCTTCTTCTATGCGAGCCTGGTGTTCGCGGTTCTGTGTGCCGTGATGCTAACGTTCGTCTGGTTCTTTACCTGGGAACGTGCACGTGAGGACTGGAGCGAAGCGGCGCTAAGAGCAGAAGAAGAGAAAAAGCAACTGACGCTGGGGCAAAGCCTCAACCGGTTGATTATCGAACTGACCTCAACGCTGCGCATCCGCATTTTCCGTCAGCACCTGGGCATGTATCTGGGCGGTTACATTGCACAAGACGTGTTTAACGCCGTGTTCACTTATTACGTGGTGTTTGTGTTGATGCAGGAAGCCTCGTTTGCTTCCAACCTGATGGGCACGATGGCTATTTTCCAGTTCATCGCTGTGATTGCCATGATGCCGCTGTGTATTCGCTTTGGGCCAGCACCGTCATACCGCATGGTTGTCGTGCTGTTTGGTTTAAGCTCCATTTCCTACGCCGTTCTTTATTATGCCGGGCTGAGCGATATCCCGTCGCTGATGCTGTTGCTTTCTGCTGTTGCGGGTCTTGGGCGTGGCGGGATCAACTACGTGCCGTGGAACACTTACACCTACATTGCTGATGTGGATGAAGTCATCACCGGGCAGCGCCGTGAAGGGATTTTCGCCGGGATCATGACCTTAACCCGCAAAGCCTCTCAGGCGGGTGCCATCATGCTGGTGGGGATCATCATGCAAGCCTCTGGCTTCGTGTCCGGGCAGAAAGTCCAGCCTGCGGAAGTCAGCCACACCATTCTGTTGATCTTAAGCGTGGGGACTGTTGCCGTGCTGATTTGCGGCTTCCTGGTCTCACTGCGCTTCAAGCTGAACCTGCACACCCACAGTATTCTGCGCGACGAAACCGCCAAAATGCGCCAGTCCGGCCGTGCGATACCTGAAGCCGTTACGCCAGAAGCTCAGGCTACCGTCGAAATGCTCGCGGGTATGCCGTTCGATTCCCTGTGGGGGAACAACAATATTGGTTATCTGAATCGCAATAAACCTGCAGCGCCATCGCTCAAGCAGGGTGCTCCACTGAATTCGACATTTAACAGAGGGTAATTACATGAAAGTCTGGCCTGTCAAACATAGCCCATTACTGTGTCAGCCTGAGCGCTTTATTGCTCAGAGTGAACTTAAAGCCCTGATCCAGAAAGTGACGCACAATCTGGTCAACATCAAGGATGAGAGCGGCGAGTTTTTACTGCGGTTGGACGACGGGCGCGTTATTGACACCAAGGGATGGGCCGGTTGGGAGTGGACCCACGGCGTCGGGCTGTACGGTATTCATCAGTATTACCAGCAGACCGGTGACGAGCAGATGCGAGACATCATCGACGGTTGGTTCACAGACCGTTTCGCTGAGGGCGCGACCACCAAAAACGTCAATACCATGGCACCGTTCCTGACGCTGGCCTATCGCTATGAAGAGACGAAAAATGTGCAGTATCTGCCGTGGCTGGAAAGCTGGGCGGAATGGGCAATGAATGATATGCCCCGCACCGAACACGGCGGCATGCAGCACATTACGCTGGCAGAAGAGAATCACCAGCAGATGTGGGATGACACGCTGATGATGACGGTCATGCCGCTGGCGAAAATCGGCAAGTTGCTCAATCGTCCTGAGTATGTCGAAGAGGCGGTGTATCAGTTCCTGCTGCATGTGCAGAACCTGATGGACAGGCAGACCGGGCTGTGGTTCCACGGCTGGAGTTACGAAGGCAACCATAACTTTGCCAACGCCCGCTGGGCACGCGGTAACAGCTGGTTGACCATCGTGATCCCGGATTTCCTTGAGTTGGTTGATCTGCCGGAAAACAACGCGGTGCGTCGTTATCTGGTTCAGGTGCTGAATGCGCAGATTGCCGCATTGGCGAAGTGTCAGGATGACAGTGGTCTTTGGCACACGCTGCTCGACGATCCGCATTCTTATCTCGAAGCTTCTGCTACAGCAGGTTTCGCCTACGGCATCCTGAAATCTGTGCGTAAGCGCTATGTTTCTGCGGAGTATGCAGAAGTGGCAGAGAAAGCGATTCGTGGAATTATCGCCAACATTTCACCAGAAGGAGAGTTACTGCAAACCTCCTTCGGCACCGGCATGGGTAGCAATCTGGAGTTCTACCGCCAGATCCCGCTGACCTCAATGCCTTATGGCCAGGCGATGGCGATCCTTTGTCTGACGGAATATTTGCGGAAGTATTTCTGAGAACAAAAAAACCGGCAATAATTGCCGGTTTTTTTATGGGCTGACGATGTAGGCCTGATAAGCGTAGCGCCATCAGGCATTTTCTCCGTTGACGCGAGGATTACATACGTTCGATGGTTTCAATACCCAGCGTATCCAGACCCAGTTTCAGGGTCTTCGCGGTCAGCAGTGCCAGTTTCAGGCGGCTGTTACGAATTTCTTCGTTGTCGGCGCTCAGAATTGGGCAGTGCTCGTAGAAGCCAGAGAACAGTCCCGCCAGATCGTACAGGTAAGAACACATCACGTGTGGCGTGCCTTCGCGGGCAACCACGTTCAGCGTTTCTTCAAACTGCAGCAGACGTGCAGCCAGTTGAGCTTCACGTTCTTCATTAATGACCACTGGCGCATTGATGATTGCCGCTTCTTCCAGACCTGCTTTACGGAACACCGACAGTACGCGGGTGTAGGCATACTGCATATATGGCGCAGTGTTGCCTTCAAACGCCAGCATGTTGTCCCAGTCAAACACGTAGTCAGTGGTACGGTTTTTGGAGAGATCCGCGTATTTCACCGCACCGATACCGACTGCGTTCGCCAGTTTTTCCAGCTCATCAGCAGGCATGTCCGGATTCTTCTCTGCCACCAGACGACGTGCACGTTCCAGCGCTTCATCCAGCAGATCAGAAAGCTTCACTGTACCGCCTGCACGGGTTTTAAACGGCTTGCCATCTTTGCCAAGCATCATGCCGAACATATGGTGTTCGAGTGGTACGGACGCTGGCACGTAGCCTGCTTTGCGCACGATGGTCCACGCTTGCATCAGGTGCTGGTGCTGACGGGAGTCGATGTAGTACAGCACGCGATCGGCATGCAGCGTTTCGTAACGGTATTTTGCACAGGCAATATCGGTGGTGGTGTACAGATAGCCGCCATCCTTTTTCTGGATGATCACGCCCATCGGTTCGCCTTCCTTGTTTTTGTACTCATCAAGGAACACGACCGTCGCGCCTTCGCTCTCGGTTGCCAGACCTTTGGCTTTCAGGTCTGCCACGATGCCTGGCAACATTGGGTTGTACAGGCTTTCACCCATCACGTCGTCGCGGGTCAGAGTGACATTAAGACGATCGTAGGTAATCTGGTTTTGGGTCATGGTGATGTCGACCAGCTTGCGCCACATCTCAAGGAAGTACGCATCGCCGCCTTGCAGCTTCACCACGTAGTTACGTGCGCGCTCGGCAAAGACTTCGTCTTCGTCGTAGTGCTTTTTGGCTTCGCGGTAGAAGCCTTCGAGGTCAGACAGCGCCATTTCACCGGCGTTTTCCTGCTGCTGCTTCTCAAGATAAGCAATCAGCATCCCGAATTGAGTGCCCCAGTCGCCGACGTGGTTGGCGCGGATAACTTTATGGCCGAGGAATTCCAGAGTACGGACAGCGGCATCACCGATGATGGTGGAACGCAGGTGACCCACGTGCATCTCTTTTGCCACGTTTGGCGCGGAGTAGTCGATAACCACGGTCTGCGCTTCAGGCTGAGCCACGCCCAGACGATCGGATTTCAGCGCATCGCTTACGCCCTGAGCCAGAAACGCCGGGTCGAGGAAGATATTGATGAAGCCTGGACCCGCGATTTCGACCTTATTGGCGATCCCGTTGAGATCCAGATGAGTCAGAACCTGCTCTGCGAGTTGTCGTGGCGCCATGCCCAGTTTTTTCGCAACTGCCATCACGCCATTGGCCTGATAGTCGCCAAACTGTACTTTTGCAGACTGACGAACCTGCGGTTCGCAATCGGCAGGTGCACCTGCCGCAATCAGGGCCTGACTGACTTTTTCTGAGAGAAGAGCCTGAATATTCACCGGAATACCTTACGTTTTTGACGCGGGTAGAAAAATACCCGTATCAGTTGAAGAAATGAGGGCAGAAGTATACTGCATTTGCACTAAGCCGTCAGCCCTGGAGCGGCGCGTTAATCAGCAGTTGGATGCGCTCTTTCAACAAGGTAAATTAGCGGCCTGCTAAAAAGAACTGAGGTAAAGAATGGGCTGGCAAACAATCGAAGCGTTACAGGATATTCAGGCGGATTTGCCTCGGTTTACTCAGGCGTTAACGGCGCTGGCTGAACGACTCGGCCTGGAGATTGCCTCGCTGGAGGCAGACCATATTTCTTTGCGCTGTCATCAAAATGCTACCGCGGAACGCTGGCGTCAGGGTTTTGAACAGTGCGGTGAGCTGTTATCAGAAAACATCATTAACGGGCGTCCAATCTGCTTATTCAAATTGCACGAACCTGTCTGCGTTGAGCACTGGCGTTTTACGGTGGTGGAATTGCCGTGGCCTGGCGAGAAACGCTATCCGCACGAAGGCTGGGAGCATATCGAAATTGTGCTGCCGGGCGCGCCTGAAGCGTTGAATGCGCGTGCACTGGCTTTATTGTCGGACGAAGGGCTGAGCCAGCCGGGTATTTTCGTCAAAACCAGCTCACCGAAAGGTGAGCATGAACGGCTGCCCAATCCGACGCTGGCGGTCACTGATGGTAAGGTCACGATTAAATTTCACCCGTGGTCGATTGAAGAGATTGTGGCGAGTGAAGCGGGCGATACAACAATGTGAGCTTACGCGAGATCTGCCGTTTGAGAACGTGTCATGATGATGCATTAGCATGAACAGGAGAAGGTAATGGCTTTGCTGGAAGTGTGCTGTTACAGCATGGAATGTGCGCGTGAGGCGCAGGAAAAAGGCGCCGATCGCATTGAATTGTGTGCTGCTCCGCTGGAAGGGGGCTTAACGCCATCTCTCGGCGTGCTGAGAACAGCGCGTCAGCAGGTGAGCATCCCGGTGCACCCGATTGTGCGCCCGCGCGGTGGTGATTTTTGTTACACCGACGGTGAGTTTGCCGCGATGCTGGAAGACGTTCGCACGATTCGCGAACTCGGTTTCCCTGGGCTGGTAACTGGCATTCTGGATGCTGACGGTAATGTGGATATGCCACGTATGCGTCAGGTGATGGAAGCAGCAGGGCCGCTGGCCGTCACATTCCATCGCGCATTTGATATGTGTGCCAATCCTGTGCAGGCATTTGAAAATCTGAAAGAACTTGGTGTGGCACGAGTGCTTACTTCTGGTCAGCAGTCGACGGCGGAGAAAGGACTTTCATTAATTAGGGAACTTATTGCCCTGGGTGATGCTCCAATTATTATGGCCGGTGCTGGCGTACGAGCGAACAACATCCCGTTGTTCCTTGAAGCTGGCGTGAAAGAAGTGCACAGTTCAGCCGGGCAGTGGGTTCCGTCAGTGATGCGTTATCGCAACCCGGGGCTGTCGATGTCCACGGACCCGACGGCAGATGAATATTCACGATACGCCGTCAACGGCGAATCGGTAGCGGAGATGAAGGCGATCGTTGACCGTTACAAGCACTAGCGATTTTTACCGCGCATCATGTCGCCCAATGTGATGCTTATTTGTACCAGGCCCCTGCCATTAACAGGGGCCTTTTTTTATGCAACGCCCGGCGGCGTTTCGCTTGCACGGGTCTACAAACGCGTAGATACTGTTATGCCACGCAAGCATTTTCTGTGTGCAACGTGGCATCGAACGGGCGTCCTGATTTCAGGACGCCGTACGCCACTTGTGCCAGT
>NZ_JBJDNI010000009.1:0-183544 GCF_044900545.1 Scandinavium sp. NPDC088450 | reverse complement strand
AATGAATATAGTTAATGCGCTGAAATTATTAGGGAAAGAGTACAGTAATATGGTCACAGGCGAATGACCATATTACTGGGGATCCCTCAGCCCTGAGGGAGAGGGTTAGGGAGAGGGGGGAAAAGCGGGTGCTATGCCTGAGAAGGCGTCGGATCGTCCCCTTTCACTTCACGCTTCACTTCTGTGACTTCATCGCCCTTCTCGTTGCGCAGGTGCACTTCAAGCTGATTAAAGGCGATGTTGATGCCGTTCTCACGGCACAAGCGGTCAATAGTACGGTTCAGTTCATCGACGGTGTAGCTGCGATCTCGTAATTCACGCACATACAGGCGCAGCTCGTGATCCAGAGTGCTTGGGCCAAAGGTGGTGAAGAACACTGATGGTTCCGGCTCGTGCATCACTTTTGGATGATCGTTGGCGGCTTTCAGCAGCACCTCTTTCACCTTGTCGAGATCCGATCCGTAAGCCACGCCAAGACGGATAACCACGCGGGTGATCGTATCGCTCAACGACCAGTTGATCAGACGCTCGGTCACGAACGCTTTGTTCGGGATGATCACTTCTTTACGGTCGAAGTCAGTGATCGTCGTGGCGCGAATACGGATCTTGTTTACCGAGCCAGAGAACGTCCCGATAGTCACCGTGTCGCCGATGCGTACCGGGCGTTCGAACAGGATGATCAGGCCCGCCACGAAGTTACCGAAAATTTCCTGTAAGCCGAAACCTAAACCGACCGACAGCGCGGCGGCGAGCCATTGCAGTTTATCCCACGACACGCCGAGCGAGCCGAAGATGGTCATCGCCCCGACGGCGATAATGACGTAGTTCAGAATGGTGGTAATGGCATATGACGCGCCCTGACGCATGTTCAGGCGCGAGAGCACAAGCACTTCCAGCAGCCCCGGCAAGTTGCGAATCAACGCCCAGGCAACCGCTAACGAAATCAGCGCAAACAGCAGGCTGCCGAGCGTCACGTTGCGTAGCACCTCCGCCCCGGCTTCAGTGGCGTTGTAGTGCCACAGCGTGATGCTGTCGAGATAGGCGAAAACGGTGATTAAATCTGACCAGATAGCCCAGAACATCAGGCCAAACAGCGCCACCATCACCAGCATGGTGATACGTAAGGTTTGCTGGTTGACGTCTTCCAGCGCGATGGTCGGCTCTTCAACCGGCTCCGCCCCTTCAGCGCCCTCTTTCACCAGATGCTGACGGCGAGCCAGCGCACGGCGATAGGCAATGCGGCGAGCGGCAACGCTCAGACCACGCAGAACGGTTTGATAAAGCAAGTTCCACAGGATGACCAGATAGACGGTTTCAATCCAGCGTCCCGCCAGACGCAGCGTGGTGTAGAAATACCCCGTTGCCGTCAGTACCAGCAGCGCAACCGGCACAATCGCCAGCACGGTGATGGTAAGCAAACGCAGGCTATGCGACTCTTTATCACGCCAGGCGTCGCGGCACATCGGCATGATCAGCACGGCTATCAGCAGCAGGTTGAGGAAAATCGCAAACTGGCCCAGCACGTCATCCATCAGATGCAGCGGAGACAATTCCGCCTCTACGGACCAGAAATGCAGCGGTAACAGCGCCAGGCTGATACGCACAATCTGCCGACGCCAGTGGCTGGTCAATTGCGGTGGCATGTTGAAGTGGGTCACCGCCACGCCGTTTTTCTCAAGCACTTTCCAGCACACGCCAAACACCAGCCAGAACAGCGCCAGTTTTTTACTGAACGCCCACAGCAAATCGCTGACGTTCAGCTGCATGGTCAGCAGAATCAATCCTGCCGCGAGAATGAGCATCACCACCGGCAGCGCGCGAATCAGGTCGATAAGAATCGCTTTCGGGGTGTGTAACTGGCTGTCATTACGCAGTTGCCCGACTTCTGAAGCCAGTTTTGCCTGATAGTTACGCAGCCATTTCAGCCGCCAGCGAATCAGCCCGGCAATCAACAGCAGCGGCAATCCTGCGAGGAAAGCGACGAACACCGCAGGCCAGGCTTTCTGCCAGTTAACGGTCAGCTTCATTTTGCTGAACTGGTCTTTCAGCGCTGACGGGAAGGATTTGATCCAGTCCCAGTCCATCGGCTTGTTGCTGTTCACCCAGAAAATTTGCTGGGTCAGAATAGAGCGCAGGCTTTTCGAGACGCTCATCAACTGCTGCTGGTTCACCTGCAGGTTGATGGCCATCATCAGCTGGTTACCCAACTGTTTGTTCATCTGGTCCAGCAGTTCACGACGCATATCCACAACCTGGGTTAACGCATCGGTCACTTCGTCGTTCACTTCTCCGGTATGCCCTTCTTCCAGCTTCGACACGTAATCATCGCTCTGGAACAGCGCGTCACGCTGCTGGTTGACTTCAAACTGCTCAAGACGCAAATCCGCGATGCGGTTGGTCATGTCTTCCAGCTCATCGGCGGAAGGCAGCGTTTGCTGTTCCTGATACAGAATGCGCGACAGCAACAGGCTGCCTTTGAGCATAGAAATTTGTTCTTTGATATTGCGTTCGGACTGCAGCGCCCTGTCGAGCCAGTTCTTCACGCGAATATTTTGCTGAACCAGCTGGTTGCCCGTTTCGGTCGCTTTGATCAGGCGTTCGCTGAGCTGATGATTAATATCAAGCTCTTGCTTCACCAGCGGGTTGGCCTGAATGCGAGCGGCATCATCCGGAGAAACCGCTTCCTGGGCTGTTTTTTCTGTCAGCGTCAGGCGTTTGCTGTTCACCGCTTCCTGTAACAGCTGAAGCTGATGTTGCAGGCGGTTGGCATTGGCCGTCACATAGTCCCGCTGCTTTTGCAGGGCATCCTGCAACGTGGTGTTGCCTGAAAGACTTTTGCGTTGCTGATCGAGCTCGGCATTCAGTAAGGCTTGCTGCACCAGCAGCATATTTTGCTGAGTGGGACGCAGCGCATCTTCGCCCACCGTCGTGCCGTTCAGGCGGTTACGAATCTGCTGTAGCTGCTGCGAGGCGTTATACATCGCATTCTGAACGCGCTCCGGCTGCGTTTGCAGAGAAACCAGTTGACTGTTATACGTCGCGAGATCGTTTTGCGCGGTTTGTAGCTGGTCAAGAACATCGGTAATTCGCGCTTCTAACTGGCGAACAGAAAGCTGATTCAGCGTCTTGCGGGTTTCTTCGTCGTTATCGGCGTCGCTCAACGCATTCAGGCTGTCTGTCGCCTGGCGCATTTTTACCGGAGCCTGATCAATTTGCTGCTTGAGCTGGTTGGTCTCGTCTTTCACCCGATCTATTTTATCGAGCAGTTGCAGGGTATCCGACAGATCCTGCTCGACGAGTTTATCCTGAGGGGTGAGATCTTTTTTCTTGGTCAGCGTGGTCAGTTGTTTTTGCACATCTGCGCGATCGGGAAGATCGCTGCTGTTTTGCGCCCGTGCCTGGCTGATGCCCGTGGCGCCAAAGAAAAAGACCAAAACAATAATGAATGCGGAGAGTGGCTTGCGGCCAAAAATGTTGTGCAGCATAGTGTCGACACGAATGAGTTCAGGACCGGAGAGACCGGGGACAAGTGCCGCCGAAGAATAGCATTTCTGCCGGGAACCGAATAGCAGTTCTCGCCAGGAATATTCTCGGACTCGTTCGCGCCTTACTTCGCGGAACCCGCCCGCAGCGTTGGGCAGAACTGGTACATCTCAATCAACACTTCCACGTAAGCACGGGCTTCATTTTTCAGGTTGAAAGAGTCCGGCGAAAAAAGCCAGTTTTCAACAATCCCGGACACATAACTACGCATCAGAATCGCTGCACGTCGGGTCAATAAATCTGCTGGCAACTGCCCGGCATCCATACACGCCTTTAAGGCCTGTTCGATGCGATCGTAACTCTCCAGACAGAGGTCGCGCTGAACCTGTTGCACCACGGCCATTTCACCGACAAATTCACATTTGTGGAAGATTATCTCCATTAGCAGTCGTCGGCGCTCCTCTGACACTGTAGCTTCAAGAATATAGGCTAGAATCTCCCTAAGAACTGAGAGTGGATCGCCGGGGAATTTTGCCTGATACTCTGTTTCTAATGAGCCGATGCTAAGCTCCGAGAGCTGCCAGATTTCGCTGAAGAGATCTGATTTGTTTTTGAAATGCCAGTATATTGCACCACGGGTCACGCCAGCCGCTTTTGCAATCTCGGCCAACGAGGTGGATGATACCCCCTGTTGAGAAAACAAACGCAGGGCAACATCGAGAATGTGTTGCCGTGTTTCCAGCGCTTGTTGTTTGGTTTTTCGTGCCATAGGTTCGTGAATTTACAGAGGTTAGATTTACATACATTTATGAATGTATGTACCATAGCACGACCATAATATAAAGCAGCAATGGGTTTGTGGACATTTGATCCATTGATCAATTTGAAATCGGACACTCGAGGTTTACATATGAACAAAAACAGAGGGTTAACGCCTCTGGCGGTCGTTCTGATGCTTTCAGGCAGCTTAGCGCTTACAGGATGTGACGATAAACAGGCTCAACAGGGCGCGGCGCAAACGCCAGAAGTTGGCGTGGTGACGCTCAAAACCGAACCTCTCCAAATCACGACTGAATTACCTGGCCGCACCAGTGCTTTCCGTATCGCAGAAGTTCGTCCTCAGGTGAGCGGGATTATCCTGAAACGTAACTTTACGGAAGGCGGTGAAATTAAGGCCGGTGAGTCTCTTTATCAGATTGATCCAGCAACCTACCAGGCTTCTTACGACAGCGCCAAAGGCGATTTAGCTAAAGCTGAAGCTGCAGCGAAAGTGGCTCAGTTGACCGCAAGCCGTTACCAGAAACTGCTGGGTACTCAGTACATCAGCCGTCAGGATTACGACACTGCGCTGTCTGATTCTCTGCAAGCCAATGCTGCCGTTGTGGCGGCAAAAGCCGCTGTTGAAACGGCGCGAATCAACCTGGCTTACACCAAAGTGACCTCGCCAATTGGTGGCCGTATCGGCAAATCTTCCGTTACGGAAGGTGCGCTGGTGCAAAACGGTCAGGCCGATGCGTTGGCAACCGTGCAGCAGCTCGACCCGATCTATGTCGACGTGACCCAGTCCAGCAACGATTTCCTGCGTCTGAAGCAGGAACTGGCAAGCGGCTCACTGAAACAGGTAGATGGCAAAGCGAAAGTCGATCTCGTCACGCAGGACGGTATCAAATATTCGCAGAGCGGTAGCCTGGAATTCTCTGATGTGACCGTTGACCAGACCACCGGCTCAATCACCCTCCGCGCCGTCTTCCCGAACCCAGACCATACCCTGCTGCCGGGCATGTTTGTGCGGGCGAAACTGGAAGAAGGGACCAACCCTAACGCGCTGCTGGTACCTCAGCAGGGTGTCACTCGTACGCCACGTGGTGATGCCAGTGCGATGGTTGTGGGTGAAGGTGACAAAGTCGAAGTTCGCCAGATTACCGCCACTCAGGCGATTGGTGACAAATGGCTGGTGACCGACGGTCTGAAGCCAGGCGACCGCGTCATCATTACCGGTTTACAAAAAGTAAGACCGGGCGCTCAGGTGAAAGCGCAGGAAGTGAATTCTGACAATAAACAGCAGGCCGCGGGCGGCGCGCAGTCAGAACAAACCAAGTCTTAACTTAAACAGGAGACGTTAAGACATGCCTAATTTCTTTATCGATCGCCCCATTTTCGCGTGGGTGATCGCCATAATCATCATGCTGGCTGGGGGACTTGCGATCCTGAAGCTGCCGATTGCGCAATATCCTACGATTGCGCCACCGGCAGTGACGATCTCCGCAGTCTACCCTGGCGCTGATGCGAAAACGGTGCAGGACACCGTCACGCAGGTTATCGAACAGAACATGAACGGTATCGATAACCTGATGTACATGTCCTCAAACAGTGACTCAACCGGTACCGTGCAGATTACCCTGACCTTCGAGTCTGGTACTGATGCGGATATCGCTCAGGTTCAGGTGCAGAACAAACTGCAACTGGCCATGCCACTTCTGCCGCAGGAAGTTCAGCAGCAGGGTGTGAGCGTTGAGAAATCGTCCAGCAGCTTCCTGATGGTTGTCGGTGTCATTAACACCAACGGCACCATGACCCAGGACGATATCTCCGACTACGTTGCGGCCAACATGAAGGACCCTATCAGCCGTACTTCCGGCGTGGGTGACGTTCAGCTGTTTGGTTCTCAATACGCGATGCGTATCTGGATGGACCCAAACAAACTGAACAACTTCCAGTTGACTCCGGTTGACGTTATCACCGCTATCAAAGCGCAGAACGCCCAGGTTGCAGCCGGTCAGTTAGGCGGTACGCCGCCAGTGAAAGGCCAGCAACTGAACGCCTCTATCATCGCTCAGACCCGTCTGACCTCCACTGAAGAGTTCGGCAAAATTCTGCTGAAAGTGAATCAGGATGGTTCGCAGGTTCGTCTGCGTGATGTGGCGAAAATTGAGCTCGGCGGTGAAAACTACGACATCATTGCGAAGTTCAACGGCCAGCCAGCTTCTGGTCTGGGGATCAAACTGGCGACCGGGGCTAACGCACTGAACACCGCTGATGCGATTCGCGCTGAACTGAAACGTATGGAGCCGTTCTTCCCATCCGGTCTGAAGATTGTTTATCCGTACGACACCACGCCGTTCGTGAAAATCTCCATTCACGAAGTGGTGAAAACGCTGGTGGAAGCGATCATCCTCGTGTTCCTCGTGATGTATCTGTTCCTGCAGAACTTCCGTGCGACGCTGATCCCAACCATTGCGGTACCGGTGGTACTGCTCGGGACGTTTGCGATCCTGGCCATCTTCGGGTACTCGATAAACACCCTGACGATGTTCGGGATGGTGCTCGCCATCGGCTTGTTGGTGGATGACGCCATCGTGGTGGTCGAAAACGTCGAGCGTGTGATGGCAGAAGAAGGCCTGCCGCCGAAAGAAGCGACCCGTAAATCAATGGGTCAGATTCAGGGCGCGCTGGTCGGTATCGCGATGGTGCTCTCGGCAGTATTCATCCCGATGGCGTTCTTCGGCGGCTCAACCGGTGCGATTTATCGCCAGTTCTCGATCACTATCGTTTCGGCGATGGCGCTGTCGGTTCTGGTGGCGTTGATCCTGACGCCAGCCCTGTGTGCCACCATGCTCAAGCCGATTCAGAAAGGCGGTCATGGCGAACACAAAGGCTTCTTCGGCTGGTTTAACCGCATGTTCGATAAGAGCACTCACCATTACACCGACAGCGTAGGCAACATTCTGCGCAGCACCGGTCGTTATCTGCTGCTCTACATCATCATCGTGGTGGGCATGGCTTACCTTTTCGTGCGTCTGCCAAGCTCGTTCCTGCCGGACGAAGACCAGGGCGTATTCCTGTCAATGGCGCAGTTGCCAGCAGGGGCGACTCAGGAGCGTACGCAGAAAGTCCTCGATGAGATGACGAATTACTATCTCACCAAAGAAAAAGACAACGTTGTCCGTGTTTGCGGTTAACGGCTTCGGCTTCGCCGGTCGTGGCCAGAACACCGGTATCGCGTTCGTTTCTCTGAAGGACTGGAGCCAGCGTCCAGGGGAAGAGAACAAAGTCGGCGCGATTACCGGCCGTGCGATGGGCTACTTCTCGCAGATTAAAGATGCGATGGTGTTCGCCTTTAACCTGCCAGCTATCGTCGAACTGGGTACGGCAACCGGCTTTGACTTCCAGCTGATTGACCAGGCCGGTCTGGGCCACGAAAAACTGACTCAGGCGCGTAACCAGCTGTTTGGTGAAATCGCCAAGCATCCGGATGTGTTGACGCAGGTTCGTCCTAACGGTCTGGAAGATACGCCACAGTTCAAAATTGACGTTGACCAGGAAAAAGCGCAGGCACTGGGTGTGTCCATTAGCGACATCAACACCACGCTGGGCGCAGCCTGGGGTGGCAGCTACGTCAACGACTTCATCGACCGTGGTCGTGTGAAGAAAGTGTACGTGATGTCCGAAGCGCCATACCGCATGCTGCCAAATGACATTGGTAACTGGTATGTTCGAGGCAGCAATGGCCAGATGGTGCCGTTCTCCGCCTTCTCCACGTCACGTTGGGAATACGGTTCACCGCGTCTGGAACGTTACAACGGTCTGCCATCCATGGAAATCCTCGGTCAGGCAACGCCAGGTAAGAGTACCGGTGAAGCGATGCTGCTGATGGAGCAACTGGCTGGCAAACTGCCGACTGGTGTGGGCTACGACTGGACGGGCATGTCTTATCAGGAACGTTTGTCCGGTAACCAGGCCCCTGCCCTGTACGCGATTTCACTGATTGTCGTGTTCCTGTGTCTGGCGGCGTTGTATGAGAGCTGGTCGATTCCGTTCTCGGTTATGCTGGTCGTTCCGCTTGGGGTTATCGGTGCCCTGCTGGCAGCCACCTTCCGTGGCCTGACCAACGACGTGTACTTCCAGGTAGGCTTGCTGACAACCATTGGCTTGTCGGCGAAGAACGCGATACTTATCGTGGAATTCGCCAAAGACCTGATGGATAAAGAAGGCAAAGGCCTGATTGAATCGACGCTGGAAGCGGTCCGTATGCGTCTGCGTCCTATCCTGATGACGTCTCTGGCGTTCATCCTCGGGGTAACACCGCTGGTTATCAGCTCCGGTGCAGGCTCCGGTGCACAGAACGCCGTCGGTACTGGCGTAATGGGCGGGATGGTCACCGCGACAGTGCTGGCAATCTTCTTCGTGCCGGTGTTCTTTGTGGTTGTTCGTCGTCGTTTCGGTAAAAAGAACGAAGATCTGGAACATACCCACCCGGTTGAACGCCATTAATTTGGCTAAGCCATAACGACAAAGGGCCGCATACGCGGCCCTTTTTAATCGCTGCACTCCGACCAAAAACGCACTTATTGCACCTCTGTTTATATCTCCACTACAACTATCAGGGATATAATCTTAATATTCTGACGATTTTTCCGTAGCAATAAGCGATAGCGTTGATTTTTATCTCAATCTACTTAGGAATACTCTTAGTTTGGCCACTCACTAAGAATTTTCACCCTTGTTCATTGCCTCGGGATAAACATAAGCTAATGAAAACTAAGCATCCTGCAGCATATTTAACGAGCGAAACCTAAAATTTCAGGTATTAGAAATGCTTAAGCTTTACCCAGGCTGAATGTCCGAAATAACGCTAATTGTAATTTTTCGTAATAGCGCGATGAAATCTTTTTCAGAGTGGATTATAGTTAGAGCATCAGGTTAGAAGCGTATGTTCCGGGTCAGACTGTTGTATCCATCCCACACGGTGTTTGTTGGTTTATCATAAGGGGATGCGTTATGGACGAATACTCGCCAAAAAGACATGATATTGCGCAGCTTAAATTTCTCTGCGAAACCCTGTATCATGATTGTCTGGTTAACCTTGAAGAAAACCGAACTGGCTGGGTCAATGACCCGACGTCAGCGCTTAATCTTCAACTTAATGAACTGATCGAGCATATCGCCACCTTCGCACTTAATTACAAAATTAAGTATGACGAAGACAATAAATTGATCGCACAAATTGATGAATATCTGGACGATACCTTTATGTTGTTCAGTAACTACGGCATTAATGCCGACGATTTGCAGAAATGGCGTAAATCAGGTAACAGACTTTTTCGCTGCTTCATCAACGTCAGCAGAGCGAATCCTGTAAGTCATTCTTGTTAAAAATATTACAATCAAAAAGGTCACATGATGTCAGATAAACCTTTAACCAAAACCGATTATTTGATGCGTCTGCGACGTTGTCAGACTATTGATACGTTGGAACGTGTTATTGAAAAAAATAAATATGAACTCTCCGATAATGAACTGGCTGTTTTTTACTCAGCAGCCGATCATCGTCTGGCCGAACTCACCATGAATAAGCTGTACGATAAAATCCCTTCTTCCGTGTGGAAATTTATACGTTAATTCTCCCTGTCAGCTAAACAAGCCACGGTCTTGTCTGCCTCACTCAAGAGAGCAGAAGGCAATGTGACAAGCGTCACACGGCAAGACAGGGAACGTTCCCTGATTGTGGTAGACCTTATACTGTGACTCTCTCGCTAACAGGAGAATCACATGAGTCACATGAGTGAAGAAAAACGCAAAATGATCGCCGGAGAGCTGTATCGTCCGGGTGATGCCACCCTCCGGGCCGACCGTTTGCGGGCAAGAGACATTCTGCATCGCTATAACCATTCCTCGCCAGAAGAGAAAGCGTTACGTCACGAACTGCTCAGTGACTTACTGGGCTATGAGCATGACGCTTACATAGAGCCGACTTTCCGCTGTGACTACGGCTACAACATTTTCCTCGGTCGCAACTTCTACGCCAACTTTGACTGCATCATGCTCGACGTCTGCCCGATTCATATCGGTGACAACTGTATGCTTGCGCCCGGTGTGCATATCTACACCGCTACTCATCCTCTCGATGCGCAAGAACGCGTAGGCGGAGCCGAGTTCGGCAAGCCCGTGACGATTGGCCACAATGTGTGGATTGGAGGGCGAGCGGTTATCAATCCTGGTGTCACTATTGGTGATAATGCGGTGATCGCGTCCGGCGCTATCGTGGTGAAAGATGTGCCAGCGAATGCGGTGGTCGGTGGCAATCCGGCGCAAATCATTAAAATGCTCGCCTGACTGTTATGCTTTTCTGCAACCAAACTGTTACTTTCCGCCTGAATCACGGCAACATAAAATAGGGCATCACCCGATTCAGGCATAACAGAGGGCGCAGATGGCCGAAATCCAGCGACTGCTTACCAATACCATCGAAGAATTAAACAGCACTGAGAAACGCGATAATCGCCCGCGCTTTAGCATCAGCTTTATTCGCCGTTTCCCTGGGCTGTTCGTGGCGATGTATCTCGGCTTTCTGGCGACGTACATCGTCATGCATCGTTCAGAAACGCTGGCGGATTCCCTGTGGCTACTGGTGGTGTTGTTTATCGTCCTCAACGGCTTTTTCTTTTTCGACGTCGCCCCGCGTTACCGCTACGAAGATATCGACGTACTGGATTTTCGCGTCTGTTATAACGGCGAGTGGTACAACACCCGCTTTGTGCCAGATGAGCTTATCGAGCGCATTTTGCATTCCCCTCGCGTTGCCGATCCGCAGAAAAGCCAATTACAGAAGATGATGGCCACCAAAGGTGAGCTGTCGTTCTACGATATCTTCACCCTTGCCCGCGCCGAGACTGCGCAATAAGCTTATTCAGCGTCCGCATTCCAGAGACAAACTGGGATGCGGACGTATTGCCGTACCCCAACACAAAGCCCGTTTTCCCACGAGATGCGTCGAGGTAATAACGGCTCAGCGCGGCGGGTGCCATTTGATAGTGCCGGGCAAGGTCAGCAATGTTACCGTCATCAATGCCTGCCATTTGCACAGTCAGGTGCATACCTCCTTCACCGCCGGAAACCGTATGCGGCGTCTTCAGCTCCAGCGCAATCGCTTCACGTAACTGCCCCTGCCGCTTGCGGTAAAGCCTTCTCATCGAAGCAAGATGGCGCGCGTAGTGTCCTTCTTCAATGAAATGCGCCAGCGCTCGCTGCTCCGTTCTGTGCCCGCCGCGCAGCAGTGAATGGATGGTGGGCTGTACCGCTCTCGCCAGCGCTTCCGGCATCACCACAAACCCCATTCGTAATGACGGGAAAAGCGTCTTGCTGAAGGTGCCCAAATACACAACGGGCGCCTGAGGATGCATGCCCAACATGGCGGGGATCGGTTCGCCGCTGTAGCGGAACTCACTGTCGTAATCATCTTCGATAATCCATGCGCCATGGGCGCGCGCGAACGCCAACAGTGCCAGGCGCCTTGACGCGCTCATCACGCTACCCAAAGGAAATTGATGCGAAGGTGAAGTAAAAATGAGCCGGGGAGCCTGCGCGGTTTGCGCGTTAAAGTTCATACCCTCTTCATCCACGCTAATGCCTTGCACCTGCAATCCGCAGGAAACAAAAGCGCTGCGTGCGCCAAAGTAACCGGGATCTTCATGCCAGGCTAACTGCCCGCTTTCGCTGAGCAATTGAGTACACAAGTTCAGCCCTTCCAGCGCGCCCTCGGTGATGATGACCTGGCTTGCATCGCAATGAATGCCGCGAGACAGCGCCAAATGGCGGGCAATCGCCGTGCGCAGCGGCCATTCACCAGCCGATTCGCCGTAACCCAGTAACGTGCAGCCCTCTTCCCTCAACACGCGATCCAGCAGGCGTCGCCACAGTGGCAGCGGAAAATAGTTCACCGCCGGAGTGCCCGGCGTGAACATAAAGGCAGGAGAATCGCGCCGGGTGCCCGGTGGCAGTTGTGCCAGCCTGGTCGGCAGGCGCAAATCTGGCACCACGGTTGATTGGGTCACAGAAGATTTAGGCAGTGCAGCGACTCGCGAACCCTGACGGTCGCGCAGCAGATAGCCTTCCGTCGCCAGTTGATCCAGCGCGGCATTAATAGTGTTGCGCGAAAGGAGCAACTGCTGCGCGATGGTCCGCGATCCAGGCAAACGGCTTTCCGCCTGCAGATGCCCTTGCAAAATGGCTTCTCGCAACCCGAGATAGAGAGCACGAGCCAGCGTTTCATTACCTCTTTGCTGCAGAGCTTTTGCCAGCAGAGTGTAGAAAGCATCTTGTGGAATATTCATCGCCTCTCCTCGTGGTACCACCACAATGCCCATCAATGGTTCTTTTTAGGGAACCATCTTATCTCTATTCTGCGGGAGTGCGTTCATAAAAGGAGTGAGTATGAGTCAGAATAATGAGTTTGGTCAGCCGGTGGGCGATGCCCTTCCGGACTGGCAACCGCGTCAACATCCACAACGAGTGACCCTTGAAGGCCGTTTGTGCCGGCTGGAGCCGCTGGCTGAACACCATGCGCATGCGCTGTTTGCAGCCTATCAACTGGCAGAAGATACGCGTAGCTGGACCTGGCTACTGCGTGAACCGGATACCGACGTTGAGAGCTATCAGGCGTGGGTGGCAAGTGTTGCTGCGCTGCAGGACCCGATTCATTTTGCGGTGATAGACAAAAACACGGGGCAGCCAGTGGGCAGCCTGGCTCTGATGCGTATCGACAGCAAAAATGGCGTCATCGAAGTGGGGCATGTGCATTTTTCACCTTTACTGAGCCGCACACCGATGTCGACCGAAGCCCAGTGGCTGCTGATGCGCTATGCGTTTGAAACGCTGGGCTATCGTCGCTATGAATGGAAATGCAACAGCCTGAACGAGCCGTCGCGTCGCGCGGCGTTACGCATGGGGTTTCAGTATGAAGGGCGTTTTCGCCAGGCGCTGGTGATTAAAGGTCACAACCGGGATACCGACTGGTTCTCTATTATTGATAGCGAGTGGCCCGACGTCGACCACGCGATGCAGAAATGGCTTGCCGCCGGGAATTTTGGTCCCGACGGCAAGCAGTTAAGTTCCCTGGAAAGTTGGCGACAGCCAAAACGTTAACGTCTTTTCTTACGCCCCTGCACAGCTTTAAAGCGGGGGTTACTTTTGCAAATGACGTACAGCCGCCCTTTGCGTTTGACTATCTGGCAATCCGGATGGCGCTGTTTCGCGCTCTTCAGTGAGTTAAGCACCTGCATGTTTAGCCTCGTTTCGCATTAAGGAAACCAGCAAAACGCTGACGGAAGCGCGCCGTACTGCCTTCGCTGGAGAAAGTTTTCTGCTTCCCGGTGTAGAACGGGTGCGATTTGGACGACACTTCCAGCGTGATGTACGGATAGGTTTCGCCTTCCAGCTCAATCTCTCTGTCCGTCCTGATGGTCGAGCCCACTTTGAAGTACTCGTTAGCACTGGTGTCGTGAAACACCACGGTACGGTAGTGCGGATGAATGTCGGCTTTCATGAACAACCTCAATTGTTATAGTATAACATAACAACAAAATACGCCGACGTCTGTAGAAGATCAACCATGAATAAATCAGGGTTATTTATTAAGGGAAGGAGCTGCCTGGCGGCGCTACGCTTGCACAGGCTTACAAGAGAAGAGAGAAACGTAGGCCGGGTAAGGCACAGCCGCCACCCGGCAATAGCGCATTACCGCTGTTCGCGCCCCACCAGCACTGTCGTCAGTGTGAAGGACAGCACCAGCGCGATAGCCACGCCAGACAGCGCAAACACAAAGTATGGGCCAATATATGCAGGCAAGCTGAAAATGCTCGACAAGATGTAGCCATACAGTCGCACACCAAAGAAAGCGATGAATGCTGAAGCCAGTGAGCTCGCCACCGTCGCGGCAATAAACGCCTTTTTATAGCGAGTCAGCACGCCGAACAGCGCAGGTTCGGTGATCCCCAGCAGCGCAGAAACCGCAGCAGAAAGCGTGACGGTTCTTTCCTGCCTGTCTTTACTCAAACGCCAGATAGCAAACGTCGCCCCGGCAATCGCCATATTGGCCATAAACATCATCGGCATCAGCATGTCGTAGCCGCGATCGCTGAAGTTTTGCAGCGCAATGGGCGTCATGGCGTGGTGCATGCCGGTCAGGATTGCTACCGGACGAATGGCCCCCACCACCAGCCCCGCAAAACTCGCGGAAACACCGAACAGCCCTTCAATAAAGAAGGCCAGCGCTTTCCCAAGCCAGATGCCAATCGGCCCGATAACTACCAGAGCAGCCAGCGCGCCAATGAACAGCGTCAGGGTCGGCGTAAAGACCGTTTTCAGCACGTCCGGCATGATGCTGTCGACCCACTTGTGGATGTATTTCAACGCCAGCACCGAGAAGATAACCGGGATAACGCTCGACGCGTAGTTAAACACCGAGACAGGAATGGCGTTCATCAGCCACAGCGCAGAAGCCGCATCTGCCTGATGAGCCGCCAGCGCTTTGGCGGCATCGATAAGAGTGGGGTACATCAAACAGGCCGCCACCGCCGCAGCCAGATATTCGTTGGTTTTGAAGATTTTCGCCGCCGACACCGCCAGGAAGAACGGCAGGAAATAAAACACGCCGCTGGCAATTAAATCGATGATCATTACCGTGTCGCTTTTTGGCGAAACGACCTTCAGGGCAATTAATCCTGCGAGCAAGCCTTTAATCATCCCCGCGCCTGCAATGGCCGGTACTATCGGACCAAATACGCCGGAGACGGTGTCCATAAATAACGACACCAGGCTTTTGCGCCCTTTACTGCTTTCCACCGTGCTGTCATCACGCTGGCCTAACACGTCCTGCAATTGCTCATACCAGCTGTTGACCTTCGGCCCGATAATTATCTGGAATTGGTCGCTCTGCAGCTGTGCGCCCAGCACCCCGGGCAGCAGCTTGATTTCACTGTGTTTTATTTTGCTATCATCAATTAAATCAAAGCGTAAGCGGGTCATGCAGTGCCAGACTTTATTGATATTTTCCTGCCCACCCACCAGTTGAATGATGCTGGCGATGGCGTCTCGCGTCCCCATAGTGACTCCTGCTGAAATGTTCTTGTTTTGGTTGTCTGGAGGATAATAAAGCCCAAACAATAAAACAAACCAATAAAATTTGAATCCCCTCACAATTATGGACGCAAGGTACGTAGAAAGAGAGCCTCCACAACAATTGGTCTGGTTTTTAATTAAAATACCTCACAATTACAGACCAAAAAATTTATTCAGTAAAAGGGTTTACCTGTGCCTGAAAATAGAGTGAAGATAGTGCATCAACCGTATTCTCTTTTCGTCTTCTACAGGGAGCCTTTGGCGTGGAACCGACACTTATCACCGCGATTGATTGTTTCATCACCCGCCCGGATCGTCACAACCTGGTGACCGTCCGCGTGACAACCGACAAAGGGGTGACTGGCCTCGGCTGCGCCACCTTTCAGCAGCGCCCGCTGGCGGTAAAAACGCTGGTCGATGAGTATCTTAGCCCTCTGCTGCTGGGCCGTGATGCCAACAATATTGAAGATCTCTGGCAGATGATGAACGTCAACGCCTACTGGCGTAACGGCCCGGCGATGAATAACGCAATGGCAGGCGTGGATATGGCGCTGTGGGATATTAAAGCTCGCCTGGCGAATATGCCGCTGTATCAACTGTTTGGCGGGAAAGCTCGCGATGCCATCGCCGCGTATACTCACGCCAGCGGCGAAACCCTCGAAGAACTGTACGCCTCCGTCGACGCGCTTTTGGAAAAAGGCTATCGCCATATTCGCTGCCAGTTAGGTTTTTATGGCGGCACGCCAACGGAATTGCACGCGCCCGAAAACCCGTCTTCCGGCGCCTGGTTCGATCAGGATCAGTACATGCGCAATACCGTCGAGATGTTCCGCGCCCTGCGCGAACGCTATGGCCATCGCTTTCATATTTTGCATGATGTGCACGAGCGGCTGTTCCCACAACAAGCCGTCCAGCTGGCGAAGCAGTTGGAGCCTTATCAGCCGTACTTTATTGAAGACATCTTACCCCCGCAGCAAACGCCGTGGCTGGCACAAATTCGCCAGCAAAGCTGCGTTCCGCTGGCCCTGGGCGAGCTCTTCAATAATCCGGCGGAGTGGCACGATCTGATTGTGAATCGTCAGATTGATTTCATTCGCTGCCACGTTTCACAGATTGGCGGAATAACGCCTGCACTGAAGCTTGCGGTCTTGTGCCAGGCATTTGGCGTACGCCTGGCGTGGCATGGCCCGGGGGATATGACGCCGATTGGCGTGGCAGTGAACACGCATCTGAATATTCATCTGCACAATGCGGCGATTCAGGAGTTTATTCCTCGCTCAGCCACCACTGACGCGGTGTTCCCGGGCGCGCCGGAAGTGAAAGAAGGCTATGTCTATCCTCCGCAGGGCGTGGGGATTGGCGTAGGATTTAACGAAGAAGTGGCGCTGGCTCATCCGGTGGTGTATCGCCCACATGAATGGACTCAAAGCCGCCTGCCTGACGGCACAATTCATACTCCGTAATCACACCGGCTGCTGGCGGAACGCGAGATTGTCGCGGTTGTGCGGGATAACGTAAGTGCAGGTGTAGTTGATGTCGATGATATCGCTTATCTCATACACCTGCCCGCCCGCCAGAATGCCGCGATTGCTGATATGCATCGCGGCTCCGCCTTTCTTACAGCCCAGCAGTTCCGCTTGTTCACGGCTGACGTTTACCGCCCGATACGTCGTCAGCATGTGCGAAATGGCGTAACCCTTTTCAAGGACATATTGCTGTAACGATCGTTCGATAACCTGCTGCGTAAGGTCCGGGAATGCCGCCGACGGCATGCGCGACACCTCAATTTGCACAGGATTGTCGTCCACATAACGCAGACGGCAAAACTGCCAGATAAAGTCATCATCCGTTAGCCCGAATATCTGTTGCTCCTCGCGATTCGGGCGTTTTTTATGCAAACTGATCATCCGGTAGCGCATCTGATCAAAGCGTTTCTCGGTGATCGAGTTGTAAACCAGCGGGTTATTCCGCGCCTGTTCGTTAATCCACGCTCCCGATCCCTGAACAATTCTGACCACTCCAATACTCGCCAGTTTTTCCAGCGCCTGACGCACGGTGAAACGCGACACGCCATATTCCTCGGCCAGTTGCCGCTCCGGAGGCAGCTTGCACGGGCCGCCTTCGCTGTGCTGATAAATTTTACTGAGCAGATCCTGGGTGACGAACTCGTTCTTCTTCATACGTTGTTTTTCTCATTCTTGATCTCCGTAAGACAGCACAGGCTGGCAGCGCATATACTGGGTTAACTTTACGAAATTTGCGCTGAAAGGAAAGCAGGCTATGACAAATACCCGGTTGATTGCGCTTGTCATCACCGTGCTGTTTCTGGTCGTGCTGCTGCCTGTCACCCTGAGCATCTGGCTGGCGCATTATCAGGCACAAAAGGATTTTACCCACACGCTCGATGACTATGGCGAGCGTGTCATCCAGCGTTCTCAGCAGGTGGCTGACCAGGCGAAACAAGCCATTCAGGTAATCAGCCAGTTCCAGGGCACGCCTTGCAGTGACGAACATTTGATGGCAATGCGCCGTATCGCTTACACCTGGCGTGATGTTCAGGAAGTGCTGTGGCTCGACGGATTGCAGCCCCGCTGTTCATCGATGGAAAAGCGCAGCGCTGAGATCTGGTTTCCTTCAAACTTTGGCTACACTCACGACGGCTATCGCGTCTGGCTGACCAGCGATAACGACCTGGGTATCAAGCATGCCATGGTTGCGCTCGCCAATGAGCATTATATGGTGATGGTTGATCCCACGGCCTTTGTCGATGTGCTTCCCTTCTCATCATGGAACATTAATGCCGCGCTGATTGCCACCCGTAGCGGGCATATCATCGCGCAAAACGCCGACTTAACACCGAACCTCTGGGAGAATGCTCATCGCGACGGAGTGCGAACGTTTGAACGCAAAGGCATGATGTACAACCTGCGCGATTATCCGGAATTGGGCATTTCACTGGTGGTCTGGGCCTCGACCCTTCCTCTCGACGAAAGCTGGCATCGCCAGTTACTTATCTGGCTGCCGTTAGGCATTTTTATCAGCCTGGCGGGCGCGGGGCTGATTATCTGGATGGTGCGGCGCACACAGCTACCGTGGCACAGAATTCAGGACGCGATTAAAAACCGGACTATCGAAGTTTATTACCAGCCGGTGGTCTCGCTGAAGACAAAGAAAATTGTCGGGGCTGAAGCGCTTGCCCGCTGGCCGCAGCCGGATGGCACTTTTTTGTCACCCGACATTTTCATTCCTATCGCTGAACAAGCCGGGTTGATTACAGACCTCACCAAACTGGTGGTTGAGAAGATCTTTGAAGACTTGGGAGCCTGGCTGAAACCCCACCCGCAGCTTCATATCTCAGTGAATCTGGACCCAAGCGATCTCAACTCGCCGTCACTTTCAGCGCTGTTGTTCCATAAACTGCTGGAATACGGTATCTCACCTTCCCAGATTGCACTTGAGCTGACTGAGCGCAGTTTTATTGATCCTCAACGTTCGTCGGCTCGCCTGAGTCAATTCCGTGAAGCCGGGCATGCCATTTATATTGATGACTTTGGTACTGGCTACTCCAGCCTGAGTTTTTTGAAAGACTTACAGGTCGATACGCTCAAAATCGACAAAGCCTTTGTCGACCCGCAGGCCTTTACCAGCCTGACACCGCACGTTATCGAGATAGCCAAAACGTTGAATCTGTCGATGATTGCCGAAGGCGTGGAAACACAGTCTCAGGCGGACTGGCTGGAAGCACATGACGTGCAGTTTGGTCAGGGATGGCTTTACAGCAAAGCGCTGCCGAAAGAGGCGTTTATTGCGTGGGCGGAAGCCAATCTGAAGCAGGCCTGAAACGAAAACGGCTGGCGGCACGCCGCACAGCCGGGAAGGATTACTCGTCGAGAATCGGCGCGAAGCCGCCATAGATCATGCGTTTACCGTCAAACGGCATGCTCTCACCCATCTCTTTCATCCGTGGATCGGCCATCATCTTCGCGTTGGCAGCATCCCGAACCTCTTTCGACGGATACTCAATCCAGCTGAACACCACCTCTTCACTGTCTTCAGCTTTGACCGCCATGCGAAAATCAGTCAGGTTTCCCGCGGGGACATCGTCCGTCCAGCACTCCACCACGCGAGTAGCACCAAACTCTTTAAACAGCGGTGCCGCCTTTGCCGCCAGCGCCAGATACTCCTCCTTTTTGTCCGCCGGCACGGCAACGACAAAACCATCAACATACTTCATGAGATTACCTCCGAAGTGAACGGCGCGGCCAGCGGGTCTGGCCGCGTCCGGCGTAGATAAGTTTAGTCGCGACGCCAGCTGAACGCATAACGCAGACGGCGCGTGGGCAAAAGGAACTCCGGCGACACACTCGGACTCCAGGAATCATCCCCGCCCACGCCCATATGAAACGCATCAAGATTTAGCCAACAGCCCGCTTCTTCCCGTAGCAGGTGCTGATGCATGGTTTCATGAAGCTGTTTTTGGCTGTAGCGACTCAGGCCAAAATGAAACAGCCCGTGCAGGCAATGATCGGCATATTGCAGTTCGCGCGTATCACAGCGCAGCCCGTTCTCACTGGGGAAAATGTACGGCGTGTGCAGCGCTTCCAGCGGTAACGTCCAGCGACCCTGCCGTGCAGCCAGTTTACGGTCGGGGTAATTCTCATGAGGGCCAAGCCCCTGCCACGTCACCTCATTGGCCGATGCCGCTAGCTGGCAGCTCAGGCCGATACGTGCAGGTTCGGGAATGTCACTTGCCACGGTCACGTCTATTTCTGCGTGCAGTTCTCCCTGGCCGTCGATACGCCAGCGTTTATCAGAAATGAACAGCGTCTTGTCACCGTGCTGCCAGGCGTGGCGAGTCACCACCACCACGTCATTGCCTTGTTCCTGAGCTTCACACAGCAGCAAACGCGGTGTCATCGCGTACATGCCTGCCGCCTTCCAACGTTCAACCCAGGCATTCGGATCGATACGCGTGGCCTCGCTTACGCCAATGTCGTTATCCAGCGGCGCACGGGTGAAATTATCGGTCAGTGGTGAAAGCAAAGCGGGCTGCTCGTTGCGCCACCATTGGCAGAGATCGCCACTTTGGCGGCTGAATTGCCAGCGCTGATTGCCGTGCGTGATGCTAAAAGCCGCTTCCGTTTCATTCAAACGTGGAGCCGTGCCGTGTGCGAGAAGTTTTGGCAGGGCAAGTGGCGAGGGCAACAGCCACTGATCCCAGGCACAAAGATGGTTGGCATCAGACCAGGCGGTGGCTTCCTGCTGCCACACTTCGACGTTGAGCCATATCTCTCCCCCGTTTTCTGGCATCGTAAACTCTGGCAGGTCAAACCGTTGCTGACCTTCCGCTTCGACATCAAGCGCCCTCTCGCCTTCTGCCAGAATTTTGCCCTCACACGCCAGCCACCAGCGTAATTTTTCGTTATCGGTACGACGGAAAAGATACTCACTGGTCACTTCAATCTGAAGCAGCGAAGCGGACAGCAAACGGAACTGGAAGAACTGCTGCGCGCGTTTGGCCTCGTAAAGCGCAGGATGCGGGCTGCGATCCGGGAACACCAGCCCGTTCATGCAGAACTGGCGATCGTTTGGCGTATCGCCGAAATCGCCGCCGTAAGCCCAAAACGTCTTGCCCTCGGCGTCGGTTTTGCACAAAGCCTGATCGACCCAGTCCCAGACAAAACCGCCCTGCAAACGAGGAAACTCGCGGAAAGCCTGCCAGTATTTGGCGAAGCCTCCAAAGCTATTGCCCATGGCATGGGCGTATTCGCAAAGGATCAGTGGGCGATGTTCACTGGGCAAGCCGATCCACTTTTTTAGCGACCATTTTGGCACCGCCGGGAAAGGCTGATCCTGATCGACGCGAGCATACATCGGGCAAACAATATCGGTTGCGGCGGTATTTGCGCCGCCGCCCTCATACTGCACCGGACGGGTTGGATCGGTGGTTTTGATCCAACGATAGAGCGCATCGTGGTTCGCGCCATGGCCGGATTCATTCCCCAACGACCAGATAATTATCGACGGATGATTGCGATCGCGGGCAACCATTCGCGTCACGCGTTCGCTCATCGCCGGGAGCCAGTGCGGATCGTCTGCCAGACGGCTCATCGGCACCATGCCGTGGGTTTCGATATTAGCTTCATCCACCACATACAGGCCGTAGCGATCGCACAGGCGATACCACTGCGGATGATTAGGATAATGCGAGCAGCGCACAGCATTAAAGTTGTTCTGCTTCATCAGCAGAATGTCCTGAACCATCGTGGCCTCATCCACGGCTTGCCCGGTGAGCGGATGATGTTCATGCCGGTTCACACCACGGATAAGCAAGGGTTTACCGTTGAGCTTCAGCAAGCCATCAGCAATTTCCACCTTGCGAAACCCGACGTCACAAGCTTCTGTTTCCAGAGCATCGCCCTGCGCATTTTTTAACGTCAGCGTCAGCCGATACAGCTCGGGAAGTTCAGCGCTCCACAATGCAGGCTGCGCTACGGGAATGTTCAGTTGAAGGCGTTCAGTCCAATTTCCACGCTCATCCACGATATCGCTGCCGGGGTGTTGGCTCGCGCTTCCAACCTCAACGCCATCGCGCCAAAGCACAGCTTCCACAACGGAATCGGCATATGCCTCACCTTCCAGCGTGACCTGAAGTTCCACCACGCCGTGGGTGAAATCTTCGTTAAGCCGGGTTGAGAGGTGATAGTCGGCAATGCGCGTCACCGGTTTGTGCAGCAGAGTGACATCGCGAAAAATGCCGCTCATCCGCCACATATCCTGATCTTCAAGATAGCTGCCATCACACCAGCGCAGCACCAGCACGGCCAGACGGTTTCGCCCGGCCACCAGCACATGGCTGAGGTCAAATTCCGCGGGCAAACGGCTGTCCTGGGAATAGCCGACCCACTGGCCGTTGCACCATAAATAAAAAGCGGAGTTTACGCCATCAAGGATAATGCGCGTCTGCCCTTCCGCCAGCCAGGCTTCCGGCACCTCAAATTCTCGGGAATAACAGCCTGTCGGGTTTTCTTCTGGCACCTGCGGCGGCGTGACGGGAATGGGATAGGTCACGTTGGTATAAATCGGGATATCGAACCCTTGCATCTGCCAGTTTGAGGGCACGGGCATGGCGACTGCATCCGGTAAATCCTTTTCGAGCCAGTTCTCAGGCACCGCTTCCGGGCGAGTAAAAAAACTAAACCGCCACTCACCGTTTAGCAGCAAGCGTGAAGTGGCAGCTTCATCACGCTGGGCCTCTTCTTCATGACGCCAGCTGAACAGTGGAGTATGGGCAGGTAAACGGTGCCACTGGGTCATGCCAGGGTTTTCCCAGTCACGACGAGCCAGTAACGAAGCCAGAGTTTGGGTAGCAGATTGCATCAGTAAACCTCTTTTGCGAAGCGCTCACAATTTTAACTGAGAGTGCATCGTTATCCTGTGCCCGTAAAGGATCAGATCAGCAGGAAGCGAGGAGGATCACAAAGCGTTTAGCGCAACCCAAGCTTGTTGGCCATTTCTGCCAGCGCCTGAAAACGTTCAGCCAGATCCTGCGATGCCGTCTGACTCATTGGAGAGGTTGATCCACGCACGATCAGCGAGACGGGCAAACGGGTTTGACTGGCTGAGGTTTCCTCACGATGTGGATCAATCAGCCAATCGACAGCCTTCTCACCGGCCTCACGAAAAGCCTGCCGAACAGTGGTTAACGGCGGCGTAAACCAGGCGCTGTCTGTCGTGTCGTCATAGCCGATAACCGATAATTGATGCGGGACTGAAATCCCCTTCTCAGCACAGGCGCGGAGTACGCCAAGCGCCATCTGATCGTTGCCCACCAGAATGGCCTCTGGGCGAGGTGTGCCAGCAAGCAAACTGTGAGCCTTTTCGAAGCCTGATTGTGCGCTCCAGTCGCCCTCTGCAATTGCAGCGGCCTCTAAGCCTGCATTTCGAAGCGTGTGCAGCCAACCCTCCAGCCTCGCACGCGCTGAAACAGAGGTTTTTGGCCCCGCCAATAACGCAATGTTGCGATGCCCTTCTGCCAGCAGATGTTCAACGCCCAGCGCCGCGCCTTGAGCGGCATCAAACACCAAACTATTGACCTGTGCCTGTTCACCGACATCCAGGAAGAGCACCGGTAACGGCGCAGCCAGTTCGCGAAGTTGTTTTGCGGCTGCATTTTCCAGCGGCACGTTGATCACCAGCCCATCGACACGCTGAGCTAACAACTCCTGCACCGCCAGGGTGCAATCACTCGGCGGATGGCTGGCAACCATCGAAATCAACACCGCATACCCTTTCTCGCTGGCCCGAGTTTTTACCGCAGAGGCAATTTGCGATGGCGCGTGCAAGGCCAGATCGGCGGTGATTAACCCCAGAGTGGGTTTATGTTTTCCAGCCAGCAGTTGCGCGCCCCGGTTGGGCACATAATTCAGTTCAGCCATGGCGTACTGAACTTTCTCTCGCGTGCGAGCAGAAACGTGCTCCGCCTGGTTAATGACGCGGGAGACAGTCTGGTAGGACACCCCCGCGAGGCGAGCGACATCGTAGAGCGTTGTGGGTTTCATCAAATGCAGCTTCCAGTCAGAGAAGCTCTCAGTGTACCTGAAAAGCCTTTCCCTGACTGTGAGCGCTTCGCAAATTTAGCTAACTGCTTTCACCTTTGCGCTGACAGGTGTCGCTTTCGGTAAAGTGCGAAACCAGGGCAAACAGAGCTGAATCAGGGGGCCAATCGCCAGGGCATAAACCAGCGTGCCGACCCCCACGCTGCCGCCGAGCAGATAGCCAATCACCAGCACGGTCAACTCAATGGTGGTGCGGATGCCGCGAAGCGACCATCCCGTGCGGGCGTGCAGGCCAGTCATCAACCCATCGCGCGGCCCCGGGCCAAAACCTGCGCCAATGTACATGCCTGTTGCCAGCGCATTTAGCACAACAGCTGCCACCATCAACGCAGTCTTTAACCACAGAGAATCCGGCGTGTGCAAAACAGCCATCGTGGCATTGGCCGCCAGACCCAACACAATCACATTGCTGATGGTGCCCAGCCCTGGGCGTTGGCGAATCGGGATCCACAGCAGTAACACCAGCGCGCCGGTGAGGATCATCACCGTGCCAATATCCAACGAAAAAACTTTCCCGACGCCAAGGTGAAACACATCCCACGGATCGGCCCCGAGATCCGCACGGACAAACATCGCGGTGGAAATCCCATACAGACAAAGCCCGACATACAGCTGAACTAAACGGCGCAGCATAAAAACCTCACGATGGATTGCTGAAAACCGCATCATCGTTAAAAATGGACTTATTATTAATGACCAGTTTTATAAAAGTGGACTGCTATGCCTCAACGTCGTTCCGGAAGTCAGTCGCTGGTGAGCTTATTGGGCCACTGGCAGGAAAGCCCTTCTCGTATGCCGCTCTGGCGACAGCTGGCTGAAGCGCTGCGTCTTTTGATTCTGGACGGTCGTCTGGCGCTGGACAGCCGTCTGCCCGGCGAGCGTGAACTGGCAAGCGCGCTGCAGGTCAGTCGAACGACGATTGCCAGCGCTCTTGCCCACTTACGTGAAGAAGGATTTATCGTCAGCCGCCACGGCAGTGGATCGCAGGTCATGCTGCCCGCTCACCATCCTCAGGTGCCGACCCGAATGAGCGCCGCTCAGTCATTGGATCTTTCCACTGCGGCTTTGAGCGCCGGGCCTGAAATCCACCAGGCCTACAGCCACGCAATGGCCGCGCTACCCGAACATCTCGCCAGCACAGGTTACGATCAGCAAGGATTACCAGCGCTGCGGGAAGCTATCGCAAAGCGCTATTGCCAACGTGGGCTGCCTACCCGAGCGGATGAAATCATGGTGGTCAATGGTGCCGTCAGCGGGCTGGCACTGATCCTGCGTTTACTGACCGGGCCGGGCGATCGGGTGGTCGTGGAAAACCCGACTTACCCATTGGCCATTGCGGCCATTCAGGGCGCATCTTGCCGTCCTGTCAGCGTCGCACTTCCCCATCAGGGTTGGGACGTGGGAGGGTTAGCGGCCACCATAGCGCAAACCGCGCCAAGACTGGCTTACCTGATGCCCGATTTTCATAACCCCACAGGACGGTGCATGGACAGCGCTACGCGGCAGGCGATTGCTGACCTGGCTGCGAAAACGCGTACTGCGCTGGTGGTGGATGAAACGATGGTCGATTTGTGGTTCAACGCCCCGCCGCCGCCCCCGCTGGCGGCGTTTAATTCCCAGGCGCAAATCATCACGCTGGGTTCGGCAGGAAAAAGCTTTTGGGGCGGATTACGGCTTGGCTGGATCAGAGCATCCACTCGCACAATTGCATCGCTGATTCAGGCGCGTGACACACTCGATTTGGGTTCGCCGATCCTGGAGCAGCTCGCCACCTGCTGGCTGCTGGAAAACAGTGCGGATTTGCTGTCTCAGCGCCGCCAGATGCTGGCGACTCGTCGGGATATGTGCAGTGCATTAATGGCGGAGTATTTTCCACAATGGCGTTACGAGCAGCCGGAAGGTGGCCTGTCATTTTGGGTGGAACTGCCGGATATGCTCGCAACGCTGTTTGCCGCTCGCGCCGAAGGCATCGGTATTCATCTGGGAACGGGTACCCGTTTTGGGCTGGCGGGGGCGTTCGATCGCTGGCTTCGCCTGCCCTTCACCCATGACGACGAAACGCTGCGGGTTGCTTTTAAGGCGCTGCAACCCCTCTGGAATTCTCTGAACGGTCAGCAGAATAATTTACGTACACGGAAAATAATATAATAAAATAACGACGAGCCAGCATTAACGATGGCTCGTCTAAAAATATCGTCCATGATGATATGAGATGATCATGTCTTTCTTATTGCAAAACATCATCCTGGATTCAGATGTCCGCAACATGACAAGATGTTGGCAGTTTTATTAATGCTGGCGTGGGATTGGGAAACCTTTCAAGGAAATAATAAAACTGTCGCCATCTTTTTTAATTTTTGCACCGGTATCACACCAGTCAGAAGCGATGCGGAAAAACTCATCGCTGCCCACATTCCAGTTCAAACGCACGTGCTTAACATAGCCGGAACGCAGCGTTCACAGGCTTCGCCATAAGTGCTGGCCGTTGAAAGTTGTTGTTTCATTTTCTCTTCTTCAAAAGTTTGCGTAGTGCTTTGATTTCTTTAGGAGTAAGAGGTGATGATTCTTCTTCGGTATGCTGGCTGTCGACCTCATCTTCGGATACTCCCGCTGCAACCTCCTTGTCGAACGCAAGCTGTAACAGCTTTTGTGTTGCCGCGCTCAGGGTCTCGTTATGGACTTCCGCGTAATGCCGTAATTGCTCTTTCAGATCGCCATCAATTTTTACATTCAGTACTGCAGTACTCATGTTCACGTTTCCCGTGCAATAAATTCAGATAATTAATACATGAACATGACAGAACGATCCAGAAATAAATTTTTCACAATCGTTAACTTAATAATTACCCATCTTTATTGTCTGCCTATAAAATGACATTTATATGACAGTAATACTTCAATGGCATGACAACTTATTTATTAGCACTACGTAATGAGATTAGCACGGCTTAACTTTTAACCGTTAATTTAACATTTATCTTTGCACCAGGGGTTCGCGCTACACTGTAGTGAACGGTTTAAAAGAGGATAAACATGAAAATTTTCGTCACTGACAGCAAGGGTGCCCTGCATGAAGTTGAAGGGGAAAGCGTGGTGCTTCAGCTGGAAAACGGCAAAACCATTGAGTTGGCCGAAGTCAATCCGTGGCGTGATACGCCAGACGCCATTACCGTTTGGGGTGGACGTCAACCGCTGGAGTCCTGGACCGAAGAAGAACGCGGTCAGACAGAGCAGATTAATTTAAGCCTGATAGCCGGCAACTGCGTGGATATCTGGCCTGGCAGAGCCAAAAAACAGTAACCCCCGCATTGCCCGTTACGTCGACGAGAGCGATTTGGCGTAACGGGTAAGCTGATCGACCACAATTCCCCACCCTTCGTAGAAGCCCATTTGTTCATGCTGTGTACGTGCTTCAGGTGTGCGATGACGAGCAATGGCGGTGTAACGCGTCTTCCCTTCCCCGGCCTCTTCCAGCAGCAAAATGGCCGTCATAAAAGGGTTCTCGCTGGGTTTCCAGCCTTCAGTGTAGCTGTCAGTGAACACCAGTTTTTCGCCGTCTGTCACTTCGAGAAACACGCCATTATTCTTCATCTCGCTGCCGTTCACTTCAAAAGTGGTGTTGAAGCGGCCACCCACTCGCAGGTCGATGTCACAGGCCGTGACGCGGTGAGGCTCAGGAACAAAAAAGTGTTTGATATGCTCAGGCGTCGTCCAGCACTCCCAAACCAACTTGCGAGGGACATCAATAATACGTTCAAGCTTCAGATCGGTTTCAGGGTCAAGCTGGATCATTGTGGTTTCCGCGTCAGTGGCAAATGGCACAAAATAACCATAGTGAAGGCTTGACTGAATTGCCATCCCGGAAAGGTGAAGAGGGATATTTTTGGGGGAGCAGAATTGGGTGGGGGCCCTGCCAGCTACATCCCGGCACACACGTCGTCTGCCCTGGCTGCTTCCTTCCGGACCTGACCTGGTGAACAGAGTAGCGTTGCGGGAGAACCAACAGAGCCCCCATTGAGAGCGTTATTCCTAACGCGCTGGCGCATTATCCCTGTGCAGCCCGGCAATTGCAACCCGCCGCCGACCGGATGCTGGTTTATTGCCCATCTTTGCGCCATTCTTTCTGTACAGCACCTGAAAGCCAGGATGTGCGAAGTTGCTCTCAGCAAATCCGGCTACAGCGTGCAGACTCTGTTTATCCTTCGAATCGTTTAGGGTATGACAATGATCAAGACACCGCCTCAGACACTCACGCTGCCGATGCCCGCTATCGACGAAGCCACCATCCCCCATCACGGGCTAAACTATTTACGCCCGGAATTGGTGTTGGATTTCATCACCATCAGCCCCAGCCCGTTGTTGTTTGTCACGCCTGTGGCCGTGCTTTTCTCCTCGTTGGGGGTGGTGAATCACGTACCTTTGCGCCAGATCCCCGTCGCGGTCTCTGGGCGGGTTATCTATCCGATTTGCACTCAGGAACTGCCGGAGTTGCGGGGAAAACTCATCATCAATACCGCCTCACGAAAGCTCAAGTTTCTGGAAAATCAGGTCGTCAGCCCGGATAAATTTGCCCCGACAACCACGCAAGTGATTGGCCTGGCGCTTGAATTTACCGTTCAGCAACCTGAGTGAGCGCTTCACAAGGTCAGGAGCGTCACTTATCCTGTGTTTTTTGGCAATTCGGACGCAGTGATGGAACCTAAAGATTCATTCCCGCAGCGGGTTTGGCAAATTGTGGCTGCTATTCCGGAAGGGTCTGTAACGACGTACGGTGAAGTGGCACGGCTGGCAGGTTCGCCCCGCGCAGCGCGGCAAGTGGGTGGCGTGCTTCGAAGGCTGCCGGAAGGCTCGACGCTGCCGTGGTATAGGGTGATCAACAGTCAGGGCTCTATTTCCCTCACCGGGCCGGATTTACAACGTCAGCGCCAGGCGCTGTTGTCTGAGGGCGTTCAGGTGTCGGGAAGTGGAAGAGTTGATTTGTTGAAGTACCGCTGGAAATACTGAGTCCTCCCCCGCGATGGAGGGAGGAACTCACGTCATTACGGCATCTGCGTTGGAGCAGGAACGGCCGAAGACGGATTCACCTGAGTCGGTGAAGTCGACGGAACGGTTGTCGCCGCACCACCGGTTTCATTCACCGGCACAGCGGTCGACTGAACAGGCACCAGCGTCAGATCGGCTTTTGTTCCACCGTTATTGATCACCTGCTGAACGGTGTCAGTGATAAACACCAGCTTATCGTTCACGGTGATGGCCGCACTCAACAGGATGCGAGCATTCGGCTGAATATCGGCCGGGTTATAAGGCAGAACGAAGCTGAACGGTGCCTGTTTCCCTTCCGTACGGGTCACTTTCTGTGACAACACTTTCGATGGCGCATCGGCAAGTGAAGCATCAGACAGCGTGACCGTCAGAACGGCATCAGGTGGCAGCGCCACTTTCTGGCGTATCCACGCAGTACCAGAAACATTAGGCTGCTGGATGACAGGCTGTGTAGCCGCAGAGGGGTTCGGGCTAGGCGCAGGTGTCGGAATGTCTGCACTTTTATGAGCGCAGGCCGACAGCGCAACCGCAACCGCTAAACCACTTAACACGTGCACGAGTTTCATTATGTTCTCCTTTTCATCCATGCACTCGCAGGACGATATCCTGCCAGAGTGAGTGGTTAAAACATTTGTGACGCACTAAGTGTGGCACAGATCTCAGATATTTGCCTGTATTCGCCTCGTTATTCAGACTATTGCACCCATCGGACCACTTCGCAAACTGCGTTATACTGTGGCTATTCCCGCGCTCAGTCGTGGCTTTTTTACCTGTTGAGGACATTTATGAGTCAGGCTCTCTCTAATCTGCTAGCCCTGTTAAATCTGGAAAAAATCGAAGAGGGATTATTCCGCGGCCAGAGTGAGGATCTGGGATTACGTCAGGTATTTGGGGGTCAGGTCGTTGGTCAGGCGCTGTATGCGGCGAAAGAAACCGTGCCTGCCGACCGACTCGTCCACTCCTTCCACAGCTACTTTTTACGCCCGGGCGACAGCCAAAAACCGATTGTTTATGACGTAGAAGTGCTGCGTGATGGCAACAGCTTCAGCGCACGCCGCGTGGCCGCCATTCAGCATGGCAAACCGATTTTCTATATGACCGCCTCTTTCCAGGCACCGGAAAGCGGTTATGAGCATCAAAAGCAGATGCCTCCTGCGCCAGCGCCAGATGCCCTGCCTTCGGAAACAGACATTGCACGCAAGCTGGCACATCTGCTGCCACCGCAGGCCAAAGAGAAGTTTCTGTGCGATAAACCGCTGGAGATTCGCCCGGTCGAGTTTCATAACCCTTTAAAAGGCCATGTGGCAGAACCCACTCGCCAGGTCTGGATCCGTGCGAACGGTACCGTCGCAGACGACTTCCGCGTCCATCAGTACCTGCTGGGTTATGCCTCTGATTTCAATTTCCTGCCAGTCGCCCTTCAGCCGCACGGCGTGGGCTTCCTCGAAAAAGGCATGCAGGTCGCCACTATCGACCATTCCATGTGGTTCCATCGCCCGTTCAATATGAATGAGTGGTTGCTGTACAGCGTGGAAAGCACTTCCGCCTCCAGCGCTCGCGGGTTTGTGCGCGGCGAGTTTTACACCCAGGATGGTGTGTTAGTCGCTTCGACGGTGCAGGAAGGGGTGATGCGCAATCGCAATTGATATTGCGTGAGCCGTGAAGCAAAAAGCCTCCGAATCGGAGGCTTTTGCGCTTTATGGAGATAACGTGAGGATAGAGCTGTCTGATGCCCTCTCCCCCAACCCCTCTCCCACAGGGCGAGGGGAGTTTTTGGTTCCCTTAGGGAGAGGGTGATAACTGTTTAATCAGGCGTTATAAGCATTCTCGCCGTGGCTGTTGACGTCCAGACCTTCGCGCTCCTGCTCTTCTGGTACACGCAGGCCCACGGTCAGGTCAGCCAGTTTGTAGCCGATGAAGGCCACAACTGCAGACCAGACGATAGTGATGGCGACACTTTCCAGCTGCACCAGTACCTGATGGCCCATGGTGACACCTTCGGCATAGCCCACGCCGCCCAGTGAAGTCGCGGCGAAGATACCGGTCAGGATACAGCCCACAATCCCACACACGCCGTGAACACCGAACACATCGCAAGGGTCATCGACACGTAACCAGCGTTTCAGCGCGGTGACACCCCACAGACCTGCCAGACCTGCCGCGATGCCAACAATCAGCGAACCGCCAACCCCGATGTAGCCACAAGCCGGAGTGACCGCAACCAGACCAGCGATAGCACCTGAACAGGCGCCCAGCAGAGAAGGTTTACCGCGAACAGCCCACTCACCGAAGACCCAGGCCAGAATCGCTGCGGCGGTTGCCACGACGGTATTCACGAACGCCAGTGCCGCAATTTCGTTGGCTGAGCTTGCAGAACCTGCGTTGAAACCAAACCAGCCAACATACAGGATCGCAGTCCCGGTGAAGACCATTGGCAGGTTATGTGGTTTGAAAGCTTCTTTACCAAAGCCCGCGCGTTTGCCAATCAGGTAAGCGCCCACTAAACCTGCCACAGCGGCGTTGATATGCACGACGGTACCGCCCGCAAAATCCAGCGCGCCGTGTGTAGCAAGCAAGCCGCCGCCCCAGACCATATGCGCGATTGGCACATAGGAGAAGGTCATCCACACGGCCACGAAAATCAGCACCGCAGAGAAGCGAATACGTTCTGCCAGGGAACCGACAATCAGGCCAACGGTGATACAGGCAAACGAACCCTGGAACGCCACGTGGATGTACTGATAGAAGGTGCCCATCAGCGCTTTCAGCTCAATGCCTTTCAGCATCACCCAGTCAAAGCTGCCGAAGAAATTCCCGCCAGTACCAAACGCCAGGGTGTAGCCGTAAACCACCCACAGCACGCAAACCAGTGCGAAAGACACCGTGACCTGCGTCAGCATGGAGAGCACGTTTTTACCGCGGATCAGGCCGCCGTAAAACAGCGCAATCCCAGGGATACTCATAAACAACACCAGCGCGGTGCTGATCATCATAAAAGCGTTATCCGCTTTGTCAGCAACAGCGGGAGCCGCCATCGCCAGACCCGGCAGCAGAGCCAGTACACCAGGGGCAAATTTCAGTACTTTATTCATTTTCTCGATCCCTATCACTGTGTGGTCTGAGAATTACAGTGCCGCTTCGTCGGCTTCGCCGGTACGAATACGAATAACGCGTTGCAGCTCGGCGACGAAGATTTTGCCGTCGCCAATTTTGCCGGTGTAGGCCGCTTTGCTGATCACATCGATAACCTCTTCAAGCTGGTCATCGGCGATAGCAACATCGATTTTCACCTTAGGCAGGAAGTTGACGCTATATTCGGCACCGCGGTACAGCTCGGCATGGCCCTTCTGACGACCGAAACCTTTCACTTCGGTAACGGTCAGCCCCTGAATACCAATGGAAGACAGCGCTTCACGCACGTCTTCGAGTTTGAATGGTTTGATTACCACGGTAACCAGCTTCATAGATCCCCTCCAGTCAGAATTCGGTAATGGCTGCGGCTAACACGTATGAGGTAAAGCAAGCGGCGTGCCAGAAATAAAAATCTGGCCGCTACATGAAGTGCGGAGGCGTTTTATGCGGGGGAATGAGTCGGAAAGCAGGCGGGCAAGAACAGCGGATACTAGGCCAGAAACAAAAACGCACCAGCGTAGTGCATGGTGCGTTTCACTTTTGCACCAGCTTGCGCTGGTGTTATCAGATTGCCTGATATTGGTGCATCAGGCGATAAGCGACTCTTCTTCGATGCTGGCCGCCAGCTCTTCCCCGGCTAACTGCAACTGGTACATCTGCCAGTAACGGCCTTTGGCTTCAAGCAATTGCTGGTGAGTCCCCCGTTCAACCGCCTGCCCGCGATGCAGCACCATGATGGTATCGGCTTCCACTATGGTCGACAGACGGTGCGCAATGACCACCAGCGTTGTACGTTCACGCACCGCGGCCAGTGCCTGCTGAATGGCTTGTTCCGTGCCGGAATCGATGTTGGCTGTGGCTTCGTCGAGGATCAGAATTTGTGGCGTATCCACCAGCACACGAGCCAGCGCCAACAGCTGTTTCTGCCCCACGGAGAGATTATTGCCCTGCTCGCCGAGACGGGTATAAATGCCGTCATCTAAGCCGCGAGCCAGTTCTGCCAACTGTACCGTTTCCAGTGCTTGCCACACCTGTTCTTCGCTGATGTCTCGCCCCAGCGTAACGTTGGCAAAGAAAGAGTCAGCCAGCACCACTGGGTCCTGCTGGACCATCGCTACACCCTGACGAAGCACAGTATGGCTGAGCGAAGAAAGCGGACGGCCATCAAGACGGATTTCCCCTTTGCTGAGCGGGTAGTAGCCCATCAACAAACTGGCCAGCGTACTTTTGCCGCTGCCAGTGTGCCCAACCAGCGCCACAAAATTACGTGAAGGCACATTCAGGTTGATGTCCTGCAACACCAGCCGATCGCCGCGATAAGCGAAAGAAACGTTATCAACGTCAATTGAACCGCTACGCAGTGGCTGCTGATCTTCACCATAATTCTGGCGCGGCTTGTCCATCAGCTCGAACACGCGTTCGCCCGCCACCACAGCCTGTTGCAGCATCGATTGCTGAGTCGTGAGTTCAATCAACGGTTCGTTCAGGCGACCGAGATAGCTGATAAACGCATAAAGCACGCCCACTTCAATGGTGCCTTTGGTTGTCAGCCCGAACAGCATCAGCAAGCCACAGAGGATCAGCGAAGAAAACAGGCTCAGCAGCGGACGCAGCAGGAAACCGTCCAGACGCAGCGTCTGCATGCGGGCAACATAATGCGAACGACTCGCCTCCCCCATGCGCTCACCAAAACGCGCCTGCTGACGGAATTGCTGGATAACACTCATGCCGTTAATGACTTCGTTAAAGCCGTCGTTGATGTCCGCCAGATAGGCACGGACGCGGCGCACAATCGGCGTGCTGTAACGCTGATAGATAACCATCACGACAATCACCGCCGGGAAGATAGCAATCGCCACCAGCGCCATACGCCAGTCGAGGCTGAACATCGCCACCAGCATCGCACTGATAAGGGCGGCACTGCGTAATACCGTGGAAACGACCGTGACGTAGAGATCGCGGATAACTTCGGTGTCGTTGGTCACGCGCGAGATCAACTGCCCGACAGGCTGCACATCAAACTCGCTCAATGGCTGGCGCAGCGCGGCATCCATCACATCGGTACGCAGTTGCTGAACCACGCCCACCGCCGCCCGGTTAAACAGCAGCGATTGAACATAGTGCAGCGAAGCCGCCAGCAACTGTAAACCCACATAGGCAGCAGCAAGCCCCGCGACAATGCCTAACGGCAGATAGCTTTTCGCCACCATGTTATCGATGAAGTAGCTTATCAGCAGCGGCCCGGTGACTTCGGCAGCCGCAGCAATCCACATAATCACCATGCCGATGCCGAGCGGTTTACGCCACGGCGAGCCATACGCCAGCAGGCGTTTCAGGGTGGGCCACAGCTGTCCAAAACTACGCATTGGCGGCCTCCTCTTGCTCGTCCGGTGCATCGTTGAGTGCCGCTTCAAGTTGTTGATAACGGTACATGTCGCGATACCAGCCTGACTGGATCGCCAGGTGTTCATGCTCGCCGCGTTGGGCGATATGCCCATGTTGCATGACGATGATTTCGCTCGCTTCGGTCAGCGCTGACAGACGGTGAGCGCTGATAATAACGGTGCGCCCCTCGCCCCACTGACGCAGGTTGTGCAGGATCTGATGTTCTGTGCGCCCATCGACCGCCGAGAGTGCGTCGTCGAGGATCAGGATCTCCGCATCCAGCAGCAACGCGCGAGCGATAGAAATACGTTGTTTCTGCCCACCAGAAAGCATCACGCCGCGTTCGCCAACTTCGGTGTCGTAGCCTTGCGGCAGGCGAAGAATGTCTTCATGCACGCTGGCAAGCCGCGCCACATGCTCAATTTCTTCCTGCGTCGCCCCAGGTTTGCCCAGCGCAATATTGCTGCCCACGGTGTCCGAGAAAAGGAACGGCGTCTGATTGACCACTGCGAGGCGGCTACGCCAACTGTCGAGTTGCAGCGCGGTCAAGGGCAGATCCTGGAAGCGGATATCGCCGTGTTTCACGTCGAAGTGACGCTGTATCAGGGAAAGTATCGTCGTTTTACCCGCACCAGTGGGGCCACAGATACCCAGCATCTGGCCCGGCGACAAGCGGAAATTAACGTTACTCAGCGTGGTTTTATCGGTTTGCGGATACTGGAATTCATGAATATCAACCACCAGCGTGCCGCGCTCTGGTTTCAGCGTTTCTGTTCCGTCCGTGACTACTGGCGCTTCTGCCAGCATGTCGCGGATTCGGCTGTACGCCGCGCTGCCGCGTTCAACGATATTGAACATCCACGCCAGCGCCAGCATCGGCCAAATCATCAGGCCCAGATACATCATAAAGCTGGTGAGCTGGCCCAACGTCAGACTGCCATGCACCACCATCCAGCTGCCGCCCGCAATAGCCAGCAGGTTTGCCATGCCGATGGCGATGTAAATAGTCGGGTCAAAGCGCGCATCTACGCGCGCCACGCGCATATTTTTCGCCCCGGTATCGGCCGCTTCTGCCGCAAACTGTGCTGATTGTCGGTCTTCCAGGCCAAACGCTTTGATCATGCGGATGCTGGTCAGGCTCTCCTGAGTTCGGTCGTTCAGACCCGAAAACGCGGCCTGCGCCAGTTTGAAACGTTCGTGCAGCGTGTCGCCGTTGCGCTTGATGGCAATCGCCATGATCGGCATCGGCAATAGCGCCAGCAGCGTCAGCTCCCAGCTGATTTGCGTGGACATCACGATCAATACCGCGAGACCCATCACCAGCGAATCCACCAGCGTCAGCACGCCTTCCCCGGCGGCAAAGACCACGCGGTCAACGTCGTTGGTGGCACGGGCGATTAAATCCCCGGTGCGGTGACGCAAATAAAACTCCGGATGCTGACGACTGAGCTGACGGTAATAGTCCTCACGCAGTTCAACCGCGAGCTGATAGGACGCGCCAAACAGCAGCACGCGCCAGACGTAGCGCAGCAGATAAACCACCACCGCAATCAGCGCCAGTGTCGCCACCCACATCATCACTCGCATGGCGGTGTAATGTTGTTGTGTCACGCCATCCACTACATAGCCCACCACACGCGGCGGGATCAGTTGCAGGATAGCAATAATGATAAGCAGCAGGACCGCACCGAGATAGCGACGCCATTCCCGGCGGAAGTACCAGCTGAGTTGAGCAAATAATCGCACGCAGAATTACCCAGAGAATGAATCGACCGGCAGCGCGGTGGTGTATTTGATCTGTTCCATCGCAAAACTCGATGTCACATCCGATAACCCCGGCACGCTGTTCACCAGCCGTTTATAAAAATCGTCGTAGCGTTTCATGTCCGCTACCTGTACTCGCAGCAAATAGTCGTATTCGCCTGCCATGCGCCAGAAGCCAAGCACTTCGGGCATTTGTGTAACGTGGGAGACAAACCGGCTATACCAGTCGCTACTGTGATGCTGTGTTTTGATGAGCACAAAAGCCGTTAGCCCGAGCCCCAGTTTTTCTGCATCCAGCAGTGCCACCCGAGCGCGCAAAATGCCTTCGTCTTCGAGACGTTTCAGGCGCTTCCAGCAGGGTGTGGTGGTCAGATTAACGGCATCTGCTAACGCCTGCAAAGAGAGGGTGCAGTCCTCTTGCAGCAAAGCGAGCAGCTTACGGTCAATTTTATCTATCATCACCCCACCTCAGAGAAATTTTTTCTCCTTTAATTGTATTTCAAAGGTCAAATAGCAACAATTTTTTCCGTGCTTTCCGCTATTCTGGGCACAAAATGACAAACGGATAACCACGATGAACAGCACCTGGGTCAAACACGCCATCAGTGAAATTAACGCCGACTATCAGCGTTCTGCCGATACGCACCTGATTCGTCTGGCGCTGCCCGCTTTTCCGGGCATTCAGCTCTATCTCAAAGATGAAAGTACACACCCAACCGGCAGCCTGAAACACCGCCTGGCGCGTTCGCTGTTTTTATACGGACTGTGTAACGGCTGGATCAAAGAAGGCACCACCATAATCGAAGCCTCATCAGGCTCAACGGCGGTGTCGGAAGCCTATTTTGCTCGCCTGCTCGGCCTGCCGTTTATCGCGGTGATGCCGTCATGTACGGCGAAGCGCAAGATTGAACAGATTGAATTTTATGGCGGGCGTTGCCACTTCGTGCAAAGCGCCTGCGAGATTTACGAAGCCTCTGAAATGCTGGCTCGCGAGCTGAACGGCCATTATATGGATCAGTTCACCTTCGCGGAACGCGCAACGGACTGGCGCGGAAATAACAATATCGCCGACAGCATTTTCCGCCAGATGCAGCATGAACCGAACCCTGTTCCGGCGCATATCGTGATGAGCGCGGGCACGGGCGGCACCTCTGCCACCATCGGCCGCTACATTCGTTGTCAGGGTTATGACACGCAACTGACCGTCGTTGACCCGCAGAATTCAGTATTTATGGATTACTGGCAACAGCGCGATGCGTCTTTGCGCAGCCCGGTTGGCAGTAAAATTGAAGGGATTGGTCGCCCGCGTGTCGAACCGTCGTTCATTCCTGATGTCGTGGATAACATGCTGCGCGTGCCAGATGCCGCAAGCGTGGCGACGGCACACTGGCTGGAAAGCCAATTGGGCCGCAAAGTAGGTGCCTCAACCGGCACCAATATGTGGGGTGCGCTGCAACTGGCGGCGCAAATGCGTAACGACGGTCAAACCGGATCTATCGTGACGCTGCTGTGTGACAGCGGCGAACGCTATCTGGAAACCTACTACAACCCGGAATGGGTCGCGGCAAATATCGGCGATATTCATCCGGCGCAAGCAACGCTCAGCAACCTCATTGCCTGTCGTTAATCGCAAGACGGCGTACTCATCGCGGTGAGTACGCCCGTTTCTCCTACCCAATCAGCAGCAGACAAGAGAGATCGTCCCCGGCATTAATCATATCGATAGCCCGGTTCATGCGGGTATCGAGCGTAGCCGAGTGCATGGTTTTCTCAGACAAGCTTGCCAGCGTCTTTAACACCAACGTTTCGTTCACTTCCCTCTGCAGCGAATGCGCGCTCAGGATGTGCTTCAGGTAGAAATACTCCAGCACCAGACGGTAGAACTGGCGCATCACCGTCGTTAAATCTGTGCCTGGGAAATGGCTGGTGTAAATTTTATAGGTCAGGAAATTGCGCAGCACATGGGGTGCAGACAGACAAGAGTCCTCGCACAACGCCAGCCATTGCTTATCGAGAGCCGCAAACTTTTCACTCAACTGCCCGATATCCGTTTGCTCTGCGGCATCAAGGTATGTCGCAATGTGCTGATGGCCTTTCTTGAGATGGTCTTCGCGAGCACCATCGTTGGCTATCAGCGTTCCCAAAACGGCTAACGCCCGGAGCTTCATTGGCACCGTGTTCTGAGCGGGTTGGTCTGACATCAGGCTCTCACCGGACTGCAAATCAGCCAGCAGTTGCTGGTGCCAGGCCGCGACTTCATCGAAGCGGGTGTGCAAATCAAAATCAATGCGCTGCAGGTAAAGAATAAATTGCGCCAGCGCCTGTAAGTTCTCTTCGATATGACGCGACGGTGCCTGAACCAGATGCCAGACAAAAAGATGGACAACTTGCTGCACCTGATTCAGCGGCTGACGCTGACCAATCAGATTCACCTTCCCTTTTGCCAGCAGAGATTCCTGCTCATGCAGCCTCATGCTGTCAGCATCAAACAACACCAGCCTGGCGACTTCCGGACAAGAAAGCGTCATCGAATGGCGCGTTTCATCGTCATAACGCCGCTTCAGGCGCGGATAGGTGGAACAAGTGGGCGACAGCGCACTTTCCCCCAGCTCGCGCTGAACCAGACAAAATTTGTCCTCAGCAATAAAAGGACAAAAGCCCTCTTCATTCAGCTTGATCACGGAAAAATTGCTTTTGCCTTTACGGGTGCGGAGTAAGTTAGCCTCGGCAAGCGTGGCGATGTCGCGGTTATCGGAGTTGAGATACGCATGATGGGTTTTCTTGTCGATGGCGATGTTCCAGCCCTGACAGCAGGAGATCAGGCACTCCGGGCCAACACAGCTAAACCTTTCGACAAAATCAGGCTTAACGACTTTATGAATGAGCATAGGGATTCTTCACGTGCAAAAGGTGAAAAATATCACGCGCCTGAACAGATTTTATAACCCCATAACCCGCTGTTTAAGTCAGTATTTCGCCACTTTAACTGACGGCAAAAAGAAAAAAGCCGGGCTTCAAAGGAAGTCCGGCTTGCTGGAAGGAGTCTCAATCATTCGGGGGAATAAGGGAGATGTGGAGTGTCCAGCCAATGAGTCAAATAATGTGAGACCGCCTGATTCTGGCAGTGCCCGATAACCGGTAGATGAGGCAGCGCGGCTTTAAGCTGCGGCATGGCATTACCCATGATGACGCCTTTCCCCACCAATCCCAGCATTTCGCTGTCGTTCATTGCGTCACCAAACGCCATGCAGTCCGCCATCGTCATCCCCAGGTGCTGGCTCAGCACCGAAAGCGCGGAACCTTTATTGGAGCCAACGGGCAGCACTTCCAGACATTCAAACGCCGAGAACGTGAGATGCGCGCGAGTGCCCAACGCTTCGTTGAGTTGAATGCGCAGACGGTTCAAATCTTCATGCTCACCGCAGAAACAGATTTTTGTGACTTCATGCGCGGGCAGGCGTTTGAAATCACACAGCTGATAGCGAAAGCCGCTGTAAACGTGGGCGTGCAGCATTTCAGGGATTTCACGGTTGGTGAGCCAACCGCTGTCATTGAAGACATGCATGCTGGCCTGGGTATCCCAGTGGCTGTGCAGCACCAGGTCGGCCACATCCGGGTCAAGATCGCTACGATGCAGAACATCGCCTTCGCGGGAATGAATGCGCGTGCCGTTGCCAGTAATCAGGAAAGCATCAAGGGAAAGGTTGCCCATCAAATGGCGCATTTCAAGAGCATGACGGCCAGTGGCAAACGTCAACGTGATTTCCCTTTCATGCAGGCGTTTAAGGGTATTCAGCGTTTGTTCGCCCAGACGATGGTCGGGCATCAACAGCGTCCCGTCCATATCAAATGCAGCCAGTCTTGCCATTATCTTCCCCGGAGTGTGATGAGTGTCGCTTGTGGGAAAGTATCACCTGATATATACGGAAGGAATACTGAATAACTCTTATTTATTGTTCCGGATTTAACCCTATGCGCCAGCTCAACAGACTCAATCAGTTTCAACGCCTGTGGCAGCCCTCCTCCGGCGCGCCGCAGCAAATCACCGTCGCCGAACTGGCTGAACGCTGTTTTTGCAGTGAGCGGCATGTGCGAACATTATTACGCCAGGCCCAGGAAGCGGGTTGGCTAACCTGGCAGGCGCAGTCAGGCCGGGGAAAACGCGGCACGCTGACGTTTCAGGTCACGCCAGAAGCCCTGCGCAACGACATGATGGAACAGGCGCTCACGCAGGGCCAGCAGCAAAACGCGCTGGAACTGGCGCAGCTTAATGCGCCAGAGTTGCGCGCCTTGCTGCATCCTTTTCTGGGCGGACAATGGCAAAACAACACGCCAACACTGCGCATTCCTTATTACCGCCCGCTTGATTCACTGCAGCCGGGTTTTCTGCCAGGGCGCGCCGAGCAGCATCTGGCCGGGCAGATTTATTCCGGGCTGACCCGGTTCGGCATAGACAGCGATGAGCCCAGTGGCGATCTGGCGCATCACTGGGAGGTTTCCCCCGATGGTTTGCGCTGGCATTTTTACATTCGTTCAACGTTGCACTGGCACAACGGCGATCCTGTCGATACCGCTCAACTTCACCGACGCCTGGAGATGTTGCTGGCGCTTCCTGCGCTGCGAAAACTGTTCGCCAGCGTCCAGCAGATTGAAATGACGCACGCTCAGTGCCTGACGTTTACGCTGACTAAACCCGACTTCTGGCTGGCACATCGTCTGGCAAGCTATTGCAGCGTGCTGGCCCATCCGGATAACGTCACGCTGGGCACGGGTCCTTTTCGGCTGAAAATTTTTGAACCTGAACTGGTGCGCCTGGAAAGCCACAATCGCTATCACCTGAGCCACCCGCTATTGCAGGCGATTGAGTTCTGGATAACGCCTCAGCTTTTTGAGCAAGATTTGGGTACCAGTTGTCGACATCCGGTACAGATTGCCATTGGTGAACCCGATGAACTGCGTAAACTTCGGCTGGTCAGCGACAGCATCAGCCTCGGTTTTTGCTATCTCACTCAGCGTAAAAGCTCATGCCTCACCGCGGCCCAGGCACAAAAAATCATTGCCTTAATTCACCGCTCGTCGCTGATGGAGACCTTGCCTCTGGATGAAAATCTGATCACGCCTACCCATGAACTGCTGCCGGGATGGGATATTCCAGTGACGAAAGACGCTCCCGATGTCGCGTTTCCGTCAGCCCTGACCCTCGTCTACCACTTGCCTGTCGAGCTTCACACGATGGCCGAACAACTTCGTCTGGCCTTAGAGAAACTGGGCTGCAAACTGACGCTGATTTTCCATGATGCGAAAACCTGGGATGGCTGCGAGGCGTTAGCCCAGGCCGATTTGATGATGGGAGACCGGCTGATTGGGGAAGCGCCTGAATATACGCTTGAACAATGGCTGCGCTGCGATTCCCTCTGGGCGCAGGTGTTGAGCGAGGAACACTATGCCGAACTTCAGCAAACGCTGGATACCGTTCAGAGCCAAAAACAGCCCTCATCCCGGCATGCGGCGCTGAAACATGTTTTCCAGGATCTGATGGAAAATGCGGTACTGACGCCGCTCTTTAACTATCAATACAAGATAAGCGCGCCGCCGGGCGTCAATGGCATTCGCCTCAATGCCCGTGGCTGGTTTGAATTCACTGAAGCCTGGCTTCCGGCATCTGGCGCGTCGTGAAGCTGGTGGACACGACGCTCAGGCGCTACCATAGCGCTTTCCAAAAAGTTGACAGGATTTGCTATGAAACGCGCCGTGGTGGTGTTCAGCGGAGGTCAGGATTCGACAACATGTCTGGTCCAGGCTTTACAGCAGTATGATGAAGTACACTGTGTGACCTTTGATTATGGCCAGCGCCATCGTGCAGAGATCGACGTGGCTCGCGAACTGGCCCTGAAATTGGGTGCGCGAGCACATAAAGTGCTGGATGTCACCCTGTTGAACGAACTGGCGGTGAGCAGCCTGACTCGCGACAGCATCCCGGTGCCGGATTACGAACCAGAAGCCAACGGTATTCCCAATACCTTCGTGCCGGGCCGCAATATTCTGTTCCTGACCCTGACTGCGATTTACGCCTATCAGGTGAAAGCCGAAGCAGTGATTACCGGGGTCTGCGAAACAGATTTCTCTGGATACCCTGACTGCCGTGACGAATTCGTCAAAGCGCTGAACCACGCGGTTAATCTGGGCATGGCCAAAGAGATCCGCTTTGAAACGCCGCTGATGTGGATTGATAAAGCCGAAACCTGGGCGCTGGCCGATTACTGGGGCCAACTAGAGTTAGTCCGCAGTGAAACGCTCACCTGCTACAACGGCATCAAAGGCGATGGTTGCGGGCACTGTGCAGCATGCACGCTGCGCGCTAACGGGCTGAACCATTACCTGGCAGATAAAGCGGGCGTAATGGCGGCGATGAAGGCGAAAACCGGGCTGAAGTAAGAATGAAGTAAAGAGAGTTTCATCTGAACTCTCTTTATTATTTTCATTCAATGCGGAGTCACGGCGTCTGTTTGGTGATCTTTTCCAGTGCAACTTGTGCCAAAAAACCCGAACGACTTTTGTATTCAGGATGACGAGCCACACAGCGATCGATTCGATCGATTAACGATTTTGGCAACGTGACGTTAATTTTCTCTGATCCACCAAGTAAGCGCAGTACATCCACATCAATCAGAGCCCAGGTGAACCCTTTGAACTCGCTGTTGCCGGCCAGGTCATTCACCATTGAGACGTGCGGAATTTCCTCGCCAGCCTCAAGCAGTAATTCAATATGCGCGGTGATGGCTTCGTTAGCGTTAATGATCGCTTCATCCAGCGTGTCACCAGCAGAGAAACAACCGGGCAGATCAGGAACAATCACACCCCAGGCGTGATTTTCATCTCCACACTCGATGGCTATGGGAAAGTGCATATTATCTCCAGGATAGCTTGCGAGAATGATCGAGACCAGCCTGACGGCGAATACTCTTCACCGTGCCGACAGGTAAATCCTTTTTAGGGTGCGGGACAGTAACGAGCCCTGCAAAGTTCGGATGACGGAAGTGATGACGGCTTCCCGTCACCCGAACTAATTCCCACCCAGCAGCAAGCAATTCACTGATCAAATCCCTGCTGTTCATCCATGATATCCTGATATCAATTATAACTCCAATAACCCTGAGTGTTAATCGCTACTCCACCATCGCTTCCAGATGTTCGCGAAGTTCACCTTCCAGCGGCAGTGCTTTTTGCGTTTTCAGGTCGATGCAGACAAATGTAATTTGCGCGTCGGCAACGACTTCGCCTTCTGGCTCCAGCGTCACGACCTGGCTTAATACGCCGCTTTTGCCGTTAAGTTGCTGAACTTTGCTGGTGACAGTTAGCAAATCACCTAACACTGCCGGGCGGCGATAATTAATGTTGATGTTGACGACCACGAACGCGATGTGGTGTTGGGTCATCCATTGGAAGCCCGAACTGTTTTCCAGCCCATCCCAACGGGCCTCTTCGAGAAATTCGAGATAGCGGGCATTATTCACGTGTTGATAAACATCCAGGTGATACCCGCGTACTTTGATTTGTGTCTGCATAGCGCAATAGCCTTTCTTATTAATAGAGTCTTAATAGAGTCAGAGGTCGTACACTGGTACGACCTCTTCAGTCTGGCATTTTTTTGCTAGTGTGCAAACTCCTTCGCGAGTCAGAGCATCAGATGCGGCAGATTTCTTTCTACCAATGCGCCTCCCATGCCTGGTACCTGGCGCAGATCGTCGAGGGTTTTAAACGGGCCATACTCTTCGCGGTAGCTGACAATCGCCTGGGCCTTCTTCAACCCTACGCCGTTCATGGCACGCGCTAATTCTTCTGCGCTGGCGGTGTTGATGCTGACTTTGCCACTGTCGCTATTTTCGGGGGGCGCAGGTGTTTTTGCCGTAGCCGCAGGTGCAGCAGCTGCTTTGGTTTCTACCTGTGCTTTACTTGTGGATTGTGCCGCAATGGCCTGCGATCCGAGCGCTGAGAAAGCGACTGAGAGAGCAATAAGACAAACTTTGATTCCTGATTTCATGCTGTTATCTCCTTGTTTGTTGACAGCGAGGCCACCATAACCGGAGAAAAACACCAGCACAAAAGGCAATGTTCAGAATTGGAAAAGGCCGCGAAAGCGGCCTTTGAATTTTGCAGTACGTTACGAAAATCTGCGAGCGTGCTCGACGTTATTGCTGCTGTTGAACGATATCACCCAGCTTGATCTTCGCTTCTTTACGCAGGTTCGCCATCAGGGCTTCGAAGGCAATCTGGGCGTTGTTCTGGGTGATCCCCTGAACCATCGCTTTCTTCTGCTCTTCCGGCATGGTGCCGTCTTTCACTTCATCCAGCGACAGCAGAACCACGTTCCCCTGCATGTCAGAGCCCACGCCATAGCTTGGTTTATCTTTCTGCGGCAGCGGCAAGGTGAATGCAGCCTGGCTGATAGGATCCTGACCGGTACGGCTCAGGGTTTTCGCTGCGCTGAAGCTCAGATTAGCCGCTTTCATCGCATCGTCACCTTTACCCGCTTTCAGCTCAGCCAGCAGCTTGTCAGCATCCAGCTTCGCCTGCTGCTCTGCTTTGGTGTGCTTAACGATAGCAACAACCTGATCTTTGACTTCTGCCAGTGGTTTAACCGCTTCGGCTTTGTGCTCGCTCACGCGCAGAACAAAGGCACGATCGCCATCGACAGTGATGATGTCAGAGTTGCTGCCCGGTGTGCCGTTCTCACCCACCAGACCGCCATTGAAAATGGCATCGGAAACAGGTTTGAAGTTCAGCTCAGCTGGCAGGTTGTCGTGACCAAACCAGTCGGTTTCAACCACTTTTATACCTGCAACTTGTGCCGCGCCAGCCAGTGTCTCGTTGTCATTGCTGGCTGCTTCGCTCACTTTCTGCTGCAGAGCATAGTAAGCATCCAGCGCTTTTTCCTGTTTCACTTTCGCTGCGATGTCATCATGAACGTCTGCCAGCGGCTTCACTTTCGCTGGTTCAACATCATCAAGACGTGCGACCAGGAAGCCAACGGAAGATTTGATCACCCCGGAGAGCTGGCCTTTGTCTTTCAGACCGGCATTTTTCAGTTCATCTGGCGTGGTGGACGCTTCCAGCCAACCCATGTCACCGCCGTTTTTCGCGGAGATGATGTCGGTAGATTTCGCTTTGGCAACGTCAGCAAAGTTAGCGCCTTTGTTGATTTCGTCCAGTGCGGCTTTGGCGTCAGCTTCAGTTTTGGTCTGAATCACGCTGTAACGCACGCGCTGCGGCTGAGTGAACTGATCCTGATGCTGATCGTAGTAAGACTGGATATCGCTGTCAGAGGCGGTTTCCTGCATGCTCGCGGCATCCATCTTGATGTAGCTCACGCGGAACTGCTCTGGGGCAACGAACTGGTTTTTGTTCTGCTCGTAGTAGCCAGTGATTTCCTGATCGCTCACCTGCTGCTTCGCAGCCAGTGCATTCACATCAATGGTGGCTTCACGCACAACACGCTGCTGAGAAACCAGGGCAGCCAGTTGATTTGTTTCGCCCGGCAGCATGAATTCAGAGCCAACAATTGCGTTGATAAGCTGCTGGGTAACCAGTTGGTTACGCAGGGCCTGCGCGTACTGATCGGCGCTCATGCCCATCTGATTGACGATGCCGTTGAAACGATCGTTATCAAATTTGCCGTTCGACTGGAATGCCTGAGTCTGGAAGATGGCCTGTTTGACCTGAGCATCGCTGATGCCAAGGTTCAGGTGTTTGGCGTACTGATCCAGCAGCGCTTCGTCGATAAGACGGTTCAGCACCTGCTGACGCATGGTTGTCATGTAGTTTTCATTAGACGCCAGTTCAGAGAACTGATCGCCCAACTGCTGCTGCATACGGTTACGTTCGCTGGCAACGGCATTTTCAAACTGTGGTCGGCTAATTTCCTGACCGTTCACTTTCGCGGCGTAGGTACTGTTCCCGCCAATCAGGTAGCTGCTCACGCCGGTCAAAATGAACGACACGATAATGATACCGAAAATAATCTTGAGCACGACGCTGTTCGCGGCCGTACGTAAGGAGTCCATCATGGTGTAACAACGCTCCGCTGTAGGTGACTTTTTACCTCGCACAGCATAGCACGACTGGCGCTGCGCGTGAGGGCGTATTTTGACAAGAAAGGGGGGCAATTGTCAGCCTGCAAGTCACTTAAAAACAGAGAAAGTGTGGCTGGACAAATAAAAAAAGGCACATCAGATGATGCGCCCTTGTACTTCGTCACGTTCCCTTAACGGGAAAGCGATCAGTTTACCGCGTCTTTCAGTGCTTTACCTGCACGGAAACCCGGAACTTTGGCAGCAGCAATGGTGATCTCTTTACCTGTTTGCGGGTTGCGACCAGTACGGGCAGCACGCTCTTTAACAGCAAAAGTACCAAAACCTACCAGTGCAACGTCATCCCCAGCCTGCAGAGACTCGGTGACAGAAGCGATCAAAGCGTCTAACGCACGGCCAGCAGCAGCTTTAGAAATATCCGCACCCGCAGCAATTTTGTCAATCAGTTGAGATTTGTTCACTGTTCTCTTCCTCTCTTTATAATTTATATCGCACTGGAATCCTTCGCAGTGCGACGGCGCAGCAGTTATATCAGGAGTGTCATGCCCTTACAACACCCGTTGTCTATGACATACCCAACCAGCAATCTAAATTAGCTATACAAAAAAAGGCTGGCAAGTGCGAAATCACCTGCCAGCCCTGTTTTTCTTAACGCTATTTGCGCGAAGTCACTATTTTGCGGTTACAACCTGCATGCCGTAAGGCTCATTCTGCAGTGCAAGTGCCAGAACTTCCTCGATACGTTTCACAGGATGAATCTGCAAATCGGCAATCACGTTATCTGGAATGTCTTCCAAATCGCGTTTGTTCTCGTCCGGAATCAGAACAGTCTTAATGCCGCCACGGTGAGCCGCGAGCAGTTTTTCCTTCAGACCACCAATCGGCAGCACCAGGCCACGCAGGGTGATTTCACCCGTCATCGCCACGTCGGCACGCACCGGGTTACCCGTCAGACAGGACACCAAAGCGGTACACATGGCGATACCTGCGCTTGGGCCGTCTTTCGGCGTTGCGCCTTCAGGAACGTGAACATGGATGTCGCGTTTCTCGTAGAAGTCGCCATTAATGCCGAGTTTCTCCGCACGCGCGCGAACCACGGTCAGCGCAGCCTGAATGGATTCCTGCATCACTTCGCCCAGGGAACCGGTATACGTCAGCTTGCCTTTGCCTGGTACACACGCGGTTTCGATGGTCAGCAGATCGCCACCCACTTCCGTCCACGCAAGACCTGTAACCTGGCCAACACGGTTTTCATCATCCGCACGGCCATAGTCGAAGCGCTGCACGCCAAGGTAATCATGCAGATTCTCACCGTCGATGGTGATGTGCTTGAGCGTTTTATCCAGCAACAGCTGTTTCACCGCTTTACGGCACAGTTTGGAGATTTCACGCTCCAGGCTACGCACACCGGCTTCGCGAGTGTAGTAACGAATGATGCCGACAATCGCGCTGTCTTCGACGGTGATCTCGCCTTTTTTCAGGGCGTTACGCTCAATCTGTTTTGGCAACAGATGGCGTTTAGCGATGTTCAGCTTCTCATCTTCGGTGTAACCGGAAAGACGAATCACTTCCATACGATCCAGCAGCGGGGCTGGAATGTTCATGGAGTTAGAGGTCGCCACGAACATTACGTCGCTGAGATCGTAATCGACTTCCAGATAGTGATCGCTGAACGCCACGTTCTGTTCTGGATCAAGCACTTCCAGCAGAGCAGACGCCGGGTCACCACGCATGTCAGATGACATTTTGTCGATCTCATCCAGCAGGAACAGCGGGTTTTTCACGCCCACTTTCGCCATTTTCTGGATAAGTTTGCCCGGCATCGAACCGATGTAAGTACGACGGTGACCACGAATTTCAGCTTCATCACGCACGCCACCGAGTGCCATACGGATGTATTTACGACCGGTTGCTTTGGCAATGGACTGACCCAGAGAGGTTTTACCCACACCCGGAGGCCCTACCAGGCACAGAATCGGCCCTTTCAGTTTGTTCACGCGGCTCTGGACTGCGAGATACTCAAGGATGCGGTCTTTGACGCGCTCCAGACCATAATGGTCGGTATCGAGGATCTCTTGCGCCTGGCGCAGATCTTTTTTGACTTTGCTGCGTGCGTTCCACGGAACCTGCACCATCCAGTCAATGTAGCCACGAACGACAGTCGCTTCCGCCGACATCGGAGACATCATTTTCAGCTTCTGCAGCTCAGCTTCGGCCTTCTCTTTTGCCTCTTTTGGCATCTTAGCGGCGTCAATCTTACGCTTCAGCGCTTCGTTTTCGTCTGGCGCATCGTCCATCTCGCCGAGTTCTTTCTGAATGGCTTTCATTTGCTCGTTCAGATAGTACTCGCGCTGGGATTTCTCCATCTGCTTTTTGACGCGATTGCGAATGCGTTTCTCAACCTGCAGCAGGTCGATTTCCGATTCCATCATCGCCATCAGGTATTCCAGACGTTCGTTGATGTCGGACATCTCCAGCACAGACTGTTTGTCCGAAAGCTTGAGCGGCATGTGCGCAGCGATGGTGTCCGCCAGACGAGCCGGATCGTCGATGCTGTTCAGCGACGTCAGCACTTCCGGTGGGATTTTCTTGTTGAGCTTGATGTAGCCTTCGAACTGGCTGATGGCGGTGCGTACCAGCACCTCCTGCTCACGCTCTTCGATAACCGGAGACTCAAGGTACTCCGCTTTCGCCGAGAAATGCTCGCCGTTGTCAGACAGTGCGGAAATACGCGCACGCTGCAGGCCTTCAACCAGCACTTTGACAGTGCCGTCAGGCAGTTTCAGCATCTGTAAAATAGAGGCCACGGTCCCGACGGTGAAAAGATCGTTTACACCCGGCTCATCCGTTGACGCGTCTTTTTGAGCGACCAGCATGATTTTTTTATCATGGTCCATGGCCGCTTCCAGACAACGGATAGATTTTTCCCGCCCTACAAATAAGGGAATGACCATATGCGGATAAACCACCACATCGCGCAATGGCAATACGGGGATTTCAATGCGTTCAGAACGCTCAGGATTCATAGAGCTCTCTCTTAGTTTAATGTCCGCCAGGTAGTCGATGGCGCCACTGGCTTTACGCCACCGTTAACATGTAATCCAGTATATGGGGATGTTTCCCACACATTCAACGCCAGGTATGCAGGAAAAGTAAAAGGGGGATAAAATATCCCCCTTTTGGTTAACTGACTGAGTAATTTGGTGAATTATTCGCCAGATGCCTGCTGTGTTTCACTGGTGCCATACATCAGCAGCGGCTTAGTTTGCCCTTCGATGACGGACTCATCGATAACCACTTTTTCAACGTCTTCCATAGAAGGCAGATCGTACATGGTATCGAGCAATGCAGCTTCAACGATTGAACGCAGACCACGGGCACCGGTTTTACGGGCCATCGCTTTGCGAGCAATCGCATCCAGCGCTTCATCACGGAATTCCAGATCCACGCCTTCGAGATTAAACAGCGCCTGATACTGCTTGGTCAGGGCGTTTTTCGGCTCTTTCAGAATCTGAATCAGTGCGTCTTCGCTCAGCTCATTCAGGGTTGCAACCACGGGCAGACGGCCAATGAATTCCGGGATAAGACCGAATTTGATCAAATCTTCCGGCTCGACCTGCTCCAGCAGCTCACCTTCGTTAGCTTTTTCAGATTTCGCTTTCACCGTCGCGCCAAAGCCGATACCTGAACCAGTTTCAACGCGGTTAGCGATGACTTTATCGAGGCCAGCAAATGCACCGCCACAGATAAAGAGGATCTTCGAGGTATCAACCTGCAGGAATTCCTGCTGTGGATGCTTACGGCCACCCTGCGGCGGAACAGCGGCTACGGTGCCTTCGATAAGCTTCAGCAGAGCCTGCTGTACGCCTTCGCCGGACACGTCGCGGGTAATCGACGGGTTATCCGATTTACGGGAAATTTTGTCGATTTCATCGATATAGACGATGCCGCGCTGCGCTTTCTGTACGTCGTAATCGCACTTCTGCAGCAGTTTCTGGATGATGTTTTCCACGTCTTCACCCACATAACCGGCTTCGGTCAGGGTGGTGGCATCCGCCATGGTAAAGGGCACGTCCAGCAGACGAGCGAGCGTTTCCGCCAGCAGCGTTTTACCGGAACCGGTTGGGCCAATCAGCAGAATGTTACTTTTGCCGAGTTCTACGCCGTTGCTGGTATCGCCGTTACGCAGACGCTTGTAGTGGTTATATACCGCCACCGCCAGCACTTTTTTCGCCCTTTCCTGACCGATAACATAATCGTCAAGGTGATGGCGGATTTCATGCGGCGTGGGTAATGCACTACGTTCACGATGCGGAGCGACTTCTTTGATTTCTTCGCGAATGATGTCGTTACATAAATCAACGCATTCGTCGCAGATATACACGGACGGCCCGGCGATCAGCTTACGCACTTCATGCTGGCTTTTGCCGCAAAAAGAGCAATACAACAGTTTGCCTGAACCATCTTTGCGTTTATCTGTCATGAGTCCAAACCTCTTTCTAAGTTCTTTGTGCCGCACATGACGACGCAAATGCCCGTCTTCGCGGAATGCCGCCTTCTACAGTATATACCCTAAATAATTCATGTTGCAGGAAGGCGTCAAGGGAACTCATCCCCAGGAGCTTACTAAAGTAAGTGACTGGGGTGAGTGAGTGCAGCCAACGCACCTGCCGCTTGAAGAATGACGGGTATAGCGGCACTCGGCGAGCTGGCATTATTTACGATGGGTCAAAATGGAGTCGACCAGACCGTACTCCACCGCTTCTGATGCTGAGAGGAAGCGATCGCGTTCGGTGTCGCGCTCGATCTGCTCAAGAGAGTGACCCGTGTGTTGCGCCATAAGTTCATTCATGCGCGCTTTAACTTTCAGGATTTCTTTGGCGTGGATTTCGATATCCGTCGCCTGGCCCTGGTAACCACCCAGCGGCTGGTGAATCATCACGCGAGAGTTAGGCAGGCAGAAACGCTTACCTTTTGCGCCCGCGGTCAGCAGGAAGGCGCCCATCGAGCACGCCTGGCCCATACAAATGGTGCTGACGTCCGGCTTGATGAACTGCATGGTGTCATAGATAGACATGCCTGCGGTGATCACGCCGCCTGGGGAGTTGATGTACAGGTAAATGTCTTTTTCCGGGTTTTCCGCTTCCAGAAACAGCATCTGCGCTACGATCAGGTTCGCCATGTGGTCTTCCACCTGGCCGGTCAGAAAGATAACGCGCTCCTTGAGCAGACGGGAGTAGATATCAAAAGAACGTTCACCGCGAGAGGTCTGTTCGATGACCATGGGCACCAGGGCCATATGGGGTGCAAAGTTATCTCGTTCGCCACTGTATGACATGTCCGTCTCCTGGATAAATAGTGAAATTACCTGCTGTACTGATTGTAACCTTGCGGACGGATCATCAGCCAGTCGATCTGTTACTTCCCCTTTTATGGGGTTGCTACTGCCGTATTTCAAGCATAACAATATTTTGGTGTTACGCTAACACCGAAACACTGTTTTGGCACGTTCAGGCGTCCTATTACTGCAATAAAAAAACCCGCCACCAAAAGGTAACGGGTTTTCGCTCAAACTTTAAACGACAGGGGCGTTAATTACGCCTGCTGGTTCATCAGTTCGTTGAAAGAAGTGGCTTTTTCAGACACTTTCGCTTTGTTCAGAACGGCTTCAACAGCCTGCTCTTCCAGTGCGACGTTACGCATGTTGTCCATCAGCTCTTTGTTCTTGCTGTAGAACTCGATAACTTCTTTCGGATCTTCGTACGCGGAAGCCATTTCTTCGATCAGGCCTTTCACACGGTCTTCGTCAGCTTTCAGCTCGTGGGTGCGAATCACTTCGCCCAGCAGCAGGCCAACCACAACGCGGCGTTTAGCTTGTTCTTCAAACAGTTCGCGTGGCAGTTCCATCGCTTGCTTAGCGTTGCCGCCAAAGCGCTGTGCCGCCTGCTGACGCAGAACGTCAACTTCGCTGTCGATCAGGGCCGCTGGCACGTCGATGTTGTTGGCGTTAACCAGACCTTCGATTGCCTGAGACTTGATGCGGTTTTTAACAGCACCTTTCAGCTCGCGTTCCATGTTCTTACGCACTTCAGCACGCAGACCGGCTACGGAACCATCTTCCACGCCGAAACGCTTGATGAATTCTTCAGTCAGTTCTGGCAGCTCACGCTCTTCCACTTTCTTCAGGTTAATAACGAACTTAGCCGCTTTACCTTTCAGATTTTCAGCGTGGTACTCTTCCGGGAAGGTCACGTCGATGGTGAACTCTTCGCCAGCTTTGTGGCCTTTGATACCGTCTTCAAAGCCTGGGATCATACGACCCTGACCCATTGCCAGTACGAAATCAGTGGCTTTGCCGCCTTCGAATTCTTCGCCGTCTACAGAACCGGTGAAGTCAACGGTGACGCGATCTTCATCGGCTACCGCGCCTTCTTTATCTTTCCAGGTTGCCTGCTGCTTACGCAGGGTGTCCAGCATGCCGTCAACGTCAGCATCGGTCACTTCAACCATTGGTTTTTCAACTTCGATGGCGTCCAGACCCTGCAGTTCGACTTCTGGGTACACTTCGAACTCAACGGAGTAAGTGAAGTCTTCGCCCAGTTTGTATTCACCCGGAACGTAGTTCGGGGCACCGGCTGGGTTGATTTTCTCTTTGATGATCGCATCAACGAAGTTGCGGCTCATCAGGTCACCCAGCACGTCCTGGCGAACAGAGGCGCCATAACGCTGAGCAACAACATTCATCGGTACTTTCCCTTTACGGAAACCGTCGATGCGAACTTTTTTCGCTACGTTGACCAGCTCGCTTTTTACAGCGTTTTCGATGCTGTCAGCAGCGATAGTAATCGTTACACGGCGGCCAAGGCCCTGAGTGGTTTCAACTGAAACTTGCATCTTGTTACCTCAAAAAAATCACAGTGCTCGGTCAACTCTGGAAGCGCGTATCGCGAACTTCGCAGAACCGGGATGTTCCCTTCTGTACAGAAGACCATTCCCTGTTGCCAGAATCATCCCGAAGACATTCCGAAAATAAGACGCAGCATTATAGCGGCATCACTGGAGTGAGTCGAGAACGGGAATGGTGCAGCGATGCGCCATTTTTCACATTTTTGAGGTAAATTTGACCTGAAAAAAGCATTACCCGCTCAAATCTCATGCAAAACAAAACGGCCCGCAGGCCGTTAGAGACTTCTGACAAAGCAATACACAAACAGACTCACTCCGCGAAAACGATCATTAAACCTATACTCGGCAGCAAGTCAGTGTGTTGACTTTCCCTACTAAAACAGGAAAAACCACGTTTTTTCCTGTTTTATGTCCACAGCATGAAACGGCCCGCAGGCCGTTTCTCATTAATCTGTACGCAACATACTGGAAAAGTTCCGGCTGTTGCAAATGTGAATTTACGCGATAGTGCCCGCTCCGCGACACGGCGGAGAGGCAAACACGGTGTCCTGTAACCCTTCCCACTCTTTTACGGTGTAGGTGTGCAGTGCCAGCGCATGTACGGTGCTGGACAATTCAGCGGTTAAGGTCCCGTAAATCATGCGATGACGGTTGAGGAAACGCTCTCCGGCAAAACAGTCGCTAACCAGTACGACTTTGAAATGGCTTTCAGAGCCCGCCGGGACATTGTGGCGATAACTTTCGTCGACCACTTCGAGGAATAAGGGTGAAAACGCCGCCCTTAATTTTTCTTCTATCTGTTCACGTATCATCATGAATTTACTCCTCCGACAACGCTGAGATGCCGCCCTTCCCTTTAAATGTTAGCCGCTTTTACCGTTTCCATTACATGAAGACAACAAAAATTTAGCTTTCGTCTGTTTCTCTCACGCAAAGGGATGAAGTTTGCTTCTTTTGCCATCCGATTCCTCGCAAAAATCAGCAGGAAATTGTGCCTGTGTTCAGAAATCACTCAACACGATGAATTTACATGCGTTGCCCACTTCCCCTCTCTGATGGCGATGTTATGATGGCGGGAATTTTTCGCCCGTAGAAAATTTTGCCCGTTGAACCACAGTGACGCTGAGAGCCAAAACATGTTAAAAAAAATCCTCTTCCCGTTGGTTGCGATGTTTATGCTGGCCGGTTGTGCCAAGCCGCAAACCACCATCGACGTATCGCCTAAAATTACCCTGCCTTCACAGGACCCAAGCCTGATGGGCGTGACCGTCAGCATCAATGGCGCCGATCAGCGTCAGGACCAGGCGCTGGCGAAAGTCACCCGTGATAACCAGCTGGTAACCCTGACCGCTTCCCGCGATCTGCGTTTCCTGCTGCAGGAAGTGCTTGAGAAACAAATGACCGCCCGTGGCTACATGATTGGCCCGAACGGCGCCGTTGATCTGCAAGTCATCGTTAACAACCTGTACGCTGACGTGTCTCAGGGCAACGTTCGCTACAACATCGCGACCAAAGCAGACATCGCCATCATCGCGACCGCGAAAAACGGCAACAAGATGACCAAAAACTACCGCGCGAGCTATCAGGTTGAAGGCGCATTCACCGCCAATAACCAGAACATCGCTAACGCCGTGAACAGCGTGCTGACGGATACCATTTCCGATATGGCACAGGACACCAGCGTTCACGACTTCATCAAGCAAAACGCTCGTTAAGTTGATTCTGACCCGGTTCCGGCCGGGTCAGTCATCTAAAGCCCATGTCAAATCACTACCTGCGCATCTTCCAGCAACCTAAATCAGCCATTCTGCTGATCCTCGGCTTCGCCTCTGGCCTGCCTCTGGCGTTGACGTCCGGCACGCTTCAGGCATGGATGACCGTCGAGAACATCGATCTCAAAACCATCGGTTTCTTCTCGCTCGTCGGCCAGGCCTACGTCTTTAAGTTCCTGTGGTCACCGATGATGGACCGCTACACGCCGCCGTTCCTGGGCCGTCGTCGCGGTTGGTTATTAACGACTCAGGTACTGTTGCTGGTAGCCATTGCCGCCATGGGCTTTCTCGAACCGTCGAGTCAGTTACGCTGGATGGCCGCGCTGGCGGTAGTGATAGCTTTCTGTTCCGCCTCGCAAGATATCGTGTTCGATGCCTGGAAAACGGATGTGCTGCCGCCGGAAGAGCGTGGCACAGGTGCGGCAATAAGCGTGCTGGGTTATCGCCTGGCGATGCTGGTTTCCGGCGGTCTGGCACTGTGGCTGGCCGATCAATGGCTTGGCTGGCAAGCGATGTACTGGCTGATGGCCGCGCTGATGATCCCCTGCATCATCGCCACCTTAATGGCGCCGGAGCCCAGCGACGTTATTCCTGCTCCGAAAACGCTGGAGCAAGCGGTGGCTGAACCGCTGCTGGATTTCTTTGGCCGCAATAACGCCTGGCTGATTCTGTTGCTGATCGTCCTTTATAAGCTGGGCGATGCGTTTGCCATGAGTCTGACCACCACTTTTCTGATCCGCGGCGTCGGCTTTGATGCCGGTGAAGTGGGCGTGGTGAATAAAACGTTGGGGCTGTTTGCCACCATCCTCGGCGCGCTGTATGGCGGCGTGCTGATGCAGCGTTTGTCGCTGTTCAGGGCTTTGCTGATTTTCGGTATTTTGCAGGGTGCGTCAAACGCGGGTTACTGGCTGCTGTCGGTCACCGACAAGAGCATGCTCAGCATGGGCACCGCCGTCTTCTTCGAAAACCTGTGCGGCGGGATGGGTACCTCGGCGTTTGTTGCCTTATTAATGACCCTCTGCAACAAGTCGTTTTCTGCAACACAGTTTGCCCTGCTTTCTGCCCTGTCTGCCGTTGGCCGTGTTTATGTCGGCCCAATTGCCGGTTGGTTTGTGGAAGCGCACGGCTGGCCAACCTTTTATATGTTCTCTGTCGTTTCTGCCGTTCCCGGTATTTTACTGCTGCTGCTGTGTCGTCAGACGCTGGAATACACCTGGCAAACAGAAAGCTTTATGCCACGCACGGAATTTAAATCGGCCTATTCTTTGGCGCTGTTGATTCTGACCGTGGGCTGTCTTGTTCTCGCGGTCTGGCTTCTGCTGCTGGTGTTGAACGCCCTGGATCTGACCAACTTCTCCTTCCTCACCGGCATGCTGGAAGTCGGCGCTTTTATTGCCATTGGCGGCATTGTCTTTGGCGGCCTTTTGGATGCGCTGGCATTACGGAAAACACGCCTTGCCTGAACAATAAATAAGCGAAATAGCGGTTGTAATCACCTCGAGTAATTATAACGGCCGTCAGTCATTCATTTTTTCCGATTGTTATTTTGTGCGTTATCAAATTTCGGAAATTACTGGCGCTTTTCGCGTTTCGGCTTATTTCCTTAACCGATTCAGCTTGAGGCCGTTTATTTTATTGTTTTTTCATTGTCGTTTATTTGATAATTTATTGTTAATTATTTGTTTGTTTTTAGCGCCATTTATAGCCCAAGCTCCAGAAACCAGATTAATCAGCCCCATTTAGTTATAACGCAGCGCGAATGCGCTATCCGCCTGGATTTTAGACATAATCGGTAACATCTGTGACAGCCCCGGCAGAACCCGGTAACAGGCCAAAGACACTTCTCCAATCATGTTTACAGTAATGTAACCTTCCCGTAAAATGCCCCCACACTTTAAACGCCACCAGATCCCGTGGAATTGAGGTCGTTAATGAGACTCAGGAAATACAATAAAAGTTTGGGATGGTTGTCATTACTCGCAGGCACTGTATTACTCAGTGGCTGTGATTCTGCGCTACTTGACCCCAAAGGACAGATTGGACTGGAGCAACGTTCTTTGATACTGACGGCTTTTGGCCTGATGTTGATTGTCGTTATTCCCGCCATCTTGATGGCAGTTGGTTTCGCCTGGAAGTACCGCGCGAGCAATAAAGATGCGAAGTATAGCCCTAACTGGTCACACTCCAATAAAGTGGAAGCTGTGGTCTGGACGGTCCCTATCCTTATCATCCTGTTCCTTGCCGTTCTCACCTGGAAGACCACTCACGCGCTTGAGCCTAGCAAACCGCTGGCCCATGACGAAAAACCAGTGACCATCGAAGTGGTCTCCATGGACTGGAAATGGTTCTTCATTTATCCGGAACAGGGTATTGCGACTGTTAACGAAATCGCCTTCCCGGCGAACGTGCCAGTCCAGTTCAAAGTTACCTCCAACTCCGTGATGAACTCGTTCTTTATCCCGCGTTTGGGTAGCCAGATTTATGCGATGGCCGGTATGCAGACTAACCTGCACCTGATCGCCAATGAAGCAGGCACCTACGACGGTATCTCCGCCAGCTACAGTGGTCCGGGCTTCTCTGGAATGAAGTTCAAAGCCATTGCTACACCTGATCGCGCTGGTTTCGATCAGTGGGTCGCGAAGGTCAAACAGTCTCAGGGCACCATGAACGATATGGCGACCTATGAAAAACTGGCTGCACCGAGCGAATACAACAAGGTGGAATACTTCTCCAGCGTGAAACCTGATTTGTTCAAAGATGTGATTAACAAATACATGGGTCACGGTCACATGGACATGAGCCAACCTGCCGGTGAGCACGCCTCACACGAAGGGATGGAAGGCATGGACATGAGTCACGCGGAAACCGCTCACTAAGGGGCCGAGGAAGAAACGATGTTCGGAAAATTAACACTGGATGCAGTGCCCTACCACGAACCCATTATCGTGGTTACGGTGGCTGCCATTATCATCGGTGGGGCAGCCTTACTGGGCTTGATCACTTACTTCGGTAAGTGGACCTACCTGTGGAAAGAGTGGCTGACGTCTGTCGACCATAAAAAGCTCGGTATCATGTACTGCATCGTCGGTATCGTGATGCTGATTCGTGGCTTTGCTGACGCCATCATGATGCGTAGCCAGCAGGTCCTTGCCTCAGCCGGTGAAGCAGGCTTCTTGCCACCGCACCACTACGATCAGATCTTTACCGCTCACGGCGTTATCATGATCTTCTTCGTGGCGATGCCGCTGGTTATCGGCCTGATGAACGTGGTTGTTCCTTTGCAGATCGGCGCGCGCGACGTTGCGTTCCCGTTCCTGAACAACCTGAGCTTCTGGTTCACTGTCGTCGGCGTTATCCTGGTTAACCTGTCTCTCGGTGTGGGCGAATTCGCACAGACCGGCTGGCTGGCCTATCCACCGCTGTCGGGCATTGAGTACAGTCCGGGCGTAGGCGTCGATTACTGGATTTGGGCACTTCAGCTCTCCGGTATCGGTACGACGCTGACCGGGATCAACTTCTTTGTGACCATCATCAAGATGCGTGCGCCTGGCATGACCATGTTCAAGATGCCTGTTTTCACCTGGGCTTCTCTGTGCGCTAACGTCCTGATTATTGCCTCCTTCCCAATCCTGACTGTCACCATCGCGCTGCTGACCCTAGACCGTTATATCGGTACCCATTTCTTCACCAACGAAATGGGCGGCAACATGATGATGTACATCAACCTGATCTGGGCCTGGGGCCATCCGGAAGTGTACATTCTGGTGCTGCCGGTGTTTGGTGTGTTCTCCGAAGTGGCGGCCACCTTCTCCCGTAAGCGTCTGTTTGGTTACACCTCACTGGTGTGGGCAACCGTCTGTATTACCGTTCTGTCGTTCATCGTTTGGCTGCACCACTTCTTCACCATGGGTGCGGGCGCGAACGTAAACGCCTTCTTCGGTATTGCGACCATGATTATCGCGATCCCAACCGGGGTTAAGATCTTCAACTGGCTGTTCACCATGTATCAGGGCCGTATCGTGTTCCACTCTGCGATGCTGTGGACCATCGGTTTTATCGTGACCTTCTCGGTTGGCGGTATGACTGGCGTTCTGCTGGCGGTGCCGGGTGCGGACTTCGTGCTGCACAACAGCTTGTTCCTGATTGCCCACTTCCATAACGTGATTATCGGTGGTGTGGTGTTCGGTTGCTTCGCGGGTATCACCTACTGGTGGCCGAAAGCCTTTGGCTTCACCCTGAACGAGACCTGGGGCAAACGCGCCTTCTGGTTCTGGATCATCGGCTTCTTCGTGGCGTTTATGCCGCTGTACGTGCTGGGCTTCATGGGGATGACCCGTCGCCTGAGCCAGCAGATTGATCCGCAGTTCCACCCAATGCTGGTTGTTGCAGCTTGCGGTGCTGCGCTGATTGCCTGTGGTATCGCGTGCCAGCTGATTCAGTACTACGTGTCTATTCGCGACCGCGAGCAGAACCGTGACCTGACCGGTGACCCGTGGGGCGCACGTACGCTGGAGTGGGCAACCTCTTCTCCGCCTCCGTTCTATAACTTTGCCGTTGTGCCGCACATTCATGAGCGTGACGCATTCTGGGAAATGAAAGAGAAAGGCGAAGCGTACAAGCAACCTGCGAGCTATGAAGAAATCCATATGCCGAAAAACAGCGGTGCGGGCATCGTGATTGCCGCCTTCGCAACGGTATTCGGTTTTGCCATGATCTGGCATATCTGGTGGATGGCGATCGTCGGCTTCCTCGGCATCGTGATTAGCTGGATTGTGAAAAGCTTCGACGAGGACGTGGATTACTACGTGCCGGTAGCAGAAATCGAAAAACTGGAAAATCAGCATTTCGATGAGATCTCTAAGGCAGGGCTGAAAAATGGCAACTGATACTCTGACTAACGCGCACGCCCACGCGCACGACCATGGGCATCACGATTCAGGGCCGACCAAAGTCTTCGGCTTCTGGATCTACCTGATGAGCGACTGCGTTCTGTTCTCCATTCTGTTCGCGACCTACGCGGTGTTGGTTAACAACACCGCAGGTGGCCCGGCAGGGAAGGACATTTTCGAGCTGCCGTTCGTTCTGGTTGAGACGGCTCTGCTGCTGTTCAGCTCCATCACTTATGGCATGGCGGCGATCGCCATGTATAAGAACAACAAAAGCCAGGTTATCTCCTGGCTGGCGTTGACCTGGCTGTTCGGTGCAGGCTTCATCGCGATGGAAATCTATGAATTCCATCACCTGATCGTAGAAGGTATGGGTCCGGATCGCAGTGGCTTCCTGTCCGCGTTCTTCGCGCTGGTCGGTACGCACGGTCTGCACGTGACCTCTGGTCTTATCTGGATGGCGGTACTGATGTTCCAGATTAGCCGTCGCGGCCTGACCAGCACTAACCGTACTCGTATCCTGTGCCTGAGCCTGTTCTGGCACTTCCTGGACGTAGTGTGGATCTGCGTGTTCTCTGTAGTTTATCTGATGGGGGCGATGTAATGAGTCATTCAACCGATCATGGCGCGTCTCACGGCAGCGTAAAAACTTACATGACAGGGTTTATCCTGTCGATCATCCTGACGGCAATCCCGTTTGCGATGGTGATGAACGGCTCTGCGTCCCACGTTGTGCTGATTGGCACTGTGCTGTTGACCGCTGTGGTGCAGATTCTGGTGCATCTGGTGTGCTTCCTGCACATGAACAGCAAGTCTGATGAGGGCTGGAACCTGACGGCCTTCATCTTTACTGTACTGATCATCGCCATTGTGGTGATAGGCTCCATCTGGATCATGTGGAACCTTAACTACAACATGATGGTTCGATAAGAGCGTCGCGTATGTTTAAGCAATACCTGCAAGTTACAAAACCCGGCATCATCTTCGGTAACCTGATCTCGGTGATCGGCGGATTCCTGTTGGCCTCCAAAGGCCACATCGATTACCCGCTGTTTATCTCCACCCTGGTCGGCGTGTCCCTGGTCGTTGCATCCGGTTGTGTTTTCAACAACTACATCGACAGGGATATCGACAAGAAGATGGAACGAACCAAAAATCGGGTGCTGGTTAAAGGCCTGATTTCTGCGAACGTTTCGCTGGTGTATGCCACTCTGTTGGGTATTGCTGGCTTCGCGCTGTTGTGGTTCGGTGCTAACCCGCTGGCCTGTTGGCTTGCCGTGATGGGGTTCGTGGTTTATGTCGGCGTTTACAGCCTGTACATGAAACGCAACTCCGTGTACGGCACGCTGATTGGTTCCCTGTCGGGCGCAGCGCCGCCGGTGATTGGCTACTGTGCCGTCACCGGCAACTTTGACAGCGGTGCGGCTATTCTGCTGGCTATCTTCAGCCTGTGGCAGATGCCTCACTCCTACGCCATCGCGATTTTCCGCTTCAAGGATTATCAGGCGGCGAACATCCCGGTTCTGCCGGTGGTGAAAGGGATCTCCGTTGCCAAAAACCACATCACGCTCTACATCATCGCCTTTGCTGTGGCGACCCTGATGCTCACCCTCGGCGGCTATGCAGGTTATAAATACCTGGTTGTGGCTGCAGCGGTCAGCGTCTGGTGGTTGGGCATGGCATTACGCGGCTATAAAGTCGCTGATGACAGAATCTGGGCGCGTAAGCTGTTCGGTTTCTCCATCATCGCCATTACAGCCCTTTCCGTGATGATGTCCGTCGACTTTATGGTGCCGGATTCTCATTCTGCGCTGGCTTACCTCTGGTAAGATAAACAGCCGTTTTAATCGGCATTTTTCGACATAAAAAGCAGGTCGCACAAACGTGCGGCCTTTTTTTTACTTAACTGTGAATGCACCGTCCTTTTTTACTGACGCGATCCCCTATTGTTGCTTCGTTTTATTTATTTCGTTTGAATATTCATCAAATAGATAATGCGGAGCAATATATTTATGCAATCTATGCTTACCCCTTACACGCTTTTCCAGACCGTCAATAAGTTTGACAATTACGCTGCCGAGGATATGAAATACGGTGATATGGACGATAGCATGCTCTACGCGCTTGATCTGAGGGACATCTCTCCGAACGTAGATCCATACAAATTAATTATCTATGAAACACCTGCTTTTGACGATCGCATTGGCGGAAGCTTTGATAGAAGCTTTAATGGTTTTTTTGATTTAGAGTCTACACAGCCAAGAGGAAGAAAGATCAGCCATAGTGAATGTGTTGATATCCTGTTTAATGAGATGCATAAACTCTCTCATACTTTCGCTATTTATGGCGACTACACCGATTTAATCACCCAAATGATTAATCATTTCAGGTACAGCGATGGGGAAAATTTTCATAGCCCATTACTCGACTCAGCATTTGAGCATCAAATAATATCTAAAGGTTTCAATAGCTCACTAAACATTATTTCGCAGCATCTTAAAAAAACGCTTTACAATAAAAAACAAAAAATAAATGAAACCACATTATTTTATAATATATCAAGTGAAATATTGAACTCCACGCTACCTAAATTCAACCGTTTTATTGACAGAGTCAATGGTCTTGGTATCACGGTGCATGATATTTTCGCCCAGAAAATAACCTTGTCCTCCCTTGAGCGGTATGCCTCTGGCTGGAGTGCTAAAGTGAGCTATCGCGCTCAGGACCATTTTGGACTTGATGTCACTGATATCAAAAACGATCTCTACCGCCAATTTCGCTTTTTCCGTATCTGGTTTTTCCTGCAGCGACATAAAGACTTCGCATTCAAGCCTTTTATGACAAATTTTTCGGCCACCCTACAATTGCGGAATCAGTGATGAAAAAGACAACACGGACCGCTTTGTTCATCTATTTATCTTTCTCTCTTTATAACTTATGGAGCCTGAGACCTGTTAATATTCTCTATGTTGACCTTATTTCCTGGTCTGATGCTGGCTCACATGCGAATCATATTACTGTTGTCGTCGACCATTTCCCGTGGACAGACAGAGACAGAATAGCCTGGTTTTTAGCACACGAATCTGAAATTAGAGCATGGCATCCTGATTTTAAAGACCGAGTAGACGGCATCTTCATCATGATCGCCAGCGAGGGGTTTCTTAACCGCCTTGAATACCCTCACGAGGATTTATATTGTTTCTCTTCAATTAAAAACCCAAAAAACTGTATTGAAAAAGACGTCCCCCTCAGAATTAGCCATGACAGTGATAGCCCTGTCATTTTTGAATTAGAGGAAGCAAATTACCTGTATAACAATGGCAAAATTGAAGTTGCCCCTGATTATTACCTGATACACAGAGATTATCAGGAGTAGCACTTAAGTCGTCTGATGAGCACGACGTGTGAGCCTAAGGATACAAAACGTAATATCTCTTTGCTAAACACTTATTTACCCCATTTATAACTCAGTCTAAACTATGGACGACTTTTGATTGAGGTGGAAATGAACGATTTTAAAATGACACCAGGGGAACTGCGCGCAACCTGGGGTTTAGGGACCGTTTTCTCATTGCGCATGCTCGGCATGTTTATGGTCCTGCCTGTTCTGACCACATACGGCATGGCGCTTCAGGGCGCGAGCGAAGCGCTGATTGGCCTGGCCATCGGCATTTACGGCCTGGCACAGGCTGTTTTCCAGATTCCTTTTGGCCTGCTCTCCGACCGCATCGGCCGCAAACCGCTGATTGTCGGCGGATTACTGATTTTTGTCCTCGGCAGCGTGATTGCAGCCCTCTCGGATTCTATCTGGGGCATTATTCTCGGCCGGGCATTGCAGGGCTCTGGCGCAATTGCCGCCGCGGTCATGGCGCTGCTCTCTGACCTCACTCGTGAACAGAACCGTACCAAAGCGATGGCCTTTATCGGCGTCAGCTTCGGCGTTACTTTCGCTATCGCGATGGTGCTGGGCCCTATCGTGACCCACAAGCTCGGCCTGCACGCCTTATTCTGGATGATTGCGGGCCTGGCGACGCTCGCTATTCTGCTGACCCTCTGGGTGGTGCCCAACAGCGAAAACCATGTGCTGAACCGCGAGTCTGGCATGGTGAAAGGCTGCTTCAGTAAAGTGCTGATGGAGCCAAAACTGCTGAAGCTGAACTTCGGCATTATGTGCCTGCACATCCTGCTGATGTCGACGTTTGTCGCCCTGCCCGGCCAGCTCGAAGCCGCAGGTTTCCCGGCAGCCGAGCACTGGAAAATCTATCTGGCGACAATGCTGATTTCGTTTGTCTCCGTCGTGCCGTTCATCATCTACGCCGAAGTGAAACGCCGCATGAAGCGCGTGTTCCTGGTGTGCATCGCCCTGATTTTGATCGCAGAAATCGTACTGTGGGGTTCCGGTTCTTACTTCTGGGAGCTGGTCGCAGGCGTGCAGTTATTCTTCCTGGCATTTAACCTGATGGAAGCCCTGCTGCCCTCGCTTATCAGCAAAGAATCGCCAGCAGGCTATAAAGGCACGGCGATGGGAATTTACTCCACCAGCCAGTTCCTCGGCGTGGCGATTGGCGGCTCATTAGGCGGCTGGGTTGATGGTTTCTTTGATTCACAAACCGTCTTTTTGATGGGCGCGCTGCTGGCAACAGTCTGGCTGTTAGTCGCCATGACGATGCAGGAACCGCCTTACGTCAGTAGCCTGCGCGTGGCGATCCCGGACGACGTTGATGCTGATGAAAATCTGAAATCACGCCTGCTGGCAAAAGAAGGCGTGAAAGAAGTGTTGGTGGTTGCGGCTGAGCGTTCTGCCTATGTCAAAATTGACAGCAAAGTGACCAACCGCTTCGAAGTGGAGCAGGTTATCAAAGCCGTTTGAGTTACAAATTGCCGGGTGGCGGCGTCGCCTTACCCGGCCTACGATTTCGTTAATTTGCAGGCCCGGTCAGCGCAGCGCCACCGGGCAAAATCAGGACTCCGGCGTCACCCCTTTCTTCAATAAAATATTCCCATACTTCGCCGTCTCGCCGGTGACGACAATCGCAAAAGCTTTCTGCGCGCGTTCGTAAAAGGCAAAGCGATCGATTCGACTGACAGGCGTCATCTCATCTTCGCCAAATAAAGCCTTCAGATAGCGAGCCTCCACGCTTTTATCAAGCTGGTCGCCTGCAACCGGGGCCATCATCACCAAGGGCTCGGCATAGCTGTCCAGTTCAAACAGCGGAATGACTGCCTTTAACAACGCATCGATTTTCAGGCCATCCGCACGAATCACCTGTGGCCCGATGCTGTGCGCAGGAAAGTGCGCGTCGGCGAAAATGATTTCATCGCCGTGTCCCATTTCGGCCAGCGTTTTCAGCAAGTCAGGTGAAATCAAAGGTGAGATAGTTTTCAGCATGTCAGTTTTCCTGTGGCGTATAAACGCGGTAGCGATACTCAACAGCGGCTCGCGCGGCGCTGGCGGTCGGATAGAATCCGACACCGCTCCAGCCATAAAAAGAGGCACCCAGTACGGTGGTTTCGGCTTCATCCAACACTTTTACCGGAATGCCCAGTGCATCGGCTTTCATCTGATTCCAGAGCGTATTGCGGCTTCCTCCGCCCACCAGCAGCAATTCACGTGTTTTGAACCCCGCGGCTTGTTCCAGTCGGGCAAGATTGTCTTTCAGCTGGCGCGTTAATCCTTCCAGCGCTGCGCGATACAAATGTCCACGTGTCGTGCCTAAAGAAACCCCTTCCCAGCCAGCTTGAGGATGCGTCAGCAGCTCGCAATTCATCCTCACGCCTTCGCATCCGGCAGGAATGCGGCGCGCTTGTTCCACAATGTCTTGCCACGGCGTCTGCGCATCGCCCAGCAACGTGCGTAACCACTCCAGTACGCCAGAGGCCAGATACTGCATGCCGGGGTTGTACACGCCAGGTTCACTGTCGAGTTCGCAGGTTGAGCCTGGGCAAGCCGCCAGTTTTTGACTGTCGATTTTGCGGCTGCGGACCATCAGGATTTCCCAGGTGCCGGAAGAAAGCACTGGCTGATCGATATCAGCCCCTGCGCCATACAGCGCGAACTGAGTGTCGTGGCCGCAGGATATGACCGGTAAAGCAGGCGGTAATCCAAGAAACGCCGCCATCGTGGGAAGCAGCTGTCCGACGCATTCCCCTGGCGTGACCTGCGGCGGAAAGAGTGACTCCGGGACGCCCACTAAATCGAGGATGGAGGCGCTGAAGTCTCCACTTTGCAACGACAGCAGTTGGCTGGTTCCCGCCATGGTGCGGTCGGTGGTGAATTCGCCCGTCAAACGTTGATTAATCAGCGACGAGATAAACAGCCAGCGGTGCGCTTTTGTCAGCAGATCAGGATGGTATTGCTTCAACCAAAACAGCTTATAGAGGGTGTTAAAACTGAAATGCCCGACGCCGCTGGTTTTTTGCAGCCACTCAGGAGAAACCTGTTGCAGGACGGTGTTCATCACCGGCGTTGTGCGCGGGCATTTCCAGCTAATGATGGGATAAAGCAACTCTCCGGCGTTATCTACCAGCGCGCCATCGACGCCAAACGTGGTGACCGTCAGCCCGGCAATTCTGTAGCCCGTAAGCTGGGTCTGCACTTCCCGGCAGCAATGCGCAAAACGCTGCATGATGGCGTCCAGCGACCACTGGTGCCAACTGGAGTCTTCCGTTGCGGGCTCACTGGCATTAGCGATGCTCGCACGTGCAACGACTGTACCTTGTGGGTTCAGCGCCATCGCCCGCACGTTTGTCGCCCCGCAATCGAGAACCAGAAAACAGTCTTTCATCGTCCCTCCCGATGAGCGCGAGGTAGCACCCCGCGCTCCACTCCATTAACGTTTGTACAGCGGGCCGTAATTTTGGCAGGCGCGATAATCCTGCCCTTCCAGATCCATGCCGTGCGCGGCCCACGCGGTAGGACGCCAGACTTGCTCCTCTTCGAGGTTGTGCATGCAGACCGGAATACGCAGCATCGCCGCCAGCGTGACAAACTCAGCGCCCACATGCCCGACCGTCAGCACTCCGTGGTTGGAGCCCCAGTTCGACATCACCGACCAGACATCTTTGAACGGACCGTTGCCCGTCAGACGTGGCGCAAACCAGGTGGTTGGCCAGGTGGAATCGGTTCGGCTATCCAGTGTTTTATGCACATCTTCAGGCAGTTCAATGCTCCAGCCTTCCGCAATTTGCAGCACCGGGCCGATGCCTTTGATGATGTTCACGCGCGTCATGGTGAACGGCACGCCGCCACGGGTCAGGAAGTTAGAGGAATAGCCGCCGCCGCGGAAATATTCATGCACCGCCGGGCACCAGCGCGTCGCTTCCAGACAGGCGTCGGCCTCTTTCTGGCTGATTTCCCAGTGCGGTTTTAAGGTTGGTTTGCCTTCAGCATCGGTTTGTTGAGCGGTGCCGTCAAGCGCTGCTGAACCGGAGTTAATCAGATGGATAATGCCGTGCTGCGCATGGCCGGTGAGCGCTTTCCCGGTGACACGTTTAACCGCATCCGGCGACCAGAAGGTGCGCACGTCGGCAAAAATCTGCGCGGTGCCAGTCATCAGGTGACCGAACAACATCGCCACGCCGTTGAGGCTGTCGTTTTCCGTGGCAACCACATACGGCTGACGCACGCCGTGCCAGTCAAACGAACTGTTGAGCAGCGCTTCTGCGGTGTCGCCATTAGGATATTGATCCGTCCAGTGACGCTGCCCCTGGAAGCCCGACACAATGGCGTTGTAACCCAGCGCCTCCTCCTCGCGGCCTTTTTCTGCAAGTTTAGGATTGCCCTGCATCATGTCGCGAATGCAAATGGCCATCAGCAGACTTTCACGCAGAATGTCGCGATTTTGCTCTTCGCTGCGACGATATTTGGCGGCATTTTTATCTTCGCCAAAGCGGAATTTTTCCTGCGCCCAGCTCACCGCCAGCGCCAGTTCCTCTTCATCGTAAATCTGGTTATCCATGCGACGACGCAACTCGGTCATGTCGACCGCCTGCACTTTCATCCCCAGCCACGATTCGAAGAAATTGTGATCGACAATCGAGCCCGCAATCCCCATCGAGGTGCCGCCCAGTGACAGATAACTTTTGCCCTTCATGCTGGCAACCGCCAGCCCTGCACGAGCAAATCGCAGCAGTTTTTCTTCCACATCAGCCGGAACAGACGTGTCCCCCGCGTCCTGCACTTCATGACCATAAATGGAAAATGCCGGGAGGCCTTTCTGGTTATGTGCAGCCAAAGCAGCAGCCAGATAAACCGCACCCGGACGCTCAGTGCCGTTAAAACCCCAAATGGCTTTTGGTCGCAGTGGGTCCATATCAATCGTTTCGCTGCCGTAACACCAGCAAGGCGTAACGGTGATGGTCAGCCCGACATTCAGCGCCGCGAATTTTTCTTCACAGGCGGCAGACTCGGCCATCCCGGCAATACAGGTATCGGCAATCACGCACTCAATCTGGCTGCCGCAAGGGTGGCGCAGCTTTTCCTGCAGCAGCGCCGCCGTGGCCTTCGCCATGTTCATGGTCTGCTCTTCCAGCGATTCGCGAATGCCCATCCGACGCCCGTCAATCACCGGACGAATGCCAATTCTCGGTAACAGTTTTTTCGATTTCATCTTCACTCCTCGTGATGGCTATTGCCCGTACAGGCACGGCGCGGTGGACCCGGCAGGCCGATTGAGCATGAAAACCAGAATTTGCTAACTCGAATTAGCTTAGAAGTGCATTGAAATTTTGCTCAACTACTTTGTGGTTGTTCTGTGAACACCTTCACGATCAGAGGTCAAAATTCGATCAGCGTCAGATAACTCGTTTCAGCTAAAAAACAATAAATAATTAAAATTCATCGCGTTAAACAAATTCACTTGCAGCGCGTCACAATTTAAAAACAAATAATTTGGCGAAAATTCCACCGTGAAATAGCTTTTATCAGCACAAGCTAATTCGAATTAGCTAAAAAGTGATTGCGATAACATCCGGAGAAAACCTAATGATGTCAGAGACTTTCTTGCAGATGAGCAACATCACCAAGCGTTTTCCCGGTGTGTTGGCACTCAGCAACGTCAGTTTTAACCTGCGGCCCGGTGAAGTGCATGCGCTGTTGGGGGAGAATGGCGCCGGAAAATCGACGCTGATGAAAATTCTCTCTGGCGTTTATCAGCCCGATGAAGGCGAGATCGTTTTCGAAAACAATAAGGTGGCGTTCAGCGATCCGCTCAGTGCGCAGCACGCCGGGATCACCATTATTCATCAGGAATTTAACCTCTTCCCTGACCTGACCGTTGAGGAAAATATCTATATCGGCCGCGAGTTTCGTAAGAACACGAGCTGGCGGCTGGATGAGAAAAGCCAACGCCAGGCGGTTATCGATATTCTGGCACAGCTCAATCTTTCGATTTCACCCCAAACCAGGGTGGCGGATTTAACCGTTGCTCAGCAGCAGATGGTGGAAATTGCCAAGGCGATTTCCGTTAACGCCAAAGTCCTGATCATGGATGAACCCACGGCAGCGCTGACCGAGAGTGAAATCGAAAGCCTGTTTAAGGTCACGCGTCTGCTCAAATCGCGCGGCACCGGCATTGTGTATATCTCACACCGGCTGGAAGAGTTAGCGTTGATTGCCGACCGGGCCACGGTGATGCGCGACGGCCAGTTTATTGCCACCGTTGATTATGAAACGGTGCAGATTAGCGAGCTTATCGCGATGATGGTCGGTCGCGATCTGGGCAATATCTACCCCAAACGCCCGCCACAAACCGAGAAAGTCCCGGTGCTGGAAGTGAAAAACTTGCAGCGCAAAGAGGTGCTTAACGACATCAGTTTCACGCTGCATCGTGGCGAAATTCTTGGCCTTGCGGGGCTGATGGGTGCCGGACGTACCGAACTTGCACGCGCGATTTTTGGTGCCGACCCGATTGATTGCGGCACCTTAACGCTCAACGGCAAAAACATCGTGATTAAAGACGTCGCCGATGCCATTCGTCAGGGCATCAGCTACCTCACGGAAGACCGTAAAAAAGAGGGGCTGGCGCTCGGGCTGTCGGTGGAAGAGAACATCATGCTCGGCAACTACCCCGAATTCAGCAGCCGCTTGGGTAACGTGGACGAAAAATCCTGCGAGAAAACCAGCAGCGAATTAGTCAAAGCCCTGCGTATCAAAACGCCTCACCTGCAACAGGCCGCGCTGAACCTCAGCGGCGGTAATCAACAGAAAATCATTATTGCCCGCTGGGTCTGCAAAGACACCGACATCCTGATTTTTGATGAACCGACCCGCGGCATCGACGTCGGCGCGAAGCTGGAAATTTACGAGTTAATGAACCGGCTGGTCGCTAAAGGCAAATCCATCATCATGATTTCGTCTGAGCTCCCGGAAGTCCTGGGCATGTGCGACCGCATTCTGGTCATGCGCGGTGGCCGAATTACCGGTGAAGTTCAGGCGCAAAGCGCCACCCAGGAAAAAATCATGCAATACGCGACGCTGGAGGATTAACCATGAGCATCACTGTCACCCCTGCAAAAAGTGAGCAGCACAAAATGAAAGTGAACAAAGCCCTGCTGATGCGTCTGGCGCCGCTGTTCAGCCTGATCCTGCTGGTGCTTTTTTTCAGCTTCAGTTCACCGTTCTTCTTTAACACCGAAAATCTGATGACCATCGCCCTGCAAACCTCGGTGATTGGCATTATGGCTATCGGCGTAACGTTTGTGATTATCACCGCGGGTATCGACCTGTCGCTCGGCTCGGTGGTGGCCTTTTCCGGCGTGGTCGTGGGTATCTGCGCGGGCTTCGGCTTACCACTGCCGTTGTGCGTGCTGGGTGGCGTGTTGGCTGGCGGCCTTTGTGGCTACGTCAACGCGTTCCTCGTCACACGTGCGGCCATTCCGCCTTTTATTGCCACGCTGGGGCTGATGATGTCGGTACGCGGCATCAATATGGTGATGACTGATGGGCGCGCCATTTACTTCTCTGAATACCCGATGTTCAAACTGCTGGCGCAGGGTCGCCTGTTTGATGTTCTGCCTTACCCGGTGTTCTATCTGGTGATTGTGGCGCTGTTCTCCGCGTACATCCTGAAAAAAACCGTCATTGGTCGCTACGTCTACGCCGTGGGCAGTAATGAAACGGCGGCACACCTTTCCGGTATCAAAGTACGCCGGGTCAAAATCTTTGTTTACGCCTTCTGCGGTCTGCTGACCGGTATCGCCGGCGTGATCCTCGCCTCGCGCCTCAATTCCGGCCAGCCGACTGTCGGTGTGGGTTATGAACTGGAAGCCATCGCCGCGGTGGTCATTGGTGGCACCAGCCTGATGGGCGGTATCGGCACCATCGGCGGCACCATCATCGGCGCTTTCATCATGAGCGTGCTGAAAAACGGCCTCAACCTGATGGGCGTCTCGCAGTTCTGGCAGATGGTGGCGATGGGCGTGGTGGTTATTGCTGCGGTGTATCTCGACACATTGCGTAAAAAAATGCGTTAAAACAGCGTCCGGCGGTGATGCCGGGCACCCTTACCTGCCCTGACGTATAGGGTTCTTCCCTCAGTACGGAGTACAAAAATGAAAACCAGGCAATTTCTGTATGCACTCTCTCTCGTCGCGGTGATGACCAGCAGCGCGCTGGCAAAAGATTACAACCTGCCGGTGGTCAGTAAAGGCTTCCAGCATGAGTTCTGGCAGACCGTCAAAATGGGGACCGAAGCCGCGGCGAAAGAGCTGGGCGATAAAACCAGCTACGTTGGCCCGGCGGATGAAACGCAGATTGCGGAGCAGATCCAGTTGGTGGAAAACACCATGGCGCAGAAGCCGAATGGCCTGCTGCTGGCGGCACTCGACGCGAATGCGTTGGCTCCGCTGGTTGAAACCGCGAACAGCCGTGGCATTAAAGTCGTGACGTTTGACTCCGGCGTGGAATCTGACATTCCGGCAAGCTTCGTCGCCACCAACAACCGCAAAGCCGGGGCACAGGCTGCCGATGCGCTGGCTGAACAGGTGGGCGGGAAAGGCAAAGTCGGGATTATTGCACACGTCGCCGGGACCACGTCAGCCATCGAACGTTCCGAAGGTTTTTCCGCAGAAATGAAAGCGAAGTACCCTAATATTCAGGTACTGCCGGTGCAATACAGCGATGGCGATCCGCAAAAAGCGATGGATAAAACTATCGATATGGTGCAAGCCAACCCGGACCTGGCGGGGATTTACGCCACCAATGAAGGGGCTACACTGGGTGTGGCGAACGCCATCGACAGCCAGAGCCTGAAGGGCAAAGTGAAAGTCATCGGCTTTGACAGCACTGAAGCTATCATTGGTTTCCTGAAAAGCGGCGTGATTCAGGGCTTTATGGTGCAGGATGCCTACCAGATTGGTTATCAGGGGCTTAAAGCACTGAACGCGGCAGTGGCGGGTCAAAGCGTGCCGAAGCAAATCGATATTCCGGTGAAATACGTGAACGCGAAAAATATCGATACGCCGGAAGTCGACAAACTGCTCTACCCGCTGGGCAAAAAATAACGATAAACCCCGTTGAGGAATGAAGATGACTAGCAGCTATTTTGTGGGTGTGGATGTCGGCTCAGGCAGCGTTCGGGCTGGAATATACGACCGTCAGGGCAAGCGCCTGGCTTTCGCCACCCGCCCGCTGTCTCAGTTTCGTCCCGGCGGGGAACGCGTGGAGCAGTCGTCTGCTGAAATCTGGCAACATGCCTGCGAGGCAGTGCGTGAAAGCGTCTCTCTTGCCGGTATCGACGCGGCTCACGTTTGCGCCATCGGCTTCGATGCCACCTGTTCACTGGTGGCTATCGATGCCCAGGGAAAAGGGCTGTCGGCCTCGCCTCACGGCAGCCCTGACCACGATATCATCATGTGGATGGATCATCGCGCCGATGAAGAAACTCGCCAGCTTAATCGCACCGGCGACCCGGCGCTACGCTATGTCGGCGGTGAAATCAGTATTGAAATGGAGCTGCCAAAAGTCCTTTGGCTCAAGCATCACCATCCGCAAACCTGGGAGCAGGCATACCGCTTTTTCGACCTGGCCGATTTTATGGTCTGGAAAGCCACCGGCGAGGATGTCGCCAGCCTTTGCACCCTCACCTGCAAATGGAACTATCTGGCACACGAACACCGATTTAGCGACTCCTTGCTAGCGGCGGTTGGCCTCACGCCGCTGCTGGATAAAGTGCCAACGCGTATTCTTGCGCCGGGTACTCGCGCCGGGCAATTAACGCCACAGGCGGCTGCGGAAATGGGTCTGTCGACAAATGTGGTTGTCGCCACAGGGATGATTGATGCCCACGCAGGCGGCGTTGCGCTGACTGCTGCAAATCCTTCTGGTACCGTCGCCCTGATAAGCGGCACCTCGAACTGTCACATGATCAGCCATCCTCAACCGCTCATGACACCCGGCGTCTGGGGCCCTTATTGGTCAGCGATGTTGCCGGATTTTTGGTTAACCGAAGGCGGACAAAGCGCGGCAGGCGCCCTGGTCGACTGGACGCTGAGAGAGCATTACTCCAGCGCGGAGTTGTTCGCCAAAGCCAAAGCGCGAGGTTGCCATCCTGTCGAACTCATCAATGAGTGGGTCGCGGTCCTCGAAGCCGCAGAAAAAGACCCCACGCAAAATCTGCATGTGCTTGCCGATCATCACGGTAATCGCTCGCCACGCGCACGAGCAGACGCACGCGGTACGGTTTGCGGGCTGACACTTGAGCAAGGCGAAAGCGCCCTCGCTCGGCTCTATCTGGCAACGTTACAGGCTATCGCCTACGGCACGCGCCATATTCTGGACGTGATGCGTGAAAACGGACATACCGTGGAACGCATCGCGCTGTGCGGCGGCGCAAGCCATAATCCTCTGTGGCTGCGCGAGTATGCCGATGTCACCGGCTGTGATATTCAGCTCATGGCGGAAGAAGATGCCGTCACACTCGGTGCAGCCATTACCGGCGCGGTCGCCAGCGGTACCTATCCAGACATGTCCGCAGCCGCAAGTGCCATGGTTCAACCAGGACAACTCGTCGCGGCGAACCCGGCGCGCCGGGCGTTTCATCAACGCAAATATCGGGTGTATCTGACCCTTTGGGATCACCAACAGCAGCTTAACCACCTGATGAATAACGACTATGATGCCTAATCCTTCTATGATGTCGGCTATGTTTTTCTTTATGGAAGCCTGCGGAGCTCAGTGATGGCCAAAACAGTGGAACAAATTGCCAATGACCTTAACCTGTCGGTGACCACCGTCCGGTTGGTGTTGGGCGGAAAAGCGGAACAGTACCGGATCAGCGTGAAAACCCAGAGCCGGATAAACCAGCACGTGGAACGCTACGGCTACGTGCTCAATCATTCCGCCCGCAGCCTGAAGCTGAACAAAACCGAGACGCTGGGCCTCATCGTGCCGAACATTTCCAACGTGTTCTTCGCCACCCTGGCCGAAAAACTGGAGCTGCGCTGTCGCCGTTCGGGGTATCAGCTAACCATCAGCTGTACCTATAACGATGTTGATTATGAGAACAAGCTGGTGCAGTCACTGATTGCTCGTAATCTCGACGGGCTGTTTATTGTTCCGACCTCGCTGGAAAACCAGCAGCATCATCTGCGGCTGGTGAAAAAGCCGCTGGTGCTGCTGGACCGCGATTTTAAATTTACCGATAACGCGCTGGTCGAAAGTCATAACGCCGAAGGTGGGCAGAAACTCACCGAAGCGCTACTGGCCGCAGGTAAATCGCCGCTGTGGTTCCTGGTGGGAGATGCCGAATTGCCGAGTATCAGCGATCGTCTGACGGGCTATCTGACTGCGTTGAAAAAGCACGGTATTGAGCATCAGGACTGGGTGCAACGCGGGGCGGAAAACACCCCGGAAGGCGGCCATCAAATCATGACTCAGCTGCTGGATACCCATCCTGCACCTGAAGCTTTTATTGCCTCGTCGTTGCCGGTTCTGGAAGGCGCGATTGAAGCCCTTCGCGACAAATTTGGCGAAGTGCCGCCTGACATCAACATCGGCACCTTCGACGAACATCCCATGCTGGGGTTTCTGGCCAATAACGTCTGGTCGATGCAGCAGGATGAACATACCTGGGCCGAAAAAGCGTTCGAGATTATGCAGCGCGCCATCGAGGGCGACCCGGTAACTGAAACCGTGAAAGTAAAAATGAAACTGATTAAACGCGCGCGTCGCGCTTAACGTTAATTACGCCTGTTATGCCGTTGTCTGGAGAGGCCTGCGCTTCTCCAGTGGCTTCCTTTTGCCTCGCGTCACCCGGAGAAAGAAATGGAACGATCACAACTGTCACGCGAAATTATTGAAACCTGTCTGGAAATGACCCGTCTTGGCCTGAATCAGGGCACGGCGGGCAACATCAGCGCCCGATACGATAACGGCATGCTGATTACGCCCACCGGCATTCCTTACGAAAAACTCACTGAAAGCCACATTGTGTATGTCGATGCACAAGGCCGTCACGAAGAGGGCAAACTGCCCTCAAGCGAATGGCGCTTTCATCAGGCCGTTTATCTGACTCGCCCTGAAGCGAATGCCGTGGTGCATAATCACGCCATTCACTGCACCGCCGTGTCGATTTTGAACCGCCCTATTCCGGCCATTCACTACATGATTGCCGCCGCCGGGGGCAATTCTATTCCCTGCGCGCCCTATGCGACTTTCGGCTCTAAAGCGCTGTCAGAACACGTGGCCGTTGCGATGCGTAACCGCAAAGCTACGCTGCTTCAACATCATGGGCTGATTGCCTGTGAACAGAATCTGGAAAAAGCACTGTGGCTGGCACAAGAAGTGGAGGTGCTGGCGAAGCTGTATCTGGCAACGTTAGCGGTCACCGAAAATGTGCCGGTGTTACCGGACGAAGAGATAGCCGTCGTGCTGGAGAAATTTAAGAGCTACGGATTGCGCATTGAGGAATAACAGCAGAAGTACGGTACAAAACAAGCGGCCCCCGTCAGGAGGCCGCTTTTGTATCAGAACTCAGAACAGGCCCAGGGGATCCGTCCCGTAGCTCACCAGGATATTTTTGGTGTGCTGGTAGGCGTCCAGCGCCATTTTGTGGGTTTCGCGGCCTACGCCAGACTGCTTGTAACCGCCAAACGCCGCATGAGCCGGGTAGACGTGGTAACAGTTCGTCCAGACGCGGCCTGCTTTAATGCCTCTTCCCATGCGGTATGCGAGGTTGCTGTCACGGGTCCAGACACCGGCCCCCAGGCCATACTGCGTATCGTTCGCCAGGGCCAGCGCTTCCGCTTCATCCTTAAAGGTCAGAATGCCGATCACCGGGCCAAAGATCTCCTCCTGGAAGCTGCGCATGGCGTTGGTGCCTTTGATCAGCGTCGGCTGAATATAGAAGCCGTTATCCAGATCGTTGACCACCGCCCGATCGCCGCCGGTCAGGATTTTCCCGCCCTCTTCGCGAGCAATATTGATATAAGACATTATCTTATCGTACTGCTGCCGTGAGGCCTGTGCGCCAATCATGGTGTCGGTATCAAACGGGTCACCGCGGCGAATGTTGGCAATTTTCGCCATCACGCGTTCCATGAACGGCTCATAGATAGACTCATGGATCAGCGCACGCGACGGGCAGGTACACACTTCGCCCTGGTTGAAGAAGCCTAACACCAACCCCTCAACGGCTTTTTCAATGAACGACTCTTCGGCGTTCATCACATCGGCAAAGTAGATATTCGGCGATTTTCCGCCCAGTTCTACGGTGCAGGGAATAATATTTTCCGCCGCACAAGCCATGATGTGCCGTCCGACCGGCGTTGATCCGGTGAAGGCGATTTTTGCAATGCGCTTGCTGGTCGCCAGCGCCTCACCCGCTTCACGGCCATAGCCCTGGACAATGTTCACCACGCCCGCCGGGAACAGATCGCCAATGATGCCCATCAGCAGCGTAATGCTTAACGGCGTCTGCTCTGCGGGCTTCAGCACCACGCAGTTCCCCGCCGCCAGCGCCGGAGCCAACTTCCATGCCGCCATCAACAGCGGGAAGTTCCAGGGGATAATTTGCCCCACCACGCCCAGCGGCTCATAGAAGTGATAAGCCACGGTATTTTCGTCGATCTCCGCCGTACTGCCCTCCTGGGCACGCAAACAACCGGCGAAGTAGCGGAAATGATCCACCGCCAGGGGAATATCGGCATTCAGGGTTTCACGCACAGGTTTGCCGTTGTCCCAGCTTTCGGCAATCGCCAGCATCTCCAGATTCTCGGCAATCCGATCCGCCACCTGTAATAGCAAGTTAGAGCGATGCTGTGCGGAGGTTTTCCCCCAGGCCGCCGCCGCGCGATGGGCGGCATCCAGCGCCTTGTCGATATCCGCCGCGCCGGAACGGGGGAACTTGCCGATATCGCTCCCATCGACGGGAGAGGTATTCATGAAGTACTCGCCGTTAACAGGTTCGACGAACTGACCGTCAATGTAATTGCCGTAAGTGGCCTGCAGGGTAATCAGAGCACCTGGCTTGCCAGGATGTGCATAACGCATGGCGAACTCCTTCTGTAGGGTTGAGATACAGCGGCGTGACTCTATTGGTCTCGCGCACTGCTGTTCAGCCCATGCATTGGGCATGCCAGAATTTCAACGCCTGAAAAAGACATTTATTTTCATCACGTTAATCATTAAAAACCGCAGGCTGGATGAATTTGTCGCAGCAATGTTCGCTTCCGTGTCGCACAACGCAACACCAAAGAAACCTTTAAGCTACAATATCGCAACACTTTTCGTTCCATTGAGGTGTTCGATGCAGGGAAAATCAACCGACCGCCTGAGCCATGCTCACAACAACCCACTGCTACGCGAGTCGTGGTTTCGCAGCGAGCTGTATGGTCTGGAACGCAACGCTGAAGATTTCCCGTTGCTGGGCCAGGGAGAACTGGCCGATCGTCTCGCCAGTCATTCCGGATTACAACGTTATGCCTCACCCACGGTCAACCATCTGGCGGAAAACCTGACGGCAACCCAGTCAGTGGTGGTCTTAACGGATGCCTCAGGCATCGTGTTGCAGACGGTCGGCAACCTGAGCGCGATGGAAAAAGCGCAGCGTTTTGCCCTGTCGCCGGGCACATTGTGGAGCGAAAGTGGCCGGGGAACCAATGCGATTGGCACGGCGCTTGCCATTGATGACAGCTGCGAGATAGACGGTGAACAGCATTTTCTCACCAGCAATCAGAACCTGTATTGCGCCGCCGTTCCCCTGCAAACACCGGACGGTCAGATTGCAGGCGTGCTGGATATCTCCGGCCCGGCGCATTTCTCGCATACGCACACGCTGGCGTGGGTCAAAAGTGCTGCCAGGCAGATTGAGTATCTGTGGGTTAAACAGAGTCTTCATCCGCAGCAGTGGCTGATGAGTTTGCACCCTGACCCGCAAAAGCTCGACAGCGTCGAAGAGCTCCTGCTGGTCTTTTCCGACAATACGCTGATTGCAGCCAACCGCCTGGCGCTGCGCAGACTGGGCATTGACGCAGGACGGCTCGGTCAGATGACGTTTGGACAGCTCTTCCCGCTGCTGAAACAAACGGCCAGCACGGTGCCCGTGCCGGTGACCTGTAATGCTCAGACTTACTTTTACCGCCTGCGTGCTCCAGCACAAAGCCTCGTCAGCGTGCCGCCAAAACCCGCCGTCGCCTGGCCTTTTTCGCTGCAGCAGGAGGGCGAAAAAATGGTGCGTCTGCTCAATGCGGGAGTGTCACTCTGCGTTCAGGGAGAAACCGGCAGCGGGAAAGAGTTTGTCAGCCAGACGCTGCACCAGCACAGCCGCTGGCGGGAAGGGAAATTTATCGCCATCAACTGCGCAGCCATCCCGGAATCACTGATTGAATCAGAGCTGTTTGGCTATCAGCCCGGCGCGTTTACTGGAGCGAATAAAAACGGCTATATCGGGAAAATCCGCGAAGCGGACGGGGGGATACTTTTCCTTGATGAGATTGGCGATATGCCCCTTGCCCTGCAAACCCGTCTGCTCAGAGTCTTGCAGGACAAAGTGGTTGCCCCGCTGGGTTCCAGCCGCAGCTGGCCGGTGAATTTTGCCGTGATTTGCGCGACGCACCGCAATCTGACTCAACTTGTCGCTAACGGAGAATTCCGCGAAGATCTGCTGTATCGGCTACAGGAATTTACCCTGACCCTTCCCCCGCTGAGAGAATGGCCCATGCTTCCGGCCTTTATTGATCAGCAGTGGCTGCTGCTAGGCGGACAAGCGCGGCACATCACGCTTTCACCGTCGCTGCTGGACACCCTGGCGCACTTCGCCTGGCCGGGGAATATCCGCCAGTTGCGTAGCCTGATGAAGGTTCTGTTGGCACTGGCTGAAGACGGCGAAACGCTAGGCGTTGAGACTTTACCGGCTGAGTATCGGCAGGCAATTCCTGAACTTACGGATAATCTGAAACAGCATGACACCGCGCTCATTACCAGTACGCTGGCACGCTTTAACGGCAATATCAGTAAGGCAGCTCAGGCTTTGGGTGTGGCGCGCAGCACGCTGTATCGACGTGCCGCGCGGACCCGTGACGGGAATTAATCGCGGAAGTTTTTGAACTGGAACGGCTGGCCGAGGTTGCCGCCGCGCACCAGCGCCATGACAGCCTGCAAATCATCACGGGATTTACCGGTGACGCGAATTTCTTCGCCCTGAATCTGCGCCTGCACCTTCGCCTTGCTGTCTTTAATCAGCTTAACGATTTTCTTCTGCACTGAGCTTTCGATGCCGGTTTTCAGCTTCGCTTCCACGAACCAGGTTTTGCCGCTGTGGACAAACTCTTCTGGCACTTCAATGGAGTTGCCTTCAATGCCGCGCTTGAGCAGCTTGGCGCGCAGAATATCCAGCAGCTGATTCACCTGGAAATCTGACTCGCTCAGGACCTTGATGGTTTCGTTCTTTTCGTTCAGTTCGATGGTTGCTTCTACACCGCGAAAATCAAAACGAGATTCGACTTCACGTGCCGCATTATCTACGGCGTTTTTGGCTTCCTGAAGATCAACTTCAGAGACAATATCGAAAGATGGCATGTTTTATTCTCCCTCTCTTTTTGTTGCGATGCATAATACCCGCAACATCAGAGAACACAACCTGTTATACCTGTGTCTGCGGGGGTGTGGTCGGCGCTATAATAGTAACATAACGCCTGATCCCTAAGCAGGTGAGGAGGAATAATGAAGATTACCGTGCTCGGATGCGGCGCCCTTGGACAATTATGGCTGACTGCGCTATTCCGGCAAGGCCACGACGTTCAGGGTTGGTTACGCGTGCCTGCGCCCTGGTGCAGCGTGAACCTCCAGCAGCGCGACGGCAGCATCTTCAACGAACTGCTGACCGCCAACGATCCAGAGTTTCTCGCCCACAGCGACCTTTTACTGGTCACGCTGAAAGCCTGGCAAATTTCTACCGCCGTCAAAAATCTGGCCCCACTTCTGCCGCCGGGTTGCCCAATCCTGCTGATTCATAACGGCATGGGCACCGTGGAAGAGCTGCAATCAATGAAACAACCGCTGTTGATAGGGATGACCACTCAGGCCGCGCGTCGTGACGGCAACCTGATCATTCATGTCGCCAACGGCATCACACACATTGGCCCGGCGAATACTATGGCGCAGGAATACAGCCATCTTGCCGACGTGTTGCAAGCCGCTCTGCCCGACGTGGCCTGGCATAACGACATGGGCAATGCGAGCTGGAAAAAGCTGGCCGTGAACTGCGTGATTAACCCGCTGACCGCGATTTATAACTGCCCGAACGGACAGTTGCGCGACTATCCACAAGAAGTGGAACGTATTTGTGCGGAAGTCGCTGCGGTGATGCAACGCGAAGGGCATCATGCCTCGCAGGAAGATTTGCTGTTTTACGTCTGGCAAGTTGTCGACAGCACGGCTGCCAACATCTCATCAATGTTGCAGGACGTCCGCGCCGAGCGACAAACTGAAATAGACTATATCAGCGGTTACCTGCTGAAACGGGCCCGGGCGCACGGTATTCCGGTGCCGGAAAACGCCCGTCTGTTCGAACTGATTAAACGTAAGGAGAACGCGTATGAGCGCATCAGCGCTGGTTTGTCTCGCCCCTGGGAGTGAAGAGACCGAAGCCGTCACCACTATCGATCTGCTGGTTCGCGGCGGCATTAGCGTCACCACGGCGAGCGTGGCCAGCGACGGCGAACTGGCGATTGTCTGCTCTCGTGGCGTCAAACTGCTGGCCGATGCGCCGCTGGTTCAGGTCGCCGACGGCGACTATGACGCAATTGTGCTGCCCGGCGGTTTGAAAGGCGCGGAATGTTTCCGCGACAGCCCGTTACTGGTCGAAACGGTGAAACAATTTCACCGCTCCGGGCGCATTGTTGCCGCCATCTGCGCCGCCGCAGGCACAGTTTTAGTGCCGCACGATATCTTCCCCATTGGCAATATGACCGGTTTCCCGGGGCTGAAAGACACCATTCCGGAAGACCAATGGCAGGACAAACGCGTGGTCTGGGACCCGCGAGTGAACCTGTTGACCAGCCAGGGGCCGGGCACCAGCATCGATTTCGGCCTGAAGCTTATCGACCTGCTGGTCGGGCAGAAAAAAGCCCATGAGGTCGCCTCACAACTGGTGTTAGCCGCCGGGATTTATAACCACTACTCTGAATAATTCCTTGATGCGCCGGGTGGCGGCTATCGCCTTACCCGGCCTACCAAAACCTGCCGTTAAGCTCGCTTCACAAGAGTGAGTTCCAACTGCCAGCCCAGCGCAGACAACGCTCCGGCAATGGTATCGATTTTGGTTGAGTGCCCCAGCTTCACGATACGAGTCACTTCCTGCGGGCGGGTTTTCAGTTTACGCGCCAGCTCCGCCTGGCTGGTGCCGCTCTTTAGTATGGCATTCAGCAATAGCACTTTAGCCGTGATGCTGGCTGGCAGCTGGACAAACTCATCCTCAGCATTGAGCGCGTCAGGCAGCGGGATTGCACGCTCATCTTCAAAGTAAAAATCCAGCGCAGTGACCAGGGCATCTTCGGCCATCTGCAACGCTTCCTCTCGGGTGTCGCCACAGGTCAGCGCTTCCGGAATCTGTGGGAAAGAGGCAAACCAGCCCCCTTCAACGTCGTCTTTCTCAATCACCACTTTGTATTTCATTGTTCATTCCTCGCGCAGATTGAGTTGCTTAATGATGGCCTTGCGCAGCTTTTCGTTCAGCTCTTTACCCGGATGCCGTGGCATAACCGATTGACGGCCATGAAGGTAAATCTTCAGGTGATTTGTACCTTCAACGAAGATGGCTCCTTGCCTTGCCAGCCACTGACGAAATTCCCTTTGCTTCATCGACCACTCCCTGAGTATAAACTTTTTTGTTTATTAACAACACAAAGATTACGAGGTGATGCTTTTATATGCCTCGTATAACTTACTGTAAATCATGACTTTCATGATTTACGAGGCCGTTTCAGGAAAAGACATTTTAAGAATTAATCAAGATCTGCTCAGGTACGGTTTTGCGTGCCAGCGCTCACACTTCTCATCTTTTCTGCGCATCCCCTTCCGCCCCCCGATTCAACAAATCCCTGATATTTCATTGAGATGACATGTTATTTGCCAGGTTGTCGCCTGTTTGACAGTCCAGAAAATGCGTGGAACACTCAAGCACAACTGGACTAGTCCAGTTACAAATAACCTTCTGACCCCTACAACAGAAGGCATAAAAACCTCATAAGAGGAGTGGCCCGTGGTGACATTTATTGAGAGCAAGGTTGTCCCTGTCCTCATCCGGATCGGTGAAAACAAAATTCTGGTCGCCGTCAGAAACGGAATTGCCCTGACGTTGCCCTTTACCATTACTGGCAGTTTGTTCCTGATTATTGCCAACCTGCCCATCCCTGGCTGGAGCGAGTGGCTTGGCCCGTGGGCTGATAAAATCAGCGCTCCGGTGGCCGTCACGTTTGGTGCCATCGGCCTGATTTCTGCCGTCGGGATCAGCTACAACCTGGCGAAAGAATACAAACTCAACGCCATTACCTGCACCGCCGTGACGTTGGTGGTATTCCTGCTGGCGCAGCTTAATGACAAATATCAGCTAAACGTGGATAACCTCGGCGCGGCTGGACTGTTCTCCGCCATCATTCTTGCGATAGTGACCGTGCAGATTATTCGCTGGTTTGTTGGCCGCGAAATCGTCATCAAATTGCCGGATGGCGTGCCGCCTGCGGTTGCACAATCTTTCGCAAGCCTGGTGCCTGCGGCGGTGACCATCACGCTGGTGTGGTTTGTCAGAGTGATGCTGAACTTTGATATCAATGAATTTTTCACCCAGATTTTAAGCCCACTGGTCAGCGGCCTGGGTTCACTGCCGGGTATGCTGGTCCTGATTTTCCTGATTTCCTTGCTCTGGTGCTGCGGCATTCACGGCGACAACGTGCTCTCTGGCATCACTAGCCCCATCTTCCTGAAATATATCGCTGAAAATACTCAGGCCTATTTGAACCACCAGCCGATCCCTCACATTACGGCGGATGGCTTCTACATCGTCTTTATGTGTATTGGCGGCACTGGCGCAACGCTCGGGCTGGTGCTGGCGATGCTGCGTTCCCGCAGCAAGATGTATAAATCAGTGGGTAAGCTCTCGCTGCCTTCCGCCGTTTTCTGCATCAACGAACCAGTGATTTTCGGCACCCCGATTGTCTTCAACCCGCTGCTGATGATCCCTTTCACGCTGACACCGATGCTGCTGTGCATCTCCACCTACAGCCTGATGTACTTCGACATCATCGGCCGCCCGGTGCTGCAAATCCCGTGGACCATGCCGCCAATTCTGGCCGCCTGGTTTGTGACGGGAGGCAATATCCCGGCGGTCATCTGGTCTGTCTGCACCATTGTGATTTCAGTGGCGATTTACTTCCCCTTCTTCAAAACGCTCGAACGCCAACAACTGGCGCGTGAAGCGCAGGAAAGCCAACAGGCTACTGACTCTGTACTGAACACTGACTCTGCTTCGTCTTAAGGATATCACTATGAAAAAGTTAAAAATCGTGACCATCGGTGGGGGGTCAAGCTATACCCCGGAACTGATCGACGGCTTTATCAAACGCTACGATGAACTGCCGGTGACCGACTACTACCTGCTGGACATTGAGGAAGGCAAAGAGAAGCTGGAAATTGTCGGCAAACTGGCGCAGCGAATGGTGAAAGAAGCCGGGATCCCGATGAAAATTCACCTGTCACTCAATCGTGAAGAAGCGCTGAAAGATGCCGATTTTGTCACCACTCAGCTGCGTGTCGGCTTCCTTGATGCACGCATTAACGACGAAAAAATCCCGCTGAAATATGGCGTCCTTGGTCAGGAAACCACCGGCCCCGGCGGCTTTATGAAAGCCCAGCGTACCATTCCGGTGCTGATGGATATCTGCCGCGATATGGAAAAATATTGCCCGGACGCGTGGCTGATTAACTTTACCAACCCGGCGGGCATTGTCACCGAAGCCATCACTCGTCATTCCAGGATTAAAAGTATCGGGATTTGCAGCGGCGCGAACAGCATGCTGATGGATATCGCCAAAGCGTATGAGGTGGAAAAGAAAGATGTCTACGCCCGTATCATGGGGCTTAACCACCTGATTTTCGCCGACCAGATATACATCAAAGGCGAAGACTACACCGACGATTTCATGGCAAAACTGGCTCAGGGCAGCGCCAGCAACTCGCTGAAAAACATTCCGGATATTGGCTTCTCTTCGCGCTTTGCCAAAGCCCTGCACATGTACCCGATTTCTTATCTGAAGTACTTCTTCCTGACCCGCGAAATGGTGGAAGCGGCGCAAAAAGATGCAACAACGAAGGGCACACGAGGCGAGCAAACGCGAGAAATTGAACACCGTCTGTTTGAGCTGTATCAGGATGAGCACCTTTCCCATAAACCGAAAGAGCTGGAAAAGCGCGGCGGGGCCTGGTACTCCGATACCGCCTGCTCGATTATCAGCTCGATTTATAACGACAAGAAAGAGATCCACGTGGTCAACACCGTGAACAACGGAACGACGCCGGATCTGCCCGATCATGTCACCGTGGAAACCAACGCAATGATCGACCGTCACGGCGCTCACCCTCTGGCTTATGGCCGTTTGCCGGTGAAAATACGTGGTTTGATTCAGAGTGTTAAAGCCTATGAAGAGTTGACCGTTGAAGCCGCAATCACTGGCGATTACAGCACGGCGCTGATGGCGCTGACCATCAACCCATTAGTGCCTTCCGCCACGCTTGCGGAGAAGATTCTTGATGAATATCTGGAAGTGAATCAGCGCTATTTACCGCAATATCAAACCAAACGCTAAGGAGCAGCAATGAAAACGCTTATCTCTCAGGATTACCCACAGCTGTGTGAAGCGGTAGCGAAGAACGTTATCGACTGTGTGAACGCAAAACCGGATGCGCTGATCTGCATTGCAGGCGGCGATACGCCTCTCGGGGTGTTTGCCGCCCTGGTCGAGGCGCAAAAACAGGGCCACGTTGATTTCTCCCGCACGCAGTTTGTCGGCCTCGATGAATGGCTTGGGCTTGGCAAAGAGGACAAAGGCAGCTGCCGGGAAATGGTCTGGAGCCATTTCTTCGATAAACTGGCCTTACGAGACGAGCAAATCTGTTTCTTTGACGGCCTGACAAACGATCCGCAGGCTGAGTGCAAACGCGTCGACAGCTATATCGAGAAGCACGGCCCACTCGACTGCATCGTGCTCGGCATCGGGATGAACGGTCATATTGGCTTTAACGAACCGGGAGCTGCGCTGGACAAGACTTGCCACATTGTCGATCTCGATCCTGTCACTCAGACCGTGTCAGTGAAATATTTCGGTACGGCGCGGGATGTTAAGCAGGGGATTTCGCTTGGCCTGAAAACGATTCTGGCTGCGAAGAAAATCGTGCTGATGGCGAGTGGTGAGAAGAAAGCGTCGGTTGTGGCGCAGACAGTAAATCAGTCTGCCAGCAACGCCATTCCTTCCACGCTGGTCAAGACAACCAACAAGGCAAGTTTGTACGTCGATAAGGCGGCCGCCAGCACGCTGTAACTTTTCTCTGGCAGGCGCTCACGCGTCTGCTAGCGTTCGATGCGCAGGTTTTTGACGCGGAAAATGTCTGCGCGATTGTAGCTGATGGAAAAGTTAAACGCCGTTTTATCGGCCAGACGCGTCACTTCGGTGATTTTCAGCATCGGCAGCCCGCTGGCAATATTCAGCAAAGGAGCCAGCTCAGCATCAAACAGCGCGGCTTCGATAATGGAATCCGCATCCTTGATTTTCTTCCCGGTGTACTCTTCGACATAACCATACAGCGAGCCTTCTTTGAGGATATGCTCAGGAATGGTGTCGATGATGCGTTGCGGAATATTGCTGTCTTCGACCAGCACAGGATTGCCGTCCAGCAGACGGATTCGGCGGATAAACCAGACGTTGTCACCCGTGGTGATTTCAAGATGCTGTGCGAGAGTGGCATCAGCCTGAATCAGCTCAAATTTTAATAACTGGCTACTGACCTTGACCCGCCCCTGAAATTCACGGGAAAAGCCAAGAATGCTGTCACTGGTTTCGTTATTGAGGAGGTAAACGCTGGTGTCGGTATTCTTCAGCACAAACATGCCTTTGCCGTGAATACGCTCGATAAACCCTTCCTGCACCAGAATATCAATGGCTTTCTGCACCGTGACACGGGTGACGTCATACTGCGTCGCCAGTTCACGCTCGGAGGGAATGCTTTCACCTTTTTTGTAGACCTGGCTAAGGATGTCGCCTTTGAGGCGTTCCTTAATTTCGAGGTATTTGTGCGTTTTTTGCATTGCGGTTCCCAGAAAATCGCCGGGTGGCGCTGCGCTGACCCGGCCTACAAATTCCTGCCGCTTTTGTAGGCCGGGCAAACAACGTGCCGCCCGGCGAACAGTGCGGTCTGGTGCCCTCTCCCTTGAGGGAGAGGGGGAAATCCGACAGTTTACTCAGGACGATAAACCTTCACGTTCGCGAAACCTTGCTCACGCAGATACAGCGCCTGCAGGCGGCTCATCACCCCACGCTCACACCACAGCAGCCAGGTTTTACTCTGATCAAGGTCGCCAAACTTCGTGCTGAGTTTATAGAAAGGCAAAGAAACAACCTCAACGCCTTCCACTTTCAGCGGCTTTTCGTCCTGCTCGTCGATGGAGCGGATATCGAGGATCACGTCGTTGGCGCTGAAGCCGCTAACGGTTTCCACTTCCACCACTTCCTGTTCGGCCTGCTGTGCAATTTCACGGATATCGACGTTGCTGGCTTCCGCCACCACTTTATCGAGGATCGCGAAATCAAAGTTCTGCTCTTCCGCTTCGATCTTCGCTTTCACCGCTTTGACGGTTGGGCTCTTCGAAATCACACCACAGTATTCCGGCATGGTACGGGCGAAATCTTCGGTGCCGATTTCACGCGCCAGATCGATGATGTGCTCTTTATCGTGAGAGATCAGCGGACGCAGGATCAGCGTGTCAGACACGTTGTCGATCAGACGCAGGTTGGTCAGCGTCTGGCTTGATACCTGGCCCAGCGCTTCGCCGGTCACCAGCGCCTGCACACCGTAGCGCTCGGCAACTTGTGATGCGGCACGCATCATCATGCGTTTCAGGACGACGCCCATCTGACCGTCATCGATTTTCTCAAGGATTTCGCCAACCACAGGCTCAAAGTTGATCGCCACAAAACGCACCTTGTGGGAGCTACCAAAACGGTTCCACAGATAATGCGCCACCTGGCGAACACCGATTTCATGCGCCGCGCCGCCGAGATTAAAGAAGCAGTAGTGCACACGGCAACCACGACGAATCAGCATGTAGCTGGAGACGCCGGAATCGAAGCCGCCAGAAATCAGCGACAACACGTCTTCCTGAGTGCCGATTGGGAAACCGCCGATGCCTTCATAGCGGCCTTTCACCAGCAGCAGGCGATCGTTTTCGATCTCCAGGTGCACGGTGATGTCCGGGTTGGTGAGTTTCACGCGTGCCGTTTCGATATGCTGATTCAGCCCGCCGCCAACGTAACGTTCCACTTCGATAGAGGTGAACTCGTGCTTACCACGACGTTTCACGCGCACACAGAAGGATTTGCCTTCCAGTTGCTCACGCCACAGCGGCAGCGTCTGTTCGAAAATATCGTGCAGCGAAGTGAAAGGCACATCTTCCACTTCCAGAATATGATGGATGCCGGGAATGCGGGTCAGCGCGTCACGAATGACAGGGCGCTGCGCCTCATCTTTGGCACGCACTTCAATGTGATCCCAGTGGCGCACCACGGCGAGGGTTTCGTCATACTGCTTCAGAACGTTACGGATGTTCCCGGTGAGCATCTTTATAAAGCGTATGCGCACAGATTGGCTCTTGATGGTGATTTCCGGGAACAATTTAATGATAAACTTCATGGCGGCAATGGTTCTTTGGCAAGCCCGCAAAGGCTTGTGATGAAAAAGAGTACAGCAGCTCACGTCGGTGGCTGCATCCAGGCGCGCAAGTATACCACCTTCGCGCGGCTCCTGTGCACATTGCGCGTTATTTGATAATTGCCCCGAGTCCGTTACCATGACGGGGCTGAAAACATAAGAGTCCATTCACATGCCAAAGAAAAATGAAGCGCCAGCCAGTTTTGAAACCGCACTGACTGAACTTGAGCAGATTGTCTCGCGCCTTGAAAACGGCGATCTTCCGCTGGAAGAGGCGCTGAACGAGTTTGAACGCGGCATCGGGCTTGCGCGTCAGGGCCAGGTGAAGCTGCAACAGGCCGAGCAGCGTGTGCAAATCCTGCTGGCCGATAACGAAGACGCCCCACTGACCCCCTTCACGCCGGACGCCGAGTAAGATGGATTTCACGCAACAATTGCAGGCCTGCGTAACGCGAGCTAACGACGCGCTGCGTCAGTTCATCGCCCCGCAGCCGTTTCAGAACACTCCACTGGTCGAAGCCATGCACTATGGCGCACTCTTAGGCGGAAAGCGCCTGCGCCCGTTCCTGGTGTATGCCACAGGCGAGATGTTCAACGTCAGTTTGTCCACGCTGGATGCGCCCGCTGCGGCGGTGGAATGTATTCACGCTTATTCTTTGATTCATGACGATTTACCGGCGATGGATGACGACGATCTGCGTCGTGGTCAGCCGACTTGCCACATTAAATTTGGCGAAGCCAACGCCATTCTGGCCGGAGATGCGTTGCAAACGCTGGCGTTTTCTATACTCAGTGATGCGCCCATGCCGGAAGTGAGCGATCGCTATCGTCTGAAAATGGTCTCCGAGCTGGCACAAGCGAGCGGCGTGGCGGGCATGTGTGGCGGTCAGGCGTTAGACCTGGAAGCGGAAGGCAAACAGGTTGATTTGCAGGCGCTGGAGCGTATCCATCGCCATAAAACAGGCGCACTGATTCGTTCTGCCGTACGCTTAGGCGCGCTGAGTGCGGGTGATAAAGGCCTCGCTGCGCTGCCGGTACTGGATAAATACGCAGAATGCATCGGCCTGGCCTTCCAGGTGCAGGATGACATTCTGGATGTGGTAGGGGATACTGCGACCCTTGGTAAGCGCCAGGGTGCCGATCAGCAACTTGGCAAAAGCACCTACCCTGCCCTGTTGGGTCTTGAGCAAGCCCAAACGAAAGCCCGTGATCTGATTGAAGAAGCCCGCCAGGCATTGACCGTTCTGGCCGCGCAGTCTCTGGACACCACGGCACTGGAAGCGCTAGCGAATTATATTATTCAGCGCGATAAATAAAAAAACACCACGATGAGTCTCTGATGAGTTTTGATATTGCCAAATACCCGACGCTGGCACTGGTGGAGTCCACTCAGGAACTGCGTCTGTTGCCAAAAGAGAGCCTGCCGAAGCTCTGCGACGAACTGCGCCGCTACCTGCTCGACAGCGTGAGCCGCTCCAGCGGACACTTCGCCTCCGGGCTTGGCACGGTGGAACTCACCGTGGCGCTGCACTATGTCTACAACACCCCGTTTGATCAGCTGATCTGGGACGTAGGCCATCAGGCTTATCCGCACAAAATTCTGACCGGTCGTCGCGATAAAATTGGCACCATTCGTCAGAAAGGCGGCCTGCACCCGTTCCCGTGGCGCGGTGAAAGCGAATTCGACGTGCTGAGCGTCGGCCACTCATCGACCTCCATTTCTGCCGGGATTGGCATCGCCGTCGCCGCCGAAAAAGAAGCCAAACAGCGTCGCACCGTCTGCGTAATTGGCGATGGCGCCATTACCGCAGGCATGGCGTTTGAAGCCATGAACCACGCGGGCGATATCAAACCGGACATGCTGGTTATCCTCAACGATAACGAAATGTCGATTTCCGAGAACGTTGGTGCGCTCAACAACCATCTGGCGCAGCTGCTTTCCGGCAAGCTTTACTCCTCGCTGCGCGAAGGCGGCAAGAAAGTGTTCTCTGGCGTACCGCCAATTAAAGAACTGCTCAAGCGCACCGAAGAACATATTAAAGGCATGGTGGTGCCGGGCACGCTGTTCGAAGAGCTCGGTTTTAACTACATCGGCCCGGTGGACGGGCACGACGTGCTGGGTCTGGTGAGCACCCTGAAGAACATGCGAGACCTGAAAGGCCCGCAGTTCCTGCACATCATGACCAAGAAAGGCCGTGGCTATGAGCCAGCGGAAAAAGATCCGATCACCTTCCACGCCGTGCCGAAGTTTGATCACACCAGCGGCGTGCTGCCGAAAAGCAGCGGCGGTCTGCCGAGCTATTCGAAAATCTTCGGCGACTGGCTGTGCGAAACGGCGGCCAAAGACAATAAGCTGATGGCGGTCACTCCGGCGATGCGCGAAGGCTCCGGGATGGTTGAGTTTTCGAAGAAATACCCGGATCAGTATTTCGATGTCGCGATTGCTGAACAGCACGCGGTCACCTTCGCCGCAGGTCTGGCGATTGGCGGTTACAAGCCGGTGGTGGCGATTTACTCCACCTTCCTGCAACGCGCCTACGATCAGGTTATCCACGATGTGGCTATCCAGAAGCTGCCGGTGCTGTTTGCTATCGACCGTGCCGGGATTGTGGGTGCAGATGGGCAAACCCATCAGGGCGCATTCGATCTCTCTTATCTGCGCTGCATTCCGGATATGGTCATCATGACCCCGAGCGATGAGAACGAGTGCCGCCAGATGCTGTTTACCGGCTATCACCACAATGACGGCCCAAGTGCTGTGCGTTATCCGCGTGGAAGTGGCACGGGTGCTGAACTGGCTCCGCTGGAAAAACTGCCGCTGGGCAAGGGCGTGGTGAAACGTCAGGGCGAGAAAATCGCGATTCTGAACTTTGGCACTCTGCTGGCAGACGCTGAAACAGTCGCGGAAAAACTCAACGCCACGCTGGTCGATATGCGCTTTGTGAAACCGCTGGATGAAGCACTGATTCTGGAGATGGCCGCACGTCATGAAGTGCTGGTCACCCTTGAAGAAAACGCCATTATGGGCGGTGCAGGTAGCGGTGTGAACGAGGTGCTGATGGCACATCGTAAACCGGTGCCAGTGCTGAACCTCGGTCTGCCTGATTTCTTTATCCCACAAGGCACGCAGGAAGAAGCCCGGGCCGAAATTGGCCTGGATGCCGAAGGAATCGAAGCGAAAATCAACGCCTGGCTGGCCTGATCCCTCCCTTTTTCCGCTCCTGCTATGCTTAACGTTATGTTCATCGCAGGAGTGGAACCATGCAATACAACAAATTAGGAACGACCGACCTCAACGTCTCCCGACTTTGTCTGGGCTGTATGACCTTTGGCGAGCCCGATCGCGGCAACCACGCCTGGACGCTGCCGGAAGAGAGCAGTCGTCCTATCATCAAACACGCTCTGGAAGGCGGCATTAACTTCTTTGATACCGCCAATAGCTATTCTGACGGCAGCAGCGAAGAAATCGTCGGGCGTGCTCTACGTGATTTTGCCCGCCGCGAGGATGTGGTGGTGGCGACCAAGGTCTATCACCAGACAGGCGACCTGCCGCAAGGCCTTTCCCGAGCGCAAATCCTGCGTTCCATCGACGACAGTTTGCGTCGGCTCGGCATGGACTATGTCGACCTGCTGCAAATCCACCGTTGGGACTACAACACCCCGATTGAAGAAACGCTCGAAGCGCTAAATGATGTCGTCAAGGCCGGGAAAGCGCGTTACATCGGCGCCTCGTCAATGCACGCCTCACAGTTTGCTCAGGCCCTGGAATTGCAGAAACAAAACGGCTGGGCACGCTTTGTCACCATGCAGGATCACTACAACCTGATCTACCGTGAAGAAGAACGCGAGATGCTGCCGCTGTGCTATCAGGAAGGGGTGGCGGTGATCCCATGGAGCCCGCTGGCACGTGGTCGTCTGACACGACCCTGGGGCGAAACGACAGCGCGAGTGGTGTCTGATGAGTTTGGTAAAACGCTGTACAGCACCACCGAAGCGAACGATGCCCAGATAGCTGAACGGCTGGCTGCGATTGCCGAAGAGTTAGACGTGAGCCGCGCACAGGTAGCGCTGGCGTGGCTGTTAAGCAAGCCAGGCGTGGCAGCACCGATCATCGGTACGTCGCGAGAAGAGCAGCTCGATGATTTGCTGAATGCGGTGGATATTACGCTGAAGCCGGAGCAGATTGCTGAGCTGGAAACGCCTTATCAGCCACATCCAGTGGTGGGGTTTAAGTAGGTTATGGCCCCTCTCCCCTGCCCTCTCCCAAGGGGAGAGGGAGAATGAACACTGCTCGTTCTGAATTCCCTCTCCCTCAGGGAAAGGGCCAGGGAGAGGGTGGAAAAAACACGCCTTCTCCCACAAAATCAGTGCTTCACCAGTGTCGCAAAATAGTACACCAGCGGCACTGCCAGTACCCACAGACCCACTGGGATCTCACGCCATTTCCCGGAAATGGCTTTGATAACAACGTAGAACAACAGCCCACCGGCAATCCCTGTCCCGAAACTGTTGGCAATCAGGGTGATCATCACCATCATCAGCACCGGCAGTCCTTCGGTGAAATTCGCCAGATCCACTTTGCGCAAACCGCTGAACATATTCAGGCCAATCAGGATCAGCGCCGGGGCTGTCGCCTCTTTCGGGATCATCAACGCAACGGGCGTAAACAGCAGCATCAATAAGAACATAACGGCAGCTGCCAACGCGGTGATGCCCGTTTTCCCTCCCGCCTCAGCGGCTGCCGAGGACTCAATCAGTGCAGTGGCGGCAGGAATACCTATCCATGGGCCAAGGGCCGCCGCAATCGAATCAACAAGGAATGGCCGGTTGATCTGAGGCATATTGCCCTCTTCATCCAGCAGCCCGGCATCACCGCCCACCGCCAGCGTCGTCCCCATTGTTGAGAAGAACTCTGAGGCAAAGAAGACAAACAGATAAGGCAGGAAAGCGATATTCAGCGCCCCAAAGAGATCGATCTTGCCCAACACCGGAGCCAGTGAATGTGGCATTGCGATAATGTGTTCTGGCAGATGAGTCACGCCCATCGGGATCCCCAGCAGCGTCGCAAACAGAATCGCCCACAGAATAGCACCCGGCACGCGGCGAGCCTGTAAAGCAATGGCAAGAAGTAATCCGCAGAGCGCAACCACCGCCCCCGGGGCCAGAAAATCCCCCAGCATCAACGCGTTGTTGCGACTATTTGCCAGCACTAAACCTGCATTACGAAAACCAAGTACCGCGACAAACAGACCGATAGAGGCCGTCAGCCCGAGCTTGATTGACTGCGGTACTGATCGTGTCACCACTTCCCGCAAACCAAAACGCGTCAGCAGGAAAAACAAGATCCCGGACCAGCAGGCAATGCCCAAACCAATCTGCCAGCCAATGCCCTCACTGCCCGCCAGCGTCACGCCAACCAGCACTGAGCCGCCAATACCTGGCCCGACGATAAAGGGCAGATTTGCATAAAAGGCCATCAGCAGCGAACCGGCGATGAAAACCAGGATAGTGCCTGTCGTGACCGCCCCTTTATCCATTCCGCCAACCGCCAGCAGACCGGGGATCACCACCAGCAAATAAGCGGCGGCAAGAAACCCGGTGACACCCGCGAGACATTCCGTTTTAACCGTGCTACCGCGCTCAGTGAGCGCAAAACGTCGCTCAAGCCAGCCTGAAGACGAGCGAGTATTCAGCGTGTTATCAGCCATTATTTGCCGCTCCCGTTATGCTCAGCTTTTTCACTTTCCAGCGGAATGTCCTGACAGCTAATGACAGGATTAACAATTTGACGGGTGGTGCCGTCAGTTAATCCCAGGTCAGTGAGGTGCGGCCCGGCATTGCACGCCAGACAAGTTCCTTCGATGGCCTTAAAGACCCGATAGGGCGGTTCCCAGTCGGCGATATCACTGCTGCGATCGCGCAGTGTACGGAATTGTTCTGCCAGTGCTTCCGGCGGTAAATCGGAAAGCATTCCGGCAATCGGCATCGCCACGTGGGCAATCACCTCGTCATGTTGTGCCAGCGCCATCCCTCCACCGCTGGTGATAAGCTGGTTCGCCGCTTTCACCATCTGTGCCGCATCACGGCCTAACACCACCAGATTGTGAGAGTCATGGGAATAACTGGTGGCAATGGCACCACGCAATTCTCCCCATCCTTCCAGCAGCGCAACCTGAGGTTTTGCTTCATGGCGACCATGACGATGCTGCACCCAAATCAGACTGAAGCCATCCGGAATACACACTTTGCCGTCGCGAATGGTGACATCCACTTCGCCCCACTGGGTGAAACGCGCCCCGCGGATATGACGCAGACGGGCCACGCCATTACGCACTCCCTCAACGCGTAATGCGAAATCATCTTCCGTCAGCGGCGAGAGGTGCAGGGTATTACGTGGAACCTGAAGATGGGTCGACTCCGTTAACGGTTGAAGAATTTTACCCTCTTCGGCAATGAGTTCCCCGCCAACATAAACGCGCTTCGCACGTAAGGTATCGAGTGAATCAAACACCACCAGATCGGCACGTCGACCCGCAGCGACCAGCCCCAGATCGTTTCTCTGCAAGCGAATAGCGGCGTTCAGTGTCGCAAAGCGTAAAACATCCACTGCCGGAAGACCATGGGCAATCAGCAGATTGAGCAGCGCGATGATCCCACCCTTCTCCAGTAACTGGTCAGGCGCGACGTCATCGGTACAGACCGTTATCTGCGAAGAGAGGTGCGGCAACGTTTTCAGCGCGGCAACGATATCCGGCAGCAAATAGGGGTGCGAACCACGAATCTCCAGGGTTAAACCTGCACGCAGTTTCTCCAGCGCATCTTCAGCAGAAGTCAGCTCGTGATCGGACGTCACGCCTGCCGCCAGATACGCCTGCAATTCTGCCCCACTCAGACCGCGAGCATGGCCTTCAATTAGCTTGCCGCTCTCCAGGCCCGCCTGCAAAATGTCCATCATGCGCTCACTGCCGTGTAGCACGCCGTGCATATCCATCACTTCGGCAACACCGTTGACTTCAGGCCAACTCAACAGCGTCTCCATCTCTTTCCCGGCAAAGTCAGCACCCGACATTTCCAGACCCGGCGTAGACGGGACACTGGACGGGGCGGCAATCATCACCTGCAACGGCAAGTCACGGCTGGCCTCAACGGCATAGCGCACGCCCTCAATGCCAAGCACATTCGCCAGCTCATGCGGGTCCCAGAATACGGCGGTAGTGCCCTGCGCGAGCACGATTTCAGCATAGCGCGCCGGAGGAAGGTGTGAGCTTTCAAGATGAACGTGAGTATCCATCAGACCTGGTGAGATCCACGCCCCGTTCAGCGCATGTGTTTCGCGAGCATCCTGACGCGTGCCGCGCGGGTGGACGCTGGCAATCAATGCGCCCACGATACCGACATCGGCTTCACGTACTTCGCCTGTGGCCATGTCCACCACCTGCGCATCGGTTAACAGAAGATCAAAAGGCACCTGGCCCTGGGCAGCAAGCACCGCACGACGGCGGGTTTCAGCACTAACCTGCATAATAAACACTATCCGGTAAGGGGGAATGACGTTACTCTAGGCGCACAGCAAACGTTTGCCCAGATGATTAAATTTATCGGGCGATAAGCCAACGTTATTCTCACCTGATTAAAAATGATGATGATTGACCCCTGGCAGCGACTCCCTGCCCTTTCGCTCAAGCAACTGCAGTATTTCGTCACCCTTGCCCAATTGCGCCATTTTACCGATACCGCCAACCGTCTGGCGATCAGCCAGCCTGCGCTGAGCAGCGCCTTGCGTCAGATTGAGCAGACACTCGGCGGCAAGCTGGTGAATCGCACGGCGACAGCCGTGTCACTGACTGAATTGGGGATGGCGATTTTACCGCACGCCGAGCGTATTCTGAGCGTTGCACAGCGGGCGTTTAACGACATGCAGGCTATCGTCGAAGCGGGCGGCAACGGCACGGTACGCATTGGCCTTATTCCCTCCGTCAGCTCTCTGCTATTTCCGGCGCTACCGGAACAACTAGCCAGCGAGTTTCCACGCCTAAAAGTCGAATTTCACGATGCCCCAAACCCTTCGCTGGTCACGCTGTTACAGAATGGACAGATTGATTTCGGCATCGGGGCGCTCGACAACTCGGTGCCTTCATCGCTTCAGACATGGCCGCTACAGGACGATCCGTTTGTCGCGGTACTCCATCGCGATGATGCGTTAGCCACCTCTCCTCATCTGCCATGGAAGCAACTGGCAGAGCGTGATATCGCGGTGTTTTCCAAAGGCAATGTTCAGCGGCTGGTGACGTCACTTGCGGAGAGCCACCGCCTGACGTTAAGTCTGCGTTACCATGTGGATTACATCGAAACGCTATACGGACTGGTGCGCTCAAAACTGGCCATCGCCATTCTGCCGCAGCTCTATACGACTCATCTGCATGACGAACAGCTGAAGGTGGTGCAACTCCAGCAGCCCGCGCTGGCTCGCACCATCGTACTGATGCGAAATGCCCAACCGCTGCCACCGATGATTGAGTCCTGCTTTACGTGGGTACGCCAGGCACTGCGCCCCTGAAACGGGGCGCAAGGGGCAACGTCAGAGGAGACCCATCGGCCAGTGGTGGCCAATCAGGTACAGTAGCCCCGCGGAGATGATCCCGGCGATGATGTCGTCGACCATAATTCCCATGCCGCCGTGGACATTGCGGTCAAACCAGCGAATCGGCCACGGTTTCCACATATCGAAAATGCGGAAAATCACGAAGCCTGCGGCGACCCACTGCCACTGGTTGGTCGGCAGCGCCATCAGCGTTATCCACATCCCGACAAATTCGTCCCAGACGATACTGCCGTGGTCATGCACGCCCATGTCTTTGGCGGTGCGGTGACAAATGTAGACTCCGATACAGATGCTCAGCATGACTACCAGCGAATAGAGCTGCCAGGGCAGAAGCGTGAGCAGATACCAGAAAGGAATGGCGGCCAGAGAGCCCGCCGTGCCAGGCATGATTGGGCTCAGCCCGCTGCCAAATCCTGTGGCGAGTAAATGCCAGGGATTGAGCAGACTCAGGCGGCTTTTCGCGATGTCTTTACTGCGCAAAATGGTCGTACCCCTTCCAGTCGAGCGTCACCGGCTTGCCGTCACGCTGAAAATGCAGTCCTTCTACATCGGCCGTCATCTGTCCGATGCAGGTATACGCCATACCAAAATTCCCTAGCGCTACATCCATCGCGCCTCGGTTCAATTCTGGCACGGTAAAGCACAGCTCGTAATCTTCGCCACCCGATAACGCCCAGCGCAACGCCTGTTCAGGCTCGACGTGGCGAGTCATGGCTTCCGAGTACGGCAGTAAATCGAGATCGATTCTTGCTCCGCACTCGCTCGCTTTGAGGATGTGCCCTAAGTCAGAAATCAGCCCGTCAGAAAGATCGATAGCCGAATTTGCCAGCCCGCGCAGCGCTTGCCCGCTCAGAATGCGTGGCGTCGGGTTGAGATGGCGTTTGACCAGATAATCAGCGTCTTCTTTCGCGTTGACCTGCAAGCGGTCCTGCAAAATCGCCAGACCCGCCGCGCTATCCCCCGGCGTACCGGTCACGTAAATCCAGTCACCCGGTTTTGCGCCTGAACGCTTCAGGGCTCGGCCTTCTGGCACAAAACCATGAATACCCAACGTCATCGACAGCGGACCTTTAGTGGTGTCGCCGCCAATCAGCTGCATATCGTAGTAATTGAGCTGTTCGAACAGGCTGTCGCTAAACGTTTCCAGCCAGGCCTCATCCACAGAAGGCAGCGTCAGGGCTAGTATCAGCCATGCCGGGTCCGCCCCCATCGCCGCTAAATCACTGAGATTGACCGCCAGCGCTTTACGAGCGAGATCGGCAGGGTTGATGTCCGGAAGAAAATGAATGCCCGATACCAGCGTATCGGTGCTGATCGCCAGCGTCTGTTTCTCTGGCACGCTGAGCAGCGCACAGTCGTCACCGATTCCGGTTTCAACATCAAGACGGGAGCTTCTTACGCGATCGAAATAACGGGAAATGAGAGAGAATTCACCGCATGCCATGCGTCAGCCTCGAGACAGGAAAAAAGAGAGGCCGACAAAAGCGGAGAAACCGCTTCGTCGGCCTGCAGATTACTTTTTGCGGGGACGGATGACCGGAGCGGCTTTATCCAGCACGCCGTTGACAAACTTGTGGCTGTCTTCAGCGCCGAAGGTTTTCGCCAGTTCGATGGCTTCGTTGATGGCCACTTTGTACGGCACATCATCACGTTTAGCCAGCTCGAACAGCGCGATACGCAGCACGGCTTTTTCCACCTGACCCAACTCTTCCAGCAGACGGGAGAGGTACGGTTTCATCAGGCCATCGAGATACGCGCTGTTGGTCGCCACCCCGGACAGCAGTTCACGGAAGTACACGACGTCGACGTCTTTCACGTCCTGTTCCGCCAGGAACTGATATTCAACATCAGCGATGTCGTTATGGGACAACTGCCAGGAGTAAAGCGCCTGGACGGCACACTCACGGGCGCGGCGACGAGCAGCAGGTTTCACGGAATTCCCCTTACAAAAATCAGGCCCTGATGGCCTTCAATACATTAATCATTTCAAGTGCGGTCAGTGCAGCTTCTGCACCCTTGTTACCCGCCTTGGTGCCAGCGCGTTCGATGGCTTGTTCGATGCTTTCGGTGGTCAATACGCCAAAAGCGACCGGAATTTCGCTGTCCTGTGCAACATGCAGCAGGCCATTGCTTGCGCCACCGGCGACGTATTCAAAGTGAGCAGTACCGCCACGGATAACGGTGCCCAATGCCACAACGGCGTCATATTTACCGGTCTTCGCCAGTGCGCCCGCTGCCAGTGGCAGTTCGTATGCGCCCGGAACCCAGACTACGGTGATGTTGTTATCGTTCACTTGACCAATGCGCTTCAGGGCGTCAATCGCACCTTCCAGCAGGCTGTCATTGATGAAGTTGTTGAAACGCGCAATGGTGATGGCGACGCGGGCTTCAGGAGCCGCTACGTTAGCTTCGATAATGTTCATACTTTTCCTTTTGGGATTCGACTTACCCCATGAGGGGGGCGGATTTTATCATAATAATTTGCGCGCTGCTTCGGTTATTGACAGCAACTTACGCGGGTATCAGGTGCAGACAGAGATCCGGGCCAACGTGGCGTATCTCGCTGAAACTAAATTGGGGCGCCTCGGCCAGTTTCTCAAGCCCTGGCAACACACATAATCCTCTGGCATCACTGCCTAACAGTTTAGGCGCAACGTAAACAATCAGCTCATCCACAAGCCCTGCCTGCAACAGCGCGCCAGCAAGCATTGGGCCTGCCTCAACCCAGATACTGTTAATCTGTTGTTTGCCCAATTGCATCATCAACAGCACCAAATCAAGATGACCGTTGTGTTCCGGGATTTGCAGCGTGCGCACAGACTCCGGCCATTCGCGAGAATCTTGCTGAGTTCTGGCAAACCAGGTTTCGCCCGGTTGCTGCACGATGCGGTGTTCCGGCGTCACGCGATTTTGACTGTCGATAACGATACGCACTGGCTGACGCAAATTTTCCTGCGGATACTGCGCCTGCACGTCAGCGTTGAGTTCTTCCCAGCGTACGGTCAGAGCCGGATTATCCGCTAACACAGTTGCACTGCTGGTCAGAATGGCATGGCTTTCTGCACGTAAACGCTGAACGTCCCGGCGCGCTTGCGGCGAAGTGATCCACTGGCTTTCACCGCTCGCCATTGCCGTGCGCCCATCCAGCGATGCGCCAAGTTTGAGCTGGATAAACGGGAAACCGGTACGCATACGTTTCAGGAAGCCTTTGTTCAATGCTTCGGCTTCACTCATCATCAGCCCATGGCTGACTTCAATGCCTTCCTGTTGCAAACGATAAAGCCCGCGGCCTGCAACCTGGGGATTTGGGTCCTGCATGGCTGCCACTACGCGGCTCACGCCTGCCGCAATGAGAGCGTCACAGCACGGCGGCGTACGCCCGTGGTGGCTGCACGGTTCAAGCGTGACGTACGCTGTTGCGCCTTTAGCTTTTTCGCCCGCCATGCGCAACGCATGCACTTCTGCATGAGGCTCGCCCGCTCTGTAGTGCGCGCCCTCTCCCACTATCTCGCCGTCTTTAACTATCACACAGCCAACACGTGGATTGGGATGAGTGGTGAAACGGCCCTGATTCGCCAGCTTCAGCGCACGCGCCATGTACTGTTCGTCATGCATGGCTCAGTCCTGTAAACGGGCGATCTCTTCGCCGAATTCTTTGATGTCTTCGAAGCTGCGATACACCGAAGCAAAGCGGATATAAGCCACTTTATCGAGTTTTTTCAGCTGCTCCATCACCAGATTGCCAATCTGTTTGCTTGGGATTTCACGCTCACCGGTGGCGCGCAGCTGCGATTTAATGTGATTCAGCGCCATTTCGACGTCATCTGAACTGACAGGACGCTTTTCGAGTGCTTTCTGAATGCCGCTGCGCAATTTGTCTTCATTAAACGGCTCGCGAACATCGTTGCTTTTCACCACTCGCGGCATCACAAGTTCAGCCACTTCGAAGGTGGTGAAGCGTTCATTACAGACCAGGCACTGTCGGCGGCGGCGTACAGAAGAGCCTTCTCCCACCAGACGAGAGTCGATCACTTTGGTATCTACGGCTAAACAAAATGGGCAATGCATGGCGCGTCCTGACGAAAGGGGAATAACATTTTCCTATTTTACCACGACCCAGGCGGCGCCGTCATTTTGAGACAAACCCCCGATGGCAACGCGCGCGATACTGCTACCATTGAAGACGAAAGAACTCTGAAAGGAACCCTGACAATGACACGACGTTATTTACGCCTTTTGGCCGTGGGAAGTTTGTTTACCCTTAGCGCCTGTGCACAGCAAACCGAAGTTCACCAGATGCAGCAGAGCGTGAGCGCGCTCTCAAAGGACATGACTAAGCTTAATCAGGAAACGGTCAAGATAACCCAGCAAAATGCCCTGAATGCCAAATCTGCAAGCGGTGTTTATCTGTTGCCTGGCGCGAACACCCCGGCACGCCTGGAAAGCCAGATTGGTACCCTGCGCATGTCGCTGACCAATATTGCGCAAAACGCTGAGGGAATGCGCGCCACGCTGCGTATTCAGGGTGAATCCAACGATCCGCTGCCTGCCTTTAGCGGCACAGTCGAATGGGGCCTGATTCAGGGCACCACGGACAACTACCAGGAAGTTGACGTGAAAAACCAGCTCATCAACGCCCCGGCAAGCATCCTTGCCCCAAGCGATGTCGATATTCCGTTGCAGTTGAACGACATTGATCCGAAGCAACCGGTCTTCGTCCGTATCCACGACATTCAGCCGGTGAATGCTCAGTAACTGATTGTTGCCGGATAACGCCCGTTATCCGGCCTCTTTCCCGCCTTTTCCTCATGCTTTGACACCCTTTGCAATGTTTCCTGTTTTTCCAGAAAACCCTGGAAACATTCATGAGAATCCGTACAATGCCCGCCGTCAATGTACGCAAACGTGAACGCAATCGATTACGTACATGAGAAAACTGTGAAACACCACATATTTTTGTGAGCAATGATTCTTATAATAGGCCTCGCAAAAACAGTTACATTTAGAAACGCTCCGGCGGGTCTTTTCACACCCCGAAAGGGATTTTTAAAAAAGTGGCGTCTTTATGAAAAAAACATTACTTGCAGCCAGTGCAGTGCTTGCGCTCTCCTCGTCTTTCACGGCAAACGCTGCCGAAACGTCTAAGCCAGAGTACGTCTCTGACTGGTGGCACCAGAGCGTCAACGTGGTAGGCAGCTATCACACCCGCTTCGGACCAAAAATCAACAACGACGTGTACCTGGAGTACGAAGCGTTTGCCAAGAAAGACTGGTTTGATTTCTATGGCTACATCGATATCCCGAAAACCTTCGGTTGGGGTAACGGCAATGACACTGGCGTCTGGGACGACGGTTCCCGTATGTTCATGGAAATCGAACCGCGCTTCTCAATCGACAAGCTGACCGGCACCAGCCTGGCCTTCGGTCCGTTCAAAGAGTGGTACTTCGCGAACAACTACATCTATGACATGGGCGCTCATGGCAACGATGCCAGCAAGCAGAGCACCTGGTATATGGGTCTGGGCACCGACATCGACACCGGTTTGCCAATGAGCCTGTCTCTGAACGTGTACGCGAAATATCAGTGGCAGAACTACGGAGCCTCCAACGAAAACGAGTGGGACGGCTATCGCTTCAAAGTGAAATACTTCGTGCCAATCACCCAACTGTGGGGCGGCCAGCTGAGCTATATCGGCTTCACCAACTTTGACTGGGGTTCTGACCTGGGCGACGACAACTTCTACGATCTGAACGGGAAGCACGCGCGTACCAGCAATTCCATCGCGTCCAGCCACATTCTGGCGCTGAATTACGATCACTGGCACTACTCTGTCGTGGCACGTTACTGGCACAACGGCGGCCAGTGGAACGACGATGCCAGCCTGAACTTCGGTGACGGCAACTTCAGCGTTCGCTCCACCGGTTGGGGTGGTTATCTGGTTGTGGGTTACAACTTCTGATAACCCTTTGTTTGCCGGGCGGCAGCTTCGCTTTGCCCGGCAAACAAAACCAGAAGCCGGGTCACTGCCCGGCTTTTCATTATTTCACACTCAACGCCTGACTCTGATCCAACAGCCACGGTCGTAAATACCCCACGGTATTTGAGAACGGCAACACCCATTCCGGCAATGTAATCCCAATCTCACGCTCGATAAATTCTCGTCTTTTCAGGACTCGCGCCCACAGCGCCGGGTATTCAACGGATAACTGTTTGCGCAGCGTTTCATCTGCCAGTGCCACCGTGTCCTCAATGCTTGCGCCCGCGTAACCCGCACGAGAGTGGATAATATCGATTTGCAGCAGCATGCCGCTTTTTAAGGGAATGTCAGACCCTGGGCCGACCGGCGAGCACAACCACTCTTCATCGGCGACCAGGTGACCCGGATTGAGATGCCAGTGGTATTCCGACTTTGGCAGCACGTCTTCAATCAGCTGATACAGTTCACCGCCCGTCATGCCTGGGCGAATGTTTTCCAGCCAGGTGACGACCGCGCGGAAATACGGAATAGCCACCACATCAAGATAATCACTTACTGCTTCAGGGAGCTGAGAGGCATCTTTCACGACGTAAGCCGCGCGACTGCTGAGCCCGCCTTTATAGCTGGTGGTCAGCGAGAACTTATCACCCTGCTGCACGACTTTATCGCCAGGATAAAGATTGGCGTTCGCGAAGCGGTCGCCCGTCGCGGCAATCATCACCACGTTATTTGGTTGACCATCTGCCGCTAATAAACAGGCAATCTGCTTTTCGGTTTTGCCCGGTGCAACAGCATTTAAGGCACTCAGAATAGCGGTAGAAGCCAGATTCGCACCGTACTCATAATGCGCCAGTTCATTGGCATTGTTGACAGCCCGCGCCCCTTCTGCGGGGGAAATAAATAGCCCGGTGGCATTTTGCAGTTCCGCAAGCGGTGCCGCTTCGCGAATCGCATCGACGATAAACGTCGGGATATCGAACATCTGACGGGTATTGTCTTTCACGCCGGTAAAGAGTTTCCAGCCTGCCAATCCCAACCGTTTATTCGCCGTGATACCTGCGCTTTGTAATAGCTCAGGCAGAGACTGCGTGTTGTCCATCGGCTGATTAGGCAGCGAAAACCACGGCGCATGCACCACATGGTTTGGCAACCGGGCGTGAGCAGCCAGTTTGAGGTTTTCATTGCCAAGCACTAATACCGCTTCGCCATCGCGATGCAGGACCAGCAGCGCCTCTTCGAAGCGCGGAATAAACCCGGTCAGATACTCAAAATTACCGCCGTGCTCTTTGTCCGCGTAGACAATCAGCGTGTCCAGCTTCTGCTGCTGCATCCCGGCGAGCACTTTCGCCTTGCGCTGTGCAAGGGTGGCATCGCTGAGTGTGACTGAAGGCAATCCTGTCCAGCACTGCGGTTGCGGCGTGGTATTGAGGGCAATCACATGAGGCGTGGTCATGTCTGTAGCATCCTTTGAACAGAGAGTAATCTGTTCAGCCTATCGGAAATCCCCCTTTTTGGCATAAAAAAATCCCGGCCAATTGACCGGGATTCGTTTTTTAGCTGGAAAATCTTACGGCAGGATGGAAGGCTGATCGGCGCCTTCTTTCTCTACTTTCTGTACCAGCAGGTGTTCGCGTTTCATCCCGAGTTTCAGCGCCAGCGCCGATGCCACGTAGATGGAAGACACCGTACCGATGGAGACACCGATAAGCATGGTCAGCGAGAAGCCTTCCAGAACCGGGCCACCGAACAGGAACAGCATCAGGATAACCATTAAGGTGGTTCCTGAGGTGATCAACGTACGGTGTAGCGTCTGGGTCAGGGACACGTTAAAGATTTCGTAAGGCGTGCCGCGACGAATCTTGCGGAAGTTCTCACGAATACGGTCCGAGACCACGATGCTGTCGTTCAGCGAGTAGCCGATAACCGACATCAACGACGCCACGATGGTCAGGTCAACCTCGATGTGGAACAGCGAGAGAATGCCCATGGTGATCACCACGTCGTGCGCCAGGGCGATAACTACCCCCGCCGCCAGACGCCACTCGAAGCGGAAGCCAACGTAGACCAGAATCGAGATCAGTGCCGCCAGCAGAGCCATCGCCCCGCTCTGCGCCAGGTCAGCCCCGACGCTCGGCCCCACGAACTCAATACGCTTGATAGCCGCGTTCTGAGAGGTGGATTCGTTGATCACGTCCAGCACTTTGCTGCCCAGCTCCTGGCTGCCGCTCTCCGTTTTCACCGGAGGCATGCGCACCATGATGTCGTGGCTGCTACCAAAGTTCTGCACCAGTGGCTCAACGAAGCCCGCTTTTTCCAGCGAGGCACGCGTCTGCTCCATGTCCACTGGTTTTTCCAGCGTAATTTCAATCACCGTACCACCGGTGAAATCGAGACCCCAGTTGAAGCCGCGTACGCCGATAATGATTATCGACGCCACCAGCAACAGGCCAGATATTGAAAAGGCCCAGAAGTCCCAGCGCATAAAGTCATAGACTTTACGCCCGTGGTTCAATTGTTCAACAGTATATTCCTGTGCCACAACGCACTCCTCAGATAGACAGCTTGTTGATGCGTTTGCCGCCGTACAACAGGTTTACGATGGCACGGGTGCCGACGATCGCGGTAAACATGGAAGTCGCCACACCGATACCGGTGGTGATGGCGAAGCCTTTAATGGCGCCAGTACCGACTGCATACAGGATCAGGACTTTAATCAGCGTAGTGATGTTCGCATCGAAGATGGAACTAAACGCACCAGCATACCCCTCATGGATGGCCTGCTGGACCGAGCGTCCGTTACTTAATTCTTCTTTGATACGTTCGTTAATCAGTACGTTAGCATCGACCGCGACCGCAAGGGTTAACACGATACCCGCAATGCCTGGCATACTCAGTGTGGCCCCTGGCAGCAGCGACATGATCCCAACAATCAGCACCAGGTTTGCCAGCAGCGCAGAGGTTGCGATCAGGCCAAACTTCTTATAGAAGAACAGCATGAACAGAATCGAGACCACCAGACCAGCCAGACACGCTTCCAGACCCTGCTTGATGTTCTGCAGACCCAGAGTTGGACCGATGGTCCGTTCTTCGACAATCTGGATTGGCGCAATCAGCGCACCGGCACGCAGCAGCAGCGACAGCTGACGAGCTTCGTTCGGGTTGCTGAGCCCCGTGATGCGGAAGCTGTTACCCAGGCGAGACTGGATGTTAGCGACGTTAATCACTTCTTCCTGTTTCACCAGTACGGCACGGCCTTTCGCATCTTTCTTACCGCTGTCTTTATACTCTACGAACAGGGTCGCCATCGGTTTACCGATGTTGTCCTTGGTAAAGTTAGACATGATGTTACCACCGGCGCTGTCGAGCGAGATGTTAACCTGCGGCTGGTTGTATTCGTCCTGGCTGGAGGTGGAGTCGGTGATATGGTCACCGGTCAGGATCACACGCTTGTACAGCACAATCGGCCGGCCTTCGCGGGTATCTTTCACCTCAGAGTCGCCCGGTACGCGGCCAGAAGTGGCAGCAGACTGATCGACGTTGGTGTTCACCAGACGGAATTCCAGGGTCGCGGTTGCGCCCAGAATTTCTTTCGCACGCGCGGTGTCCTGAATACCAGGCAGCTCGACGACGATGCGATCAGCACCCTGACGCTGTACCACCGGCTCGGCAACGCCCAGCTGGTTAACACGGTTACGCAGGATGTTGATGTTCTGCTGAACGGCATATTCGCGCGCTTCTTTCAGGCGCTCATCGGTCATCGTGGCCCGCAACTGGTTGTTGCCCTGGCTGGTGATAACCAAATCACGGTGACGCGGAGAAAGGTAGCTAATAGCCTGGTCACGGGCCGTGCTGTCACGGAACGTGATGTTCAGACCGTAGTTATCGGCTTTCTGCACCGTGGTATAGCCGATGCCCTTCTCACGCAGGTCACTGCGCAGGCCATCGATATTTTGTTCCTGCAGTTTACCCAACGCGGTGTCCATGTCGACTTCCATCAGGAAGTGCACGCCGCCGCGCAGGTCAAGACCGAGCTTCATCGGCTCAGCCTGCATCATGGCCAGCCAACGCGGAGTGGCCGGTGCCAGGTTAAGCGCCACGACATACTTGTCACCCAGCACGCTAACCAGCGCTTCACGCGCACGCAGCTGGATGTCAGTGGAGTCGAAGCGAGCAAGAATTGCGCCCTCTTCCAGTGCCACAGACTTCGCGGTAATTTTTTCTTCTTTTAAAGTGTTCTGGACCTGGATCAGCGTTTGCTCACTGGCGGCGTTACCACGCACGCCAGTGATTTGAACAGCCGGATCCTCACCATACAGGTTGGGAAGTGCGTAAAGCAGGCCGACGAGTATCACGACGACCAGCATAATGTACTTCCACAAAGGATAACGGTTTAACACGGCAGTTCCCTTTGGGAAAACAAGAAATTACAGCGCCTTCATCGTGCCTTTCGGCAGAACGGCAGCTACGAAGTCACGTTTGATGACCACTTCAGTGGTGTCGTTCAGGGCGATAGCAATGTAGCCAGCTTCAGCTACTTTGGTTACGCGACCGACCAGGCCACCGTTAGTCAGCACTTCATCACCTTTCGCGATGGAGTCCATCAGCTTTTTATGCTCTTTGGTGCGCTTCTGCTGTGGGCGCAGGATCATGAAATAGAAAATCAGACCGAACACCACCAGCATCAGGATCAGAGACATCGGGCTGCTTTGTCCCGGTGCACCAGTAGCGGCTACCGCATCAGAAATAAAAAAGCTCATTGAATTTCCCTCATTATTAAAATTAATCAACGTTCAACGGTGGGACATCCCGACCCTGACGTTGGTAAAACTCCGTCACAAAGCTCTCTAATTTACCCTCTTCGATAGCCTTGCGTAAACCCGCCATTAAGCGCTGATAGTAGCGAAGATTATGGATGGTATTGAGACGCGCGCCCAGAATTTCATTGCAACGGTCAAGATGATGCAAATAAGCGCGTGAATAATGACGACAGGTATAGCAATCACACTCAGCGTCGAGTGGGCTGGTGTCGCTCTTATGTTTCGCGTTACGGATTTTTACCACGCCATCGGTGACAAACAGGTGTCCGTTACGGGCGTTACGCGTTGGCATTACGCAGTCGAACATGTCGATACCGCGACGCACACCTTCCACCAGATCTTCCGGTTTGCCCACGCCCATCAGGTAGCGTGGTTTATCTGCCGGGATTTGCGGGCAAACATGCTCCAGAATGCGATGCATGTCTTCCTTTGGCTCCCCGACAGCCAGACCGCCGACAGCGTAGCCATCAAAGCCAATCTCCACCAGACCTTTGACGGAGATATCGCGTAAATCTTCGTAAACGCTGCCCTGAATAATGCCGAACAGCGCATTTTTGTTGTGCAGAGAATCAAAACGATCGCGGCTGCGTTTTGCCCAACGCAAGGACATTTCCATGGAGCGCTTGGCGTAATCCCAGTCCGCCGGGTACGGCGTACATTCGTCGAAGATCATCACGATATCGGAACCGAGATCGTACTGAATCTCCATGGATTTTTCCGGATCGAGGAAAATCGGATCGCCGTTGATCGGGTTGCGGAAATGCACGCCCGCTTCGGTGATTTTACGAATATCGCCCAGGCTGAAGACCTGGAAGCCGCCGGAATCGGTCAGGATAGGCCCTTTCCACTGCATGAAATCATGGAGATCGCCATGCAGCTTCATGATTTCCTGGCCTGGACGCAGCCACAGGTGGAAGGTATTGCCGAGAATAATCTGCGCGCCAGTGGCTTCGACTTCTTCCGGCGTCATCCCTTTTACGGTGCCGTAAGTGCCAACAGGCATAAAGGCTGGCGTTTCAACTACGCCACGATCAAAGACCAGGCGGCCGCGGCGTGCGCGACCGTCTGTGGTATCCAGTTCAAATTTCATTTTTACTCCAGCGTCAGAAAGACAGTCTGACGTATTAACCCAGCGCCGCGGAATCAGTCCCCAACGCGTTCTTGAATAGCGGACGGATTGTACGTGATGTACATGGCATCCCCGTAGCTAAAAAAGCGATATTTTTGTTCTACCGCAGACTTGTAAGCGTTCATCGTGTGCTGATAACCCGCAAAGGCGGACACCAGCATGATGAGCGTCGACTCTGGCAGGTGGAAGTTGGTCACCAGCGCGTCGATGACTTTGTACTGATAGCCTGGATAGATAAAGATTTGCGTGTCGCCGAAGAACGGTTCGATCAGGTCAGTTTTCGCTGCCTGCGCCGCGCTTTCCAGTGAACGAACGGAGGTTGTGCCTACTGCGACAACTCTGCTCCCGCGCGCTTTTGCCGCCAGCACCGCATCAACAACGTCCTGCGGCACTTCGGCATATTCGGAGTGCATGATGTGATCTTCGATGCTGTCTACGCGCACTGGCTGGAAAGTTCCCGCACCCACGTGCAGCGTGACAAACGCCATCTCAATGCCTTTCTCACGCAGTTTCGCCAGCAGCGGTTCATCAAAATGCAGACCGGCGGTTGGCGCAGCAACAGCCCCTGGTTTTTGGCTGTAGACCGTCTGATACAGCTCGCGGTCAGCGTCTTCATCCGGGCGGTCGATGTACGGCGGTAACGGCATATGGCCGATGGCGTTGAGGATATCGAGCACCGGTCGCTGGTCATTAAACTCAACTTCAAACAGCGCATCGTGGCGGGCAACCATCGTGGCATGAATGCTTTCATCGTCACCGAGCAGCAGCTCTGCGCCCGGTTTCGGCGCTTTGGACGCGCGAATATGTGCCAGAATACGTTTATCGTCGAGCATGCGCTCCACCAGCACTTCAATCTTGCCGCCGCTGGCTTTACGGCCAAACAGACGCGCCGGGATCACCCGGGTGTTGTTAAAGACCAGCAGATCGCCAGGGTTGAGCTTGTCGAGCAGATCGGTGAAAGTACCGTGCGTCAGCGCGCCCGTTGGCCCGTCTAAGGATAACAAACGGCAGCTACTGCGCTCCGGCTGTGGATAGTGGGCAATCAGGGATTCGGGCAGTTCAAAAGAAAAATCGGCGACGCGCATGACGGTAACTCAGACATAATAAAGAGGCGAGTAGTCTAGTGGCAGGCTGCTTTGGCTGCAACCTGTAAGCCTTTAAATAAGGAAAGCATACAAATGAACTTTCTCGCTCACCTGCATTTAGCGCATCTGGCCGACAGCTCGTTATCGGGCAATCTACTGGCCGATTTTGTGCGCGGCAATCCGGATGAGCTGTACTCCCCGGAGGTGGTAAGCGGGATTTACATGCACCGTCGCATAGACGTGCTGACGGATAATTTGCCGGAAGTCAAAGCCGCCCGTTGCTGGTTCCGCCCTGAAACCCGCCGCGTTGCCCCGATTACACTGGACGTGATGTGGGATCATTTTCTTTCGCGCCACTGGTCGCAGCTTTCGCCCGAGATGTCGCTGCCTGATTTTGTGCACTATGCGCACGCGCAGGTCGCTGAAATCTTGCCTGAATCGCCCCCTCGCTTCGTGAATCTGAATGATTACTTGTGGACTGAGCGCTGGCTTGAGCGTTATCGGGAGATGGATTTTATCCAGCGAGTGCTTAACGGCATGGCGAGCCGTCGCCCGCGACTCGATGCCTTACGCGATTCCTGGCAGGATTTAGACGCGAACTATGAGCAGCTGGAAGAAACCTTCTGGGCGTTCTACCCGCGCATGATGGCACAAGCGCAGGCCAGAGCACTTTAAAACTTGCGCTTCATCACAAAATCGCTAAGCTGACACAGTTGGAAATATAACAATTGATAGGTAAAACCTGTCTCAACGATTGTCAGCGCCTCTTTGTATCGTTTATTTCCTCTCCCTATACTGGCCCGCGTTGCGTTCCATTAACCTTATAAATCTAGAGGAGAACCTCATGGTTCTGGTAACTCGTCCTGCTCCTGACTTTACTGCCGCTGCTGTACTGGGTAACGGCGAAATCGTTGATAACTTCAACTTCAAACAGCACACCGCTGGCAAAGCGACCGTTCTGTTCTTCTGGCCAATGGACTTCACCTTCGTCTGCCCATCTGAGCTGATCGCTTTCGACAAGCGTTACGAAGAATTCCAGAAGCGCGGCGTTGAAGTGGTTGGCGTTTCTTTTGACTCTGAATTTGTCCATAACGCATGGCGCAACACCCCTGTCGACAAAGGCGGCATCGGTGCAGTGAAATACGCGATGGTTGCGGACATCAAACGTGAAATCCAGCAGGCTTACGGTATCGAACATCCGGACGCTGGCGTGGCTCTGCGTGGTTCTTTCCTGATCGACGCTAACGGCATCGTACGTCACCAGGTGGTGAACGATCTGCCACTGGGTCGTAACATCGATGAAATGCTGCGTATGGTTGACGCGCTGCAGTTCCACGAAGAGCACGGCGAAGTGTGCCCGGCTCAGTGGGAAAAAGGCAAAGAAGGCATGAATGCTTCCCCAGCAGGCGTTGCTAAATACCTGACTGAGAACGTCAACGGCCTGTAATCAGCGCTGATTGATAGATGAAAGGCTCGCTTAGGTGGGCCTTTTTTGTGGGTTGAGATCGGCACACTCCCCTCTCCCTAACCCTCTCCCGTGGGGAGAGGGAACTGTTCGGCGCTGATTTTCTCCCTCTCCCGTGGGGAAAGGGAATTGTTCGGCGCTGATTTTCTCCCTCTCCCGTGGAGAAAGGGAACTGTTCGGCGTTGGTTTTCTCCCTCTCCCTTTGGGAGAGGGCTGGGGGAGAGGGGAACAGGCCGCTCAGCTGTCAAAAAGCAAAACAACTGCATCCCAGCACGCCCCAGAATGCCTGGTCGTCCGAAACCGGAATGCCTGACTGCCTCGCGATATCATGCGAGTGCCCATGTACACCGCAGCTACCGATACACTGGTGCATCTGTACCACTGCACCGACTTTCCCCATCGCTGGCGGCGCAGAACGATAATGGCCTGGCACTTTCACCACTGGCGACCAGTCTGGTACCACCGGAATGGCTGGCGGCGCAAGCGGTGTGAAATGCCCTGCTGCGTACACCACTTTGCCATCGACAATCGTCAGCACTGACTCGATGCCTTTGATTTCTTCTTCCGGCACGCGGAAGTAGTCTTTTGACAGCACCACCAAATCCGCAAGTTGATCGGCAACGATGCGGCCTTTCTTGCCCTGTTCGCTGGAGAACCACGCACTGCCGGCAGTCCACAGCTCCAGTGCCACATCACGCGGCAGGCGATTGCTGTCGTCATACATCGACAAACCGCCGACGGTACGCCCGGACACCAGCCAGTAAAGCGCCGTCCACGGGTTGTAGCTCGCCACACGAGTCGCATCGGTCCCCAAACCAACTGGCACATCCAGCTCCAGCATTTTCGCCACTGGCGGCGTGTGTTTCACGGCCTCTTTGCCATATCTGTCGACAAAATATTCGCCCTGGAACGCCATGCGGTGCTGCACCGCAATCCCGCCGCCCAGTGCTTTTACACGTTCGATATTACGTTCGGTGATGGTTTCGGCATGGTCGAAGAACCAGTGCAGGCCGTTGAATGGAATATCCCGATTCACTTTCTCGAACACATCCAGCATCCGGCTGATGGATTCGTCATAAGTGGCGTGCAGGCGGAACGGCCAACGGTGTTCCACCAGATGGCGTACCACGCGCTCCAGCTCATCTTCCATGCCTTGTGGCAAATCAGGCCGCGGCTGGAGAAAATCTTCGAAATCCGCTGCGGAAAAGACCAGCATTTCCCCTGCCCCATTCGCGCGATAAAAATCAGTGCCCTGGCCTGGTTTCAGCATATCAGTCCAGCGTTCGAAATCTTCCAGCTCTTGTTTCGGCCGTTGGGTAAACAGGTTGTAGGCGATGCGCACGGTCATTTGGTCATTGGCGTGCAGTTGCTCAATGATTTCGTAATCTTCCGGGTAGTTCTGGAAACCGCCGCCTGCATCGATGGCACTGGTTAAGCCCAGGCGATTCAACTCGCGCATAAACTGACGTGTGGAGTTCACCTGCATTTCCAGCGGCAATTTGGGTCCTTTCGCCAGCGTGGAATAGAGGATCATGGCGTTGGGTTTCGCCACCAGCATGCCTGTCGGATTACCGTTGCTGTCACGCACGATTTCACCGCCTGCAGGATCAGGCGTTTCTTTGGTGTACCCCACCGCTTTCAGCGCTGCACGGTTCAGCAGCGCACGATCATAAAGATGCAGGACAAACACAGGCGTGTCCGGCGCGGCTTCATTCAGTTCTTCAATTGTCGGCATCCGGCGTTCGGCAAACTGGAACTCACTCCAGCCGCCCACCACGCGCACCCACTGCGGTGACGGCGTGCAATCGGCCTGATCTTTCAGCATTCGCAGCGCATCCGCGAGCGAAGGCACGCCTTCCCAGCGCAGTTCAAGATTGTAATTCAGCCCACCACGAATCAGGTGCAGGTGCGAGTCATTCAGGCCAGGGATCACCGTGTGGCCTTTAAGATCGACAATCTGCGTGCCATCAGTGGCATAGCTCATGATTTGATCGTGGCTGCCGGTGGCGAGGATTTTACCGTTGGCAATCGCGACCGCTTGTGCGAGAGGATTTTCCCGATCCAGGGTATGGATTTCGCCATGGGTCAGGATCAATGTGGCTTGTTGAGACATTTCAGACTCCTCAAACCGGCTCAGGCTTTTTTCAGCCAGCCGGCAAAAATTCGGGTAACGATGGGCATCCACAGCCAGACAACCAGCGCCACCACGCAGGCATCGTTAATCAGATGCAGCAGCAACGTGCCTTTCAGGCCAGGAAACAGCAGGCCAGTGATAGCAGGCACCAGGTTAGTGCTCGGGAAAATCACCAGCAGCGTGATAAGGAACTGTTTCCAGCGTTTGGGTTGACGCACATGCGGCGCAGGCGGGGTAAACCAGAAAGCCGCCTCAGTTTTGACTTCGGTATGATCGCCTTCGGTCAGCAGTGGCGTGATTTCATCCACCAGTTGCTTGCGGGTTTCGGATTGTGTCCAGGCGTAGAGGTGTTCGAGCGTGTCGAAGCGAATGATGATATTCCACATGCCCTGCCCGTCAGTAGGGCGAATAACGTTAGCGCCAAGATGGCCGGGGAATTCCGCCGCGACCGGCATTATCCTGCCGAGCCACGCTTCGTATTCCCCGCTGTCTTCAGGCCGCAAAGCGTGGGTGATAACCAGAGTCACATGTTTTTTTTGCGTCATGGCAAAGATTCCCTGCTGTCGCAAACAGGCGGGCGAACGCCCGCCACCGCGTTACGCTTTACGTTCAGGCGCACCGTGAACCAAAGTGTAGGCGTAATCGACGCCCATGCCGTAAGCACCGCTGTGTTCGCGCACCAAATCCATTACGGCATCGTAGGTGCCTTTGCGTGACCAGTCTCGTTGGTACTCAAGCAGCACCTGTTGCCAGGTCACAGGTACCGCGCCAGCTTGTACCATGCGGTCGATTGCACGTTCGTGCGCATCCACTGACGTGCCACCGGAAGTATCGGTCACCACGTAAACTTCAAAGCCTTCGTCCAGCGCCATCAGTGCCGGGAAGGTCAGGCACACTTCAGTCCACAGCGCGGAGATAATCAGTTTTTTACGCCCAGTCGCTTTCACGGCCTCGACAAATGCCTTGTCTTCCCAGGAGTTCATTGATGTACGTTCAATCGGTTTGACATCAGGGTGCACAGCCAGCAATTCTGGCCAGATATAACCACTAAAACTTTTGGTTTCGACAGAGGTATAAATCACCGGCACATTGAATATCTTCCCGGCTTTGGCGAGTGCCACGGTATTATTTTTCAGTGTCTGACGGTCAATATTCGCCACACCAAAAGACATTTGCGGCTGATGGTCGATAAAAATAAGCGCAGAATTCTGCGGGTCGATCAGTTCCCGAATAGACATAACACACCTTCTTAATCAATGAGTTGAAAGGCAACGATCTAAGACTGTTGTAAACAGTTGGATCCTGACGGATAAGGCAAAATGAGTATAGGCGGAAATTTCTAACGAGTTATTAAAGAAATTTTTCTGTTTTATGACCAGCGAGCTGGAGAATATATTCTGGGAAATTCATTCCCGATGAAAACTATTATCAGGCTTAGTCAAAAAATTACGCGCCTGCGTTCTAAATTATTCACTGGCATTGAATAAGCGCTTCAGTAAGACTTTAGCTATTCTTTTTCTGACCGATCCTGCCGCCATGCGCTTAAACCTTGATGTCCTGCTGATCCTCGATGCCCTCGATAAACACGGATCTTTTGCCACCGCCGCCGAATCTCTGTTCAAAACGCCCGCCGCGCTCAGCTACATGATCCAGAAACTGGAAAGCGATCTGGAGATTACCTTGTTAGATCGCTCCGGACATCGAGCGAAATTTACCGATACTGGCCGAATGATGCTGGAAAAAGGACGGCTTCTGCTAAACGCAGCCAAAGATCTGGAGAAACAGGCGGTACAGGTGCAATCCGGCTGGGAAAAAGAGCTATCGATTGCACTGGATGACTCCTTCCCGTTTGCAGCACTTTTACCGCTGATTGACGCGTTCCACGCCCTGAATAAACAAACGCGGCTGAACTTTACCCATCACACGCTGGCCGGTTCATGGGAAGAACTCACCCACCACGGCGCGGATATGATTATAGGAGCGATCAACGAGCCGCCAACCTCCGGCGCATGGTCGTACAAAATGCTTGGCACCCTGGACAATGTGTTCGTGGTCGCCCCTTCGCACCCGCTGGCGCAGACTCAAACGCAGCTTTCCAACGATCAGCTTTGTCTGCACCGAGCCGTGGTCATCAGCGACAGTGCGCGCAGCTGTCAGCCTATCAACAGCAATCTTATGGATGAACAACCGCAAATACGCGTGGATGATTTTCACTCTAAGCTGACGCTGTTACGCGCGGGAATGGGCTGCGGTTTTCTGCCACGGCACATTGCACGTCCGTGGCTGGAGAATGGCGAGCTGGTGGAAAAAGAAGTGGTGTCATTTCGTGAAAAAGACGTGGCCTATATGGCCTGGCGCAACCACAGTGACGGGCTGGCGCAGCGCTGGTGGCGGGACGCGTTGTTGAGCGATGACGTTTTGGCGCGTTTGTACTGTTAAAGATATGCCGGTTATGCGGTCTGATGCCCTCTCCCCCGGCCCCTCTCCCACAGGGCGAGGGGGGCAAACACTAAAAATCCTCTCATGAGAGGATTTTGTTCTTTACCTTGCCGCCCGGCACCTCTGGTGCTAATTACCGAACCATACCGAAGCAGAGATAGCGGGCAGCGTCAGCACATCGTCCTGCAACGTGCCTTTGCCCTCTTTCAGCAGCCACTCTTTAACAGCCAGCAACGGCGAGGCGTCGAGCACCACTTCACACGGCTCGCCGCGATTTATCGCCACCAGCACGCGCTGTTGCTTCAATACGCGCACAAAGACCACTACGTTGTCTTCCGCGTAAATCACCTGACAGCCGCCGTGACGCAGGGCCTGAGAGCGTTGACGAAGCTTCGCCATTCGCTGATACAGGGCAAACAGCGTCAGATCCTGTTTTTCTTTCTGCCACGGGAATGGCTTGCGGCAGAACGGATCATTGTTGCCATCAAGCCCCACTTCATCACCGTAGTAGATGCACGGCACGCCAGGCCAGGTGAACAGCCACACCACCGCCAGTGGCAAACGAGCCACATCTTTGCCAAGTAGCGATTTAAAACGCGCCGTATCGTGGCTATCGAGCTGGTTAAACATGCGCAACTGCTGCTGTTGCGACAGGCCAGCGCGGTAGTTGTCCATCCATGCCATGCAGGTTTGGGCATCGATCATTTGCGGATCGTAAGAGATATCGGTGTTCGCCAGGAATCCCCACAGCGGGAAAGTAAACCCGCGATAGTTCATCGCCGCGTCTTCAGCATCGGCCTGTAGCCACTGACGCGCATCGCCGAAATGCTCACCCAGAATATAGGCCTCTGGCTGCGTTTCTTTGGCCGCTTTGGTTATCCCGGCGATGTGCTGAAGATTGTTCCGCGCCCCACCCGCTTCCCCCAACATATGCACCACGTCGAGCCGCCAGCCGTCCATGCTCCACGGCGTTTTGAGCCAGTGGCGCACAATGCTGTCTTCACCGCGATAGATTTCGTTGATCAGCGTTTCAGAGCTGAAATCGAGCTTCGGCAAGCTGGCATAGCCCAGCCAGTCCAGCGCTTTGCCTTCCTCCGAAAAACTGTACCAGTCGCGCCAATGCGATGAAGGATTGTGGCATGCACCATCGGTGCCGCGGTTATGCCTGTCAAACCAGCCGTGCGAATCTCCGCTGTGGTTAAACACACCGTCGAGGATCAGCTTCATGCCTTCGCGGCGGGTGTTGTGGCGCAGCCTTAATAACGCCTGATCGCCGCCAAACTGCGGATCGACGTGACGATAATCTTCAGTGTCGTATTTGTGCACGCTCGGGGCGACAAAAACAGGGTTGAGATACAGCGCGGTGACGCCGAGCTTTTTCAGGTACGGCAGCTTTTCGCTGATCCCGTCCAAATCGCCGCCGTAAAAAGTGGAGCCACCCGCTTCGGCCGTCAGCGGTTCATCCCACTCGCGCAGCACGATGTCGCGCCCGGCAGCGTGGTGATAATAGACGTTGTCCTGCTCCGCCGAACGAGGCTCAGTTCGGGCAAAGCGGTCGGGGAAAATCTGATAGAACACCTGATCGGCCACCCACTGTGGGCCAATATCCGGCACGTCCACCGCAAACTGCTCAAGACGTGCTGGCGGGAAACGACTAAAGCCTTGTGGCGTAAACCAGCGCTGGCGATTTTCCCACAGCAATTTGAAGCTGTAACGGCGACGCGGTTGCCCGCTTGCTAATGGGATCTCCGCCCGCCATGCCGTTACTCCCGGCTGCGGTTCACTGCGCAAACGGTGCATTGGCAACGCAATCTCTTCGTTGTCTTCCTCTGCTCGTAACGTCACGCGCAGCGGCGGCGCTTCACCGCTCAGCCACAGCGTGATCGCCAGCCGATCCTGCTGCTGTTTAATGAACGGTGCAACAGGCAGATGCCATGCCTTCAACATCATTTTTCCCCTTTGTCCAAAATGCGTTCACCTTGCCACAGTCTGGCTACGTATCACTCATCATTATGCGGCGAATTGGGGGAGGATACCGGGGGAGGAGACTCTCCTGTCGCGGCTTTTACTTCTCAACAAACAACAACGCAAGAACACTTTCGAGCATGGTGAGAACGACCTGCGGATCGGGCTTATCGAGCGCCCCTAACGCCAGGCCGCGTTCCAGCGTAACGATAAAGCTGGCAAACGTGGCGGGCGTCATGTGGCCAGGCAACTCCCCAGTATCCTGTGCCAGACGGGCTTCTTCTTCCAGCCACTGCACAAACGCGGCACGTTCATCCCGCAACTGGTTGGCTAACTCCCCCTCTCCGCTCCGAAACGCCAGAGCGGAAAAAGTCATCATGCAACCTAAAGGTTTATCGCTACAGCTAAACAGGGTGAAAGCGGCCGTCAAAAAGGCAGTGATGCGCTGTTGAAAGCTTAACCCTTTATTGTCGAGGGTTTGCTGAAGCCCTGACAGCCACGTCTGGCGATAGTAGGCCAGGGCAGCAGCGTACATGCCTTCTTTGTTGCCAAAAGCCAGATATAAAGAAGCCGGTTTCATGCCTGTTGCCTGTGTCAAATCCGCGATGGAAGTCGACGCATAGCCTTTTGAAGCAAAGACCTGAAACAACGTCTCGGCCAATTTCTCTTCCGACATGAGCTTGGGGCGCCCCGTTTTCTTACCTTTTATCATGATGTTACCTAACATTTTAATTTTTTCGGATAACATATTTTACCTTATTTTTGAGCAATCGCTAAAAAAATATTTGCACCCACAATCCAGCCAGGCTATATATTTTAGCGAACACTAAAAAACATCCTTTAAGGAGAACATCATGAAAAAGATCATCATTGCTTCAATCCTGGCATTCAGCACAGTCCCTGCTTTTGCACAAAACACGACAGAAATTACTCAGTCGCACCAATGTGAACTGTTGCGCATCGGGAGCATTACCGCCTCTTCTGGCACCATTGATGAGTTAACGCATCAACTTGCGGCAAAAGCTCAAAATGCCGGGGCTGATTATTTTCGGATCACCCATCTGAATACCAATCAGCTCGGGTATGCCACGGCAACGCTTTATAACAATGCCGATGCCAAAGCGTAATTAGGGACAACTCTCTTGTTGATAATAAAAATGTGTGGCCACACATACTTCAACAAATTTAACCAGGAAATACATTATGAAGAAGTCATTGAAAATTGCACTTATTGCCTCTCACCTCGCACTATTTGGTGTTGGTTTCGGCGCAGGGATATATATCTTACCGATCCTTACCGCAGAAAAAAACTCCACCACCGAAGAGATCCAAACCGTTAAAGACAATGCACGCTATAACGGTGTCTTTGATAAAAACCAAAAAGGCAGCAATGCGGTACACTGGGCAGAAGGCAAGCTGTACGTGAATGATAAAGAAATAGCCTTTGAAGGCAGCGTCGCGCCCGGACCGGATTACAAGATCTATTTGACCAAAACCCAGGCCAATGATCGTGAATCCTTCATGAAAATCAAAGAAGACTCACTTTATATTGGCGACCTTAAAAACTTCGGTAATTTCAAAAAGAGCCTTCCGAATGGTGTCAATATTGACGAATACACCACCGTACAAATCTGGTGCGAACAATTTGAACAGTTTATTTCTTCGGCCTCGTTCAAATAAACAGGTTCATTCGGAATACCTTTATCCTGTCCATGAGTAAATGGGTGTCCACCTTGTCAACACCCATTCACTCCTGAAGGAGAAATGCGATGAAACTCAATCACCCCTTTTCTGTTTTGTATCGCCGCGAAATAAATCTGATCAGAGTAATCGTTGTTCTGCTGTTCTTTATTTCCGGCAACCTGAAATGGTTCTCGCCTGAAATGCAACTGGTGGATGAACTTACTCATGATACCTGGCTCTCTTTCTTGCCCGGATGGTTGGGTCAGGATGGCACAAGCTACTTTCTGGCCGTTGTACAGGCAGCTATCTCCGTCGCGCTGTTGGGGGGAATCGTGTTTCCCGCACTTGGAATAGCCGGAGGTCTGGCCGCGATAGCATCGGCGCTGATAACACTAAATCTGCTTCCCGCAGCAATGAGCGTTAGCGTCGTCGGCCTTGCGCTGAAAGAAATATTGCTCGGAAGCGCAGCAGCAGCCATTGTGTATTTCGACTTCCGCGCGTTTTTCCATCAACGACTGGTGATTATCGAATGACTGCAAGAACAAAAAACCCGGCGCGTGGCCGGGTTTGAGAGAGTTACTGCGCAAGCGCTCGTTGGCGGTCGCGGCGGGCTTTGAACTGCCAGCCAATCAGCAACAGGGCAATCCACGCAAAGCCTACGTACAGCGAGATGCGGGTGTCCGGGTGCCAGCCAATCAGCACGATGATAAACACCAGGAACAGCAGGCCGACAATGGTGGTGAAAACGCCGCCCGGCACTTTAAATTTCAGCGCTTTAACTTCTTCCGGCGGCAGACGGCGACGGAACGCAATCTGTGACAAGAGGATCATGATCCACACCCACACCGTGGCGAAAGTCGCCAGCGAAGCAATCACCAGGAACACGTTTTCCGGCATGATGTAATTCAGATACACCGCCAGCAGCAGCGCGACTGTCATGACCGCTACCGTCACCCACGGCACACCGCGGCGAGAGGTTTTAGCGAAAATCTTCGGCGCACTGCCCTGCTCGGCCATGCCGTGTAACATGCGCCCTACGCCAAAGACGTCGGAGTTAATGGCTGAAAGCGAGGCCGTCAGCACCACAAAGTTAAGGATGCTGGCTGCAAAAGTGATACCCAGATGCTGGAACGTCAGCACGAACGGGCTGCCATTGGTGCCGACCTGGTTCCACGGGTAGATGGACATGATCACGAACAGCGTACCCACATAAAACACCAGAATGCGCATCGGCACGGAGTTAATCGCACGCGGAATGGATTTCTCCGGGTCTTTCGCTTCACCCGCTGTAATGCCGATGATTTCAATGCCGCCGTAGGCAAACATCACCATTTGCAGCGACATCACCATGCCAAGCCAGCCGTTACTGAAGAAGCCACCGTTGCTCCACAAATTGTGAATGCCGGTTGGCTGACCGCCGTTGCCGATGCCCCAGATGATGATGCCAAAGCCTGCCGCAATCATCACAATGATGGTGGCGACCTTGAAGAAGGAGAACCAGAACTCCAGCTCGCCGAACACTTTGACGCTCATCAGGTTGATGGCGCAGATGATGAGCACCACGCTCAGCACCCAAATCCAGTGCGGCACTGCCGGGAACCAGACGCCCATGTAGATGCCAAACGCGGTCACGTCGGCAATCGCCACAATCAGGATTTCAAAGCAGTACGTCCAGCCGGTGATGTAGCCCGCGAGAGGGCCTAAGTTATCCTGCGCGTAGCGGGAGAAGGAGCTGGCAGACGGGTTGTGCACGGACATTTCGCCGAGCGCACGCATGATGATGTAAGCGGCAACACCGCCGATGATATAAGCCAGCAACACGCTGGGACCGGCCATTTTGATGGCGTCTGCCGAGCCATAAAAAAGACCGGTACCGATGGCCGACCCGAGCGCCATAAAGCGAATGTGACGGGTACTTAGCCCGCGTTTTAGTTTGTTCTCTGTTTCCATGAATTCCACTGCCTTACCAAAAAACAAAACCACGGAGCCTGTAGCCCCGTGGTTAATTTTACTTCTGGAACGCTAATTAATGCGCGCTTGAAGTCACCTGACGGCCTGCTGCGCGATCCCAGCCAATGGCCAGCACGGCGGCCACGATGGTCGGCATCAGCCAGGCCAGGCCTTGCTCTGCCAGCGGCAGATGCGAGGTCCACGCCGGAAGGATGTCCGCGAAGGCGGAAGCTTTAATGCCATCCAGCAGACCGAACACCAGGCTGATAAACATCGCCGGGGCAATCACGCGGCTCGAATTATGCCACCAACCGCGGGTAAAACTTAATACCACGAGTGCGATACAAGGCGGATAAATTGCAGTCAGCACCGGAATGGACACCTGAATCAGGTGGCTCAGCCCCAGATTCGACACCACCATCGAGAACAGACCGAGGATAAACACCAGCGAACGGTAAGACAGCGGCAGATACTGAGAGAAGAACTCGGCACAAGCGGTGGTCAGGCCAACGGCGGTCACCATACAGGCGATGAAAATCAGGGCTGCCAGCAGGAAGCTGCCTGCGCCACCGAAGGTGTGCTGCACATAAGCGTGCAGAATCGCTGCACCGTTGGCATTTTGATCCACCAGCGAGGCACTGTCAGAACCCAGACGGAACAGCGCCAGATACAGCAGCGTCAGACCAACGCCTGCCATCAGGCCAGCCCAAACGGTGTAACGGGTCAGCAGACGAGCTTCGGTCACGCCACGAGAACGCGCGGCGTTAACAATAACGATACCGAAGACCATTGCGCCCAGCGTATCCATGGTCAGATAGCCGTTCACGAAACCGTTAGAGAACGGTGCGGTCTGGTAAGCTTCCAGCGCATGGCTGATAGAACCTGCAGGCCACATGATAGCGGCAACAGACAGCACAATCAGCGCAAGGATTTTCAGCGGTGCAAGGAAGTTGCCCACGGTATCCAGCAGTTTGCCCGGATAGAGCGACACCAGAATCACCAGTGCAAAATAGATAACGCTGTAAATCAGCAGCGGCAGCGCACCGTCACCCGTCAGCGGCGCAATGCCCACTTCAAAGGAGACTGTTGCGGTGCGCGGGGTCGCGAACAGCGGACCAACGGCCAGATAGCAGACGACAGCCAGCAGAATACCGGCGACTCTCCCGATAGGCGTGCTCAGGCTATCCACGCCGCCGCCCACTTTTGCCAAAGCAATAATGGTCAACACAGGCAGGCCCACTGCGGTTATCAGGAAACCAATCGCCGCAGTCCAGACGTGCTCGCCTGCCTGTAAGCCAACCATTGGAGGGAAGATGATGTTGCCAGCGCCAACGAACAACGCAAAGGTCATAAAGCCCAGGGCGATGATGTCGCGTGATTTTAACTGATGGGTCATAAACTCTTTACTGCCTGTGGATGTGGTGTTGAAAAAATAAAACGTCGCGCTTATCCCTGCGGAACAGAACAACGGCAAGAGCGTAATCGTTAGTGGGATATTCTCCCGATGTTCGCGTGGAAAGAATTGTTATTGGGTTTACCACGCGAAAGCAGTCAGACTGCGACTGCAACGTGGGCAATTTAAACGCTTATAACGTTTTAAAGCAACATGGGATCGCAAAACCAGAGGATTATATCAACATGAAAACCCATATCAGCATGAATAACCAGTTATAAGAAAAACCCATGGCTTATCATGCGAACAAAAAAGCATCAGACGTTTGATAATTATCCGCCGTTTGGTTAACTGGAAAGCAAAAAAACCGGCTCTCGCCGGTTTTTGAAACTGATGACAAACCGCCAACGAATGAAGATTTGTCATAACTTGCCGAACAAAAAATAAGGAAAATCAATTCATTGATTTTCGGCTGATAATCACAAAGAAGGAAAAACCACGCTTTTTCCTTCTTTGTCTGCGATCTGAAAAACCGGCTTTCGCCGGTTTGTGTCAATCTTTCCTGCCAGTACTGAAATCAGGCGCTTTTTTTGGCAATCAAACGTTCCGGCAGCAAGAAGCTAAAGCGCGTCACTTTGCCTGGCTGACTCTCGATATCGAGCCGGCTTTCGTGGTGATTCACCGCATGCTTAACAATGGCTAACCCAAGACCGCTGCCGCCTGTCTGGCGCGAACGGGCTTTGTCGACACGATAGAAGCGCTCAGTCAGACGCGGAATGTGTTCAGGCGCAATACCTGGGCCATCATCTTCCACGCTGAATAGCGCACCGTGAGGCGCTCGCTGCCAACGCACGATAATGGTCGTGCCTTCAGGCGTATGATTCACCGCGTTATAAACAAGGTTCGATATTGCGCTACGTAACTGTTCTTCGCTGCCCAGCACCGTGAGCGAATCATCTATCTCAAAATGCAGCGTATGCTTTTTCTGGCTGAGGGTTTGCGCTTCCCGCTCTACCACTCGCAGCATCATTGGCACGTCGATACGTTCGTTTAAGGCCGCTAACGGTGCCGCTTCGATGCGTGAGAGCGTCAGTAACTGGCGCACCAGCCCTTCCATTCGCTGCGTTTGTTCGCGCATGGTGTGCAGCGCTTTTTCACGCGGTGCCCCTTCCAGCGTTTGCTCCTGCATCATTTCCAGATAGCCCTGCAGCACCGTGAGCGGCGTGCGTAGCTCATGGCTGACGTTGGCAAAGAAGTTGCGTCGGGCGCCTTCCAGTTGGTGCATTTGCGTGACATCACGCGCCACCAGCAGCAGCTGTTTGTCGGTGTAGGGCATCACGCGAATTTCCAGATGCCGCCCGGTGTTGAGCACCAGATTAAGCGGCTTTGTGAAGTCGCGGGTTTTCAGGTAACGGGAGAATTCGGGATAACGCAACAGGTTGAGAATGTTCTGGCCGTTGTCATCCGGCCAGCGCAGATTCAGCATTTGCTGCGCCAGGCCATTACACCAGAACATCGCCCCTTCCTCGGTGGTCAGCACCACCGCATCCGGCAAGGACTCTGCCCCACTGCGAAAGCGTTTGATCAGGCTGCCCAGTTCGCGACGGCGTTTTTTATTACGCATCTGCATCTGGTGAAGCCCGTACAGCAAGGGCTCCCAGCTGCCGCTGCCCGGCGGTGGCGTCATGCTTCGGTCAACCCACAGCCACCAGGAGAGGCGCAGCAGGTTCCAGAAGTGCCACACCAGCAGCCCGGTCACCGCCACCAGTAAAAACCAGGGCAAGTAACCGAAAATCGCCCCGAGGATCAGGGCCGGGATACAACAGAGGATCAGCTCGAAAACCAGCCTTTTCCATGACAACCGTTCAAGCACGGGTCACACTCCAGTCAATTGTCAGAAACGGGCAGAGAAACGATAGCCCGTGCCGCGAACGGTTTGTACCATCCGATCGTGACCACTGTGTTCCAGCGCTTTACGCAGGCGGCGGATGTGCACATCGACCGTCCTGTCTTCCACATAAACGTTGGTTCCCCAGACATTGTTCAGCAGCTGTTCGCGGCTATAAACACGTTCCGGGTGAGTCATAAAGAAGTGCAGCAGTTTAAATTCCGTCGGCCCCATGTCCAGCGGATTTTCGCCGGTCATCACGCGGTGCGAAGACGGATCGAGGCTTAATCCCTGCATCTCGATAACTTCTTCCACGGCCATCGGCGAAATACGACGCATGACCGCTTTAATACGTGCCACCAGCTCTTTCGGTGAGAAAGGCTTGGTGATGTAATCATCCGCGCCCGTTTCCAGACCACGAACCCTGTCTTCTTCTTCGCCACGCGCCGTCAGCATCACGACCGGAATGTCGCGGGTCAGCGCTTCACGTTTCAGGTGCTTGATAAACTGGATCCCGGAACCGCCCGGCAGCATCCAGTCCAGCAGAACCAGATCAGGCCACGGCTCATTCATCTGGTTAACGGCACTGTCATAATCTTCGGCTTCTATAGGCTGGAAGCCATTTTGCTCCAGGACGAAGCACACCATCTCGCGGATCGGCGCTTCATCTTCAACGACCAGAATACGTCTCGCCATTATTTGTCCCGTGTTATTAGTCATATGTATGCAATGCGGCGCTAGTATGCGTCAGTTTTATGACAGATTTATGATAGCGATTTTTTGATTATGACACCGAATCCGCGCAGTCATCGCCCTGTTATCGTTAAATGTTTATACTTGCTGCCACGCTTTCACGCCATGGACTGATTATGCGCATCCTACACACCTCTGACTGGCATCTCGGCCAGAATTTTTACAGCAAAAGCCGCGCCGCCGAACATCAAGCTTTTCTTGATTGGCTGCTGGCGACCGCCGAAGCGCAGCAGGTGGATGCCATTATTGTGGCGGGCGACATTTTTGATACCGGCTCGCCGCCAAGTTATGCCCGCGAGCTGTACAACCGTTTTGTCGTTCAGCTTCAGCAAACAGGCTGTCAGTTAGTCGTGCTGGCGGGAAACCATGATTCTGTGGCCACGCTGAATGAATCACGCGATATTCTCGCCTTCCTGAATACAAAAGTTGTCGCGGGCAGCGGCACACCGCCGTGTGAATTAATGCTTCGCGACGGCACGCCAGGTGCCATTCTTTGCCCTGTGCCTTTTTTACGCCCGCGTGATGTGATTGTTAGCACCGCTGGAGCCTCTGCGGGTGAAAAGCAACAGCATTTATTACAGGCCATCACCGGGTATTATCAGCAGCAATATCAACAAGCTTGCGACCTGCGCGGCGAGCGCACGTTGCCGATCATTGCCACCGGGCATCTGACCACCGTGGGCGCCAGCAAAAGTGACGCAGTACGTGACATCTATATTGGCACGCTGGATGCCTTCCCGGCGCAGAACTTCCCGCCTGCGAATTACATCGCTCTCGGGCATATTCACCGCGCACAGAAGATTGGCGGCACCGAGCACATTCGCTACTGCGGCTCCCCTATTTCTTTGAGCTTTGATGAAACGGGCAAAGCCAAAACCGTCAATCTGGTGAGTTTTGAGGACGGGAAACTGGCCGAAGTCCTGCCGCTGGAGGTGCCTGTCACTCAGCCGTTGGCGGTTTTGAAAGGGGATTTTGGCAGCATCAGCACGCAGCTTGAACAGTGGCGAGACGCAGATGACAGCCAGCCGGTGTGGCTCGACATCGAAATCACCAGCGACGAATACCTGCATGATATCCAACGCAAAATTCAAACCCTGACCGAAACGCTGCCCGTCGAAGTGCTGCTGGTGCGCCGCAGCCGCGAACAGCGTGAGCGCATCATGGCAAGCGAACATCGGGAAACGCTGAGCGAACTGAAAGTAGAAGAAGTGTTTGAACGCCGTCTGGCGCTGGAAACCTTAGAAGAACCGCAGCAACAACGCCTGCACCAACTCTTCAACGAAACCCTGAGCGCCCTGTCCAGCGAGGAACAGCCATGAAAATTTTAAGCCTGCGGCTGAAAAACCTGAACTCGCTGAAGGGTGAATGGAAAATCGATTTCACCCAGGAACCGTTCGCCAGCAACGGGTTGTTTGCTATCACTGGCCCCACGGGTGCCGGGAAAACCACGCTGCTGGATGCCATCTGTCTGGCGCTGTATCACGAGACACCGAGACTCAGCACGCTGTCGCAATCGCAAAATGATTTGATGACCCGCGATACCGCCGAATGTCTGGCCGAGGTTGAGTTTGAAGTGAAGGGCACCGCCTATCGCGCTTTCTGGAGCCAAAACCGGGCACGAAATCAGCCGGACGGTAATCTCCAGGCACCGCGAGTGGAACTCTCACGCTGCGACACGGGCGAAATCCTTGCCGAGAAAGTGAAAGAAAAGCTGGATCTTACCGCCTCACTCACCGGGCTGGATTACGGCCGTTTTACCCGTTCGATGATGCTCTCTCAGGGCCAGTTCGCCGCGTTCCTGAATGCCAAACCGAAAGAGCGAGCAGAGCTGCTTGAAGAACTGACCGGCACAGAAATCTACGGACAGATTTCCGCGATGGTGTTTGAGAAGCACAAAGAAGCCAAAATCAGCCTGGAAAAGCTACAGGCTCAGGCATCAGGCATGGTGTTGCTGAGCGACGAGCAACAGCAGGCTTTGCAGCAACGTTTGCAGGCACTCACTGACGAAGAAAAGCAGCAACAGAGCACGCAGCTTCGCATTCAGGGCTGGCAACAATGGCTAACCCGAGAGGCTGAAATGCGCGAAGCGCATCAGCGTTCACAAACGGCCCTCGCAAGCGCCCAGCAGGCACTGAGTGACGCGCAGCCGCAGCTGGCAGCGTTGGCGCTTGCCCAGCCAGCCGACCAGTTGCGCCCGCTTTGGGTTCGCCTTCAGGATCAGCAAGCCGCTTATGCTCAAACGCATCAACAGGCTGAAGAAGTAAATACTCGCTTACAGCGTCAACTGGCGCAGCGGGCGGGTATACGCCTGACTGCGGATGCGCAATATCAGCAGTTGAACACTGAACACAAAACCCTTAGCGAGTGGCTGAAAACAAACGACCGCTTCCGTCTTTTAGGCCGTGAACTCGCGGGCTGGCGAGCGACATTTACTCAGCAAACACGCGACGCATCGCAGGTGCAAAACCTGACGCAGCGCGAAGCGGAGCTGATTCGCCAATCGAATGCCCTGCCCGCCAGCACGCTGGAGCTGGACGACAAGCAAGTTACCGCCGCCATCGAAAAACACACGGCGGCCCGGCCTTTGCGTCAGTTACTCAACACGCTGCAAAACCGCTTCCAGCCGCTCAGCAAGCGCCGCCAGCAGCTTCAGCCGCTGCTTGTGCAGCGTCAGCAGGAACTGAAAAAAGGGGAAGCAGAGCTTGTTACTCGCCGTCAGCATTATAAAGAGAAGCTGCAGCAGTTTAACGATGTGAAGACGCTGTGCGAGCAGGAAAAAATCATCGCGAAGCTGACCGATGAACGCGCTCGCTTACAGCCGGGTGGCCCTTGCCCGCTGTGCGGTTCGACGGAACATCCGGCCGTAGCGGAGTATCAGGCGCTCAAACCCGGCGTGAATGAAGCCCGCCGTGATCAGCTTGAAAAAGAAGTGAAACAACTGGGCGAAGCCGGGGCCAGCCTGCGAGGGCAGCTTGATGGGTTGCAGAAGCAGCTACAGGCCGAGCAAAGCGAGCTGGTATCAATCGCTGAGCAGGAGCAAGCACTCACCTCGCAATGGCAGGAAACCGTCGCCGCGCTGGCGATTTCGCTGACTCCTGAAGACGATATCGGCGGCTGGCTGAATGAGCAGGAAAGTTGGGAGCAGCAGCTGTATCAACACAGTCAACGCCTAAACCTGCAAAAACAGCATCTTGATTTGCAAGCCCAGCGTACCGCGCTTGAGCAGGAGATAGCCGCTCGTCAAAACAGCTTAACCGAGGCCCTGAGCAGCTTCAATCTGACGCTTCCGGCTACCGGGGAAGAAGCCGCATGGCTTGCTGAGCGTGAAGCCGAAAGTCAGCAATGGCAAACGCAAACCGAACAGCTTCAGTCGGTTGAGCAGAAGCTTCTTCACCTGCAACCGCTGCGGGAAACGCTGCCTGAAGTGCCGCCATCAGACGACTTCACGCCGGTGCCACTGGAAGGCTGGCAGCAGGTTCATCACGATTGTGTGTCGCTGCAAAGCCAGTGGCAAACGCTGCAACAGCAAAAAGAGCAGACAGAGCAAACAAGGCTTGCGGCCCAACAAGCATTTGAAAGCGCGTTGACCAACAGCCAGTTTGCCGATCAGCAGGCGTTTCTGGCCGCCTTGCTCGACGAGCAGACGCGCCAGCGCCTGGAACAGTTAAAGCAACAGCTCGAAAGCCAACTTCAGCAACAACAGGCGCTGGCGACGCAGGCTCAAACGGCACAGGCCAGCCATCAACAACAGCGTTCTGAAGATTTATCCGCTGAGGCCCAACCTGAACAAGTGCAGTTCCAGTTAGCCGAGCTGGCGCAGAAGCTGCGGGAAAACAGTTCCGCCCAGGGCGAAATCCGTCAGCAGATAAAGCAAGACGCCGATAATCGCCAACAGCAGCAAGCGTTGATGACACAGATGCAAACAGCCAGCCAGACGCTCGAAGACTGGGGCTGGCTGAATGCTCTGATCGGCTCGAAAGAAGGCGATAAATTCCGCAAATTCGCGCAGGGGCTGACGCTCGATAATCTGGTGTGGCTGGCAAACGAACAGTTAAACCGTCTCCATGGGCGTTATCTGCTTAAACGCAAAGCCAGCGAAGCGCTTGAACTGGAAGTGATGGACACCTGGCAGGCCGATGCCGTGCGAGATACACGCACGCTTTCGGGCGGAGAAAGCTTCCTGGTGAGTCTGGCGCTGGCGTTAGCGCTGTCGGATCTGGTGAGCCATAAAACCCGAATTGACTCCCTTTTCTTAGACGAAGGTTTCGGCACGCTGGACAGCGAAACGCTGGACACCGCACTCGATGCTCTGGACGCCCTGAATGCGAGCGGCAAAGTCATCGGTGTGATAAGCCATGTGGAAGCGATGAAAGAGAGAATTCCGGTGCAGATCCGCGTGAAGAAGATCAACGGGTTAGGCTACAGCAAGCTGGATAAAACCTTTGCCGTGGACCCGTGAGATAGCAGGATCGTCAATACCAAAAGAAGAATAAGCAATTGGCCTGCGCAGCCTGTTTGCCGCAAGCTGGGGTTCACGACGTGTCCTGACGTTCCGGGATGTCACACCACAACGAGTCAGTATGAAAAAAGTCATTTTATCGTTAGCGTTAGGCACCTTCGGCCTGGGCATGGCCGAATTTGGCATCATGGGCGTGTTAACCGAGCTGGCTCACAACGTGGGGATTTCCATCCCAACCGCCGGGCACATGATCTCCTGGTATGCGTTCGGCGTGGTGATTGGGGCCCCTGTTATTGCCGTATTTTCCAGCCGATTTTCCCTGAAGCACATTCTGATTTTCCTGCTGGCGCTGTGTCTTATCGGCAACGCGATGTTTACCCTCTCGTCGTCTTACTGGATGCTCGCCGCAGGGCGACTGGTGTCCGGCTTCCCACACGGCGCTTTCTTTGGCGTCGGCGCGATTATTTTGTCGAAGCTCGCGAAGCCCGGAAAAGTGACCGCTGCGGTGGCGGGAATGATCAGCGGAATGACTGTCGCCAACTTACTCGGCGTGCCGCTCGGCACCTGGCTCAGCCAGGAATTTAGCTGGCGCTATACGTTCCTGCTGATTGCCGTTTTCAACGCTCTGGTCATCGCCTCCGTTATCTTTTGGGTGCCGAATATCACCGACGCCTCCAAACGCAAGTTGCGCGAACAGTTCCATTTCCTGAAATCCCCCGCGCCCTGGTTTATCTTTTCCGCCACGCTGTTTGGTAATGCTGGCGTGTTCGCCTGGTTCAGCTACATCAAACCCTTCATGATGACCGTGGCGGGCTTTTCCGAAGGCAATATGACGCTGATTATGATGCTGGCTGGGCTAGGCATGGTCTCGGGCAATCTGCTGAGCGGACGCTTATCAGGAAAACACTCGCCACTCAGTATCGCTATCGTGACGGATCTGGTGATTGCGCTTTCGCTGGCGCTGCTGTTCGTATTTGGCGCGGATAAAGCCGCCTCGCTCGGGCTGGCGTTTGTCTGCTGTCTGGGGTTGTTTGCGCTCTCTGCACCGCTGCAAATCCTGCTGTTGCAGAATGCGAAAGGTGGCGAAATGTTGGGGGCCGCCGGAGGCCAAATGGCCTTTAACCTCGGTAGCGCTGTAGGGGCTTACTGCGGAGGAATGATGTTGACGATGGGGTTTGCCTACAACTACGTGGCGCTGCCTGCGGCACTGCTCTCCTTTTTCGCTATGTCGTCCCTGTTGCTGTATGCCCGCCTGAAACAAAAACCTGCTCCGGCGTTTTCATCACTCTGAGATTCGCCCCTTTTCAGGGGCGTTCAGATTACAGTGGCCACAACCACGCCGCGCCGCGCACGCCGCTTGAATCACCGTGAACCGCTTTGCGAATGGGCGTTTCACATTCACCGCCAAACACAAAATTCTTCACCAGGCCAGGAACCGTTTTGTACAACCGTTCGACGTTGCTCATGCCGCCGCCCAGCACGATGACGTCCGGATCCAGAATATTGACCACGTGTGCCAGCGATTTTGCCAGACGCAGTTCATAGCGACTTAACGCCAGTTCCGCCACCGCGTCCTGCTCTTCAACCAGACGCATGATCTCATTGCCTTTCAGCGGCTTGCCGCTAAGACGATGATAATCTGTCGCAAAGCCCGTGCCAGAGATGAAGGTTTCAATACAACCTTGTTTTCCGCAATAGCACGGCACTTCTTCGCGATAGCGCAACTCGTCTTCGTCCATCCACGGTAAAGGGTTATGCCCCCACTCACCCGCCGTGCCGTTACCGCCAATGTGCGCCCGGCCACCAAGCGCAACACCAGCACCACAGCCGGTGCCGATAATGACGGCAAAAACGGTTTGCGCACCGGCTGCTGCGCCATCAATGGCTTCAGAAACGGCCAGACAGTTCGCATCGTTCGCCAGCCGAACTTCGCGATTGAGGCGCTTGCTTAAATCTTTATCGAAAGGCTGGCCGTTGAGCCAGGTGGAGTTGGCGTTTTTCACCACGCCGGTATAAGGCGAAATGGAGCCGGGAATGCCCATGCCCACTGTGCCCGTTTGCCCAGTTTCTTTCTCAGCCATGGCCACCAGCGTGGCTATCGTCTCTATCGTTTGCTGATAATCGTCTCGCGGCGTCGGCAGACGATGACGGAACAACTGCTCGCCTCGATCGCTAAGCGCGATGACCTCTGTTTTCGTGCCACCCAGATCAATTCCTATACGCACCGATACCTCCCCCGTTCCTGATTAACAATGCAAGCATAGCGACAATTCGCTATCATGCGCCCTGGATTTAACGACAAAGCCGTGGAAATTATCATGCTGTGGTTCAAAAATTTAATGGTTTACCGTCTTAGCCGCGACATTTCTTTGCGCGCCGATGAGATGGAAAAACAGTTAGCCGCGCTGGCGTTTACCCCCTGCGGCAGTCAGGATATGGCGAAAACCGGTTGGGTTTCGCCTATGGGCTCGCACAGTGACGCGTTCACGCACGAAGCGAACGGTCAGATTCTGGTCTGCGCCCGCAAGGAAGAAAAAATTATCCCTGCTCCAGTTATCAAACAGGCGCTCGAAGCAAAAATTCTGAAACTGGAAGCCGATCAGGGTCGTAAGCTTAAAAAGACCGAGAAAGACTCCCTGAAAGATGAAGTGCTGCACTCGCTTCTGCCACGTGCTTTCAGCCGTTTCAGCCAGACAATGCTGTGGATTGACACTGTAAACGGGCTGATCATGGTGGATTGCGCCAGTGCGAAGAAAGGCGAAGACACGCTCGCGCTGCTGCGTAAAACGCTCGGCTCGCTGCCGGTGGTTCCGCTGGCGCTGGAAAACCCTATCGAGCTGACGCTGACCGAGTGGGTTCGCTCCGGCACTGTCGCACAAGGTTTCCAGTTGCTGGATGAAGCTGAGCTGAAAGCCATTCTGGAAGACGGTGGCGTTATCCGTGCCAAGAAGCAGGAACTGGTCAGCGACGAAATCGCCGTGCATATCGAAGCGGGCAAAGTGGTCACTAAACTGGCTCTGGACTGGCAGCAGCGCATTCAGTTTATGGTGTGCGAAGATGCGTCCATTAAGCGCCTGAAGTTCTGTGACGAACTGCGCGATCAGAACGAAGATATCGAACGGGAAAATTACGATCAGCGCTTTGACGCTGACTTTATCCTGATGACCGGTGAGCTGGCAGCCTTGATTGCCCAACTGGTTGAAGGCCTGGGCGGCGAAGCCCAGCGCTAAGTAAAAAGCCTTCCGTCAGGAAGGCTTTTTTATTTACAGGTAGCGGCAGAGATAAGAGGTTGGCTCTGCGACCTGAAGATGAAATTCACTGTGTCCCGGCACATTGAAGACCTGCCCGGCGGTGTAGGTTTTCCATTCGGTTTCACCCGCCTGTAAGACGTTCAGCGCGCCGCTGACAACGGTCATCTCTTCCGGCTGCGCGGTGCCAAAAGTGTATTCCCCTTCTGCCATAACACCCACGCTGGCGCGGCCAGTGCTGCTGCTGGTAAACCCGATGGACTTCACTTTCCCGTCAAAGTATTCATTGCTTTGAAGCATAACTGGCCCTTATTGGTTTCATTGTTGTGTCCTGTCCAATATAGGGGGCGTGACAGCGGACTGTCACGCAAAAAATCCGTCAGACCAGCAGTTCCGCCGCCAGACGAGCCACCAGCACATTCGACAACAACACAGGCACATCCAGCGCTTTTTGCAATACATCACGGTGATGTTGATGAAAACCCAGACAGTCGAGCATCAGGACATCAGCCCCCTCACCCATCAGTTTTTTTCCGGCGGAGATCAATTCATCATCGCTACCATGAACAGGATTCGCCAGGGCGTAGTGCGGGGAATTTTGCAACACTTCCCATTTGACCCGCTGGTTTTTCATCAGCTCAGGGATCGGCACAATCACCCCGACTTGATGGCCATCGACAATGGAATTCACTAAGGGCGGGATAATGCGTTGCGGTTCGATAAGTATCGCTTTGCGGGCCACCAGGCCGCTGATGGGTGCCGTGCTCATCAGCAGGATAACGTCATAATCCTGATTATCGAGCACCTCAACGAGTGCCTGCAAGTCACGTTCAACCTTCTGACGGGAGACTTCCACCATGCGATTATCGTTGAGGAGGGCAATAAGAACATCTTCTCCGGGACTCACCGCGTACGCGTCCATGACGGCTTCGCGAGTCATTTTCCCCAGCAAACTGACGTGGGTTATCTGATCTTCCCTGATGTGCTCTGTTAATAGCGGCAACACCTCACGCAACGGAACCACGCCGATGGTAAGAATCGCTAAAGTCGCACTCATGTTATTTACCTTTTTATCACTGCAACCACTGCTTCGACACAGGCTTACTTCTCGATGGCAGCCCCCTGGATGGCTAAAAAATTCAACCGTTCAGAAGCGTAGCAGCTACGCTCCGGCGCAGTTTGTAAAGATTCCAGAAGGCTCCGACACACTCCAGTAATATCTTGAGGTTAACGTTTTATTAACAATGAGTTTAGCTAAAAAGTGTGATTTACGCCCACTCAAGGCAGGCGTTGCGCAACAGAAAGGCCGGATTCAGGACTTGCCGGGGTCTTCATAACGGCGTTTGGCGTCGAGGGCTTCGGCCTCAGTCGGATGTTCGCTGATCAGCGAATCAGGTTTGGGGTGGTCGGCACGCAGTTCGTACCAGGTCACGCTGTTGCCCGGCTCGCCTTTTTCTACGGCAACAATCCGGGCTTGTCTTGGATACGGGGGATTGGTCGGCATAGCTCTTCCTCTTTTGGGTCAGAGCGTTAAGTATAGGCGTTAGCCCGCTGTTGCCGAGTTTGCCTGAATGCAGGCTGCTGCTGGCGCGTTGATGGCGGCCAGAATTTGCGCAACGACATCGTCAGGATCGCAGGCGGCATCGACAATGTGATGGGCGGTTTCACGATACAGCGCATCGCGTTGGGCCAAAATTTCCCTGACCTCTTCGCTGATCGGTTTTCCGGTTAACGTAGGGCGTTGGGATTCTTCCGGAAATGCTTCAAGGCGACCAGCAAGGACCGCCACAGGCGCTTTCAGGTAGATAACGATGCCGTTTTTACGCAAAAATTCGCGGTTCACGGGAGCCAGAATAATGCCGCCACCGGTGGCGATAATCGACTGGGGCGCGGTGACCGATTGCAGGGTTTGTGTTTCACGGCTGCGAAAGGCGGGCCAGCCTTCTTTCGCCACGATATCGGCAATGCTTCTGCCTTCACGTTGCTGAAGGATCTGATCGGTATCGAGGAAATCAAACTGACAGGCCTGCGCCAGCTTTTGTCCGACTGTTGTTTTTCCGCAGCCACGGGCGCCGATAAGAAAAATAGGCTCTGTTGTCACCTGAAAATCCCCCTGGTACTGCAGCAATGCAGGCTGTGCGTGTGAGCGAGAAAGAATACCATCAAACTAGTACGCAAGTAAGTGTAAATTAATAGTTACAACCCTGATACCCCGTCAATCTCTTTGCCGGGAATAAAGGGGAGTGTAAATCATGAGGGTGTAAAGAAATAGTGTCATCGAGTGTTGCGGCAACCTTACATGAAAGCACGGTCTTTTGACAACCCTGTGCAGGTGCAAAAGGTAACACATCTATGCACAGCTTTACGTAGCGCATATTTACAGTATGAATGTTTCAGACAAACTATGCCGTACAGCATTCGTATGACCGAGGACTCACCCATGCAATCTGAAGAACAACGCCTTATCGAGGGTCTTTTCTCTCGCCTGAAACAAGCCGAAGAGCAAAGTTCGCCGCGCGATGCTAACGCCGAGAGCGTGATTGCGCAACATATCCAGGCGCAACCGGCTGCTCCTTACTATATGGCGCAGACCATTCTTATTCAGGAAGCGGCCGTTAAACAGCTGCATGAGCGCGTTCAGGCGCTGGAAAATGAAGTCGGCCAACTGCGCTCTACCAGGCAAAGCAGCGGCGGCTTTCTTGCCGGATTGTTTGGCGGTGGCTCAGCACAACCTCAAGTCAACAATCCTATCCCTGGTGCGCAAAACTACGGCCAACCTTCAGCTGCGCCTCAGATGCAAAACTATGCTGCAGGCCGCAACGGAGGTGGCTTTATGGCAGGCGCGCTACAAACTGCGGCGGGTGTTGCTGGTGGCGTTGTGCTGGGGAATATGCTGATGAACATGTTCTCCGGCACGCACCCTCAGGAAATCGTCAATATTATCGAGGAACCGCCTGTTCCTGCGTCTGACAATGTAAGCCAGGCAGCAGACACGCCGTTTTTACCTGATGACGGCAGCACCGACTACGCCAATAACCAGGATAATGACAGCTGGAATAACGACGATTTCAGCAACGATGATTTCGGCGGCGACGACGACAGCTGGGTTTAGTTCTGTCCTCGTTGGACCGCCAGCAGCCACTTATCAAGTTCCGCTGCAAATTGCTGTCTGTCGCGCTGCGATAAACTGTCGGGGCCACCGGTCTGAATGCCGCTGGCCCGCAGCGTATCCATAAAATCACGCATGGTCAGCCTTTCACGAATGGTTGCTTCACTGTAGCGCTCGCCGCGAGGGTTGAGCGCTGCGCCGCCTTTAGCTAACACTTCTGCCGCCAGAGGAATGTCAGCGGTGATCACCAGATCGCCCGGCTGGCACTGGCGAACAATTTCGTTATCCGCCACATCAAAGCCAGCAGGCACACGCAATGCGCGAATAAAACGCGATGGCGGCACGCGCAGGTTCTGGTTGGCGACGAGCGTCACCTGTGTCTGTGTTCTGTCTGCTGCACGAAACAGGATTTCTTTAATCACATTCGGACACGCATCGGCATCCACCCAAATCGACATATTCACTCCTGTAATAAATAACTGCGCTATTGTCGCCTGCTTTCCCCTGTCGGCATAGCCACAAGATGATAAGCTAATACGCATTATCAAAAAAACGCTGAGGGAGAGACAGAATGGATAAGAAAATCGGATTCATCGGCTGCGGTAATATGGGCAAGGCCATTCTTGGTGGGCTTATCGCCAGTGGGCAAGTGCAGCCTGGCCAAATTTGGGTCTACACGCCCTCGCCGGACAAAGTCGCCGCCCTGCAAGAGAAGTATGGCATTAACGCGGCACAGAGCGCGCAGGAAGTGGCGCAAATCGCCGATATCGTCTTCGGTGCGGTGAAACCTGCCATCATGACCAAAGTGCTGAGCGAAGTGGCCTCCAGTTTCAATAAAGAGACACTGGTGGTGTCGATTGCAGCAGGCGTAACGCTCGACCAGCTCGCCCGTGCGCTGGGGCATGACCGTAAAATCGTTCGCGCGATGCCCAACACCCCGTCGCTGGTGAATGCCGGGATGACTTCCGTGACGCCAAATGCGCTGGTCACCAGCGAAGATACGGCCGATGTACTGACTATTTTCCGCTGCTTTGGCGAAGCCGAAGTGATTGCTGAACCGATGATCCACCCGGTAGTGGGCGTCAGCGGTTCTGCACCTGCTTATGTCTTTATGTTTATTGAAGCGATGGCGGATGCTGCGGTACTGGGCGGAATGCCACGTGCGCAGGCGTATAAATTCGCGGCACAGGCGGTGATGGGTTCAGCCAAAATGGTGCTTGAAACCGGGATTCATCCGGGCGAACTGAAAGATATGGTGTGTTCACCGGGCGGCACGACTATTGAAGCCGTTCGCGTGCTGGAAGAAAAAGGGTTCCGCTCTGCCGTGATTGAAGCCATGGTCAGCTGCATGGAAAAATCAGAAAAGCTCAGTAAAGCCTGATAAAAAAACGGGTGAACCAGAACAGGGTTCACCCGCTTGATATACGCCTGGGATTACCCCGTTTTTTTCAGGCAAGCGCTCATGAATTTCTTACGATCGTCACCTTTCAGCGATTGCTGAGTCGCCGTGGCATTACACTCACCCATTTTTTGCTGCTGCGGGGTCATGCTTTTCTCTGCAGGCTTTGAGCTGCTGTTTTTCAGGCAGTTACTCATATAGGTTTTTCTTGCATCCCCCTTCAGCGTTTGAGCCGTAGCCTGTTGGTTACAGCTCGTCATTCGCTGCTGTTGCGGGGTCATCGTTTTTTCTGCTGCTCCCACTGTTGTGAGAAACACCAGACCGAACAGTAGAGTCACCAGTAATGTTATTTTCATTGCACCATCCTTCTGTGAGGGATCTCAGTAAGTCTGGTCGTTTAAACGAAAAAAACCACTTAGCCGGTAAAAAAAGAGTGATACCACGAGTCTGGACGGGAAGGTATTAATACGTTATCAGCGACGATAAAACGGCAATCGTCGCGTCTGAATTCGGCACTCGCCTTAACTACGCGGATGCCGTAATAGCTTTTTTATATATTGATTTAATAATTCCGCATCGCGATCGGGCACCTGAGATTCCGGTTTTGCTTCGTCTAATGCAGATTCAATATCGGTAATCAGAGCCTGTTGTTCCGGCTGTCGCATGTGACGTAATAGCGCCGTGACAACGATTTCCAGTGCTTCAACCTGAACCACTAACTCCTTTGATTCTTCTTCCTTTTCCGCAAGCTTAACCAACAATTCTGCAATCAGATTTTTCATGGTGAGACTTCCTTATGAGAATGCCTGAGACGGTAGCACCGATGATCCCTAATGCCTAGTCGGTATAAGAATTATTTTAGAAATTCCAAATTATGCAAATTGAATTGGTAGCGAAACGTTTCTCTCAAGGAATTATGATCAAAATGTGAAGGGGAGAATATTTCATACTCTACCCCTTGAGAATTAGGTGGATAAATTAGGCTTGTTGTTGGCGACGGCGAAGCATTATGGCTAACTGAACTAAATTAATCAGCACGACAATGGCCGTGGCAACAAATACCCAGCGGAAACCCGCCATCGCGGAGACAGATGCCCCAATCAGCGGCCCGGCGACATTGCCAAGATACATAAAGGACTGGTTGTATCCGAAGATGCGGCCCGTGACCTGATCGCTGGAATATTTCAACAGCAGTGTTTGTACCGCTGGCAGCATGGCGCCATCGGCAAACCCAAGCAGAAAACGCAGCACACCCAACTGGAATGGCGTGGTGACAAATGACATCGCAAAAAACATCACCACGGCGCAGAAAAGGGTGGCCAGCAGGATGCGTTGAGTCCCGATACGGTCGCCAAGTTTGCCTAATCGTGGAGCCGAAATTAGCGCCGAAACCCCGGGAACCGCCGCGATCATCCCGGCTAAAAACGCGATATTGTTGCTTTCTGGTGCCATCGATTTGATAAACAGCGCGAGGATTGGCCCGATGGACCCATTACACAGCTGAATCACCATGGTGGTGAAAAACAGACTGATAACCAGCCCCGGATAGGTGAGCGAAGCGAATACGGCCTTTCCGCTTAGCCGGTCAGCCTTGCTAATTTGCGGACGTGCGCCTTCTTTAATCAGAAATAACGTCACCAGAAAACTGATGGTCAGCAAAATGGCAGTGATAAAAAACACCGCACGTAAACCCACATGATCGGCGAGGAATCCCCCCAGCAGTGGGCCACCAATAACCCCGCTGATTTGTGCTGTCGATAATGTGCTTAACGCCCAGCCACTGCGTTCTCTTGGAACCTGCGAAGCCACCAGCGCCATGGCGTTAGGAATATAACCCGAGGTCAGGCCCATAATCGCGCGCAGGATAAACAGCTGCCAGACGTTGGTGGCAAACGCCTGCAACAGAATGGCTATCGCCATCCCAAGCGAGGCGCGGAGCAGCATCAGTTTACGCCCTTTGCGGTCAGCAAGGCTGCCCCACATAGGCGACACAATGGCAGACACCAGGAACGTCACGCTAAACGTTAACCCAGACCACATCGACAAGGCTTCATGCGAAGTGACGCCTAGCTGGGAAACATACAGCGGCAAAAAGGGCAGGATCTGGCTGATAGCAAGGCCGGTGAAAAAGCAGCCAAACCAGACAGAGATGAGGTTTATTCTCCAGGATTCCATAACTGCACGTAATCATTCATTTTTGGTATGTATCGACCAGCATAGCAAGATGCCGTTGAGCCTGTTCGGCGAGAGGTGCGCTATAAATGAGTTCAGACATTTATCTTCTCAATACTCATTTGTGTGACTAATATCACGAAGAATCCCCTCTTCGGCAGAGGGTTATGCTCACTCTGTTTCGGCATCCTAAAAGCCATAAAGGGTATCCAGGATTTTGCACAAGCGACGGGTCGGCGTGCTATGGTATCAGCTTTGTGTTTTTTCGGATGGGTACAGAAATGGCTAAGTTGCGGGTTGGGATCGTTTTTGGTGGAAAGTCTGCTGAGCATGAAGTCTCTTTACAGTCAGCCAAAAACATTGTTGAAGCGATGGATAAAACACGTTTCGAAGTGGTGCTGTTGGGGATTGATAAACAAGGGCAATGGCACGTTAACGATGCCACTCACTATTTGCTCAATCCTCAGGATCCGGCTCGAATTGCCCTTCGCCCGTCAGAGATAACGCTGGCGCAAATCCCGGGTAAAACCACCCAGCAGTTCATCAACGCTGAAGGCGGTGAACCGCTGGCTGCCATTGATGTGATTTTCCCTATTGTGCACGGCACGCTTGGAGAAGACGGCTCTCTTCAGGGCATGCTGCGAATGGCGAATCTGCCTTTCGTCGGGTCAGATGTGCTGAGCTCTGCGGCCTGTATGGACAAAGACGTGACAAAACGCCTGCTGCGCGATGCAGGCCTGGCTATTGCCCCGTTCGTCACGCTCACGCGTTCAAACCGGAACAACTACTCTTTTGCGCAAGTGAAGGAAAAGCTCGGCTTACCGCTATTTGTTAAGCCTGCCAACCAGGGCTCATCGGTGGGTGTCAGTAAAGTCAAAACCGCAGAAGAGTACGAGCGCGCCGTTGCGCTGGCGTTTGAGTTTGACCATAAAGTCGTGGTCGAAACCGGGATCGTTGGGCGAGAAATTGAATGTGCGGTGTTGGGTAACGACGAACCGCAGGCCAGTACCTGTGGCGAAATTGTACTTAACAGCGAGTTTTATGCCTACGACACCAAATATATCGATGACAATGGCGCGAAAGTCGTGGTTCCCGCGGCTATCGATTCTGCTGTTAACGACAAGATTCGCCAGGTTGCGGTTGAAGCGTACCAGGCGCTGGGATGCAGTGGAATGGCGCGCGTGGATGTTTTCCTGACCGCGGAAAATGAAGTGGTGATCAACGAAATCAATACGCTGCCGGGCTTCACCAATATCAGCATGTACCCGAAACTGTGGCAGGCGAGCGGCCTGGATTACACCAGCCTTATCACTCGCCTGATTGAACTTGCGATGGAGCGCCATCAAACGAATCTGGCGCTGAAAACCTCGATGAACGGATAGCGGTTATGGGCCGGGCATCTTCAGAGATGTCCGGTCAGGCTTCAGAACTTTTTTCTTCTTCGATATCGACCGGACGACGACGGATCACCAGCCCCGCCAGCCAGAAGCTAATCACCCAGGTCACCAGACCGACCGCATAGGTCTGCCACCCTTTCGCTTCAAAACCTAACAGCCCGACCACGCCGTTAAGAATAAAAATCAGGCCGATGGCAAAGGCATAGTAATGCCAGTCGCGGCGAATTTTATCAGGCAGTTTCATAACAACTCCGCAAGTGAAAACCCTATCCTCGCACATTCCTGTGACAGCGTCTGCGTGACGCTTAGCAAATTCTTAACCTGTACTGATTTCACTTAAGGAGAGACTTTGTGACGCAGAGCGTAAAAGCCAACTTTAGGAGTCTTCCCTGAGTGAAATTACCACGAATCTGATATTGACAACGGCGATCCCCTGTCAAACTTACTCACGTAATTCTGGCTCAGGCCAGCTTATAACAAGGTCTGACAGGATTGGCGCTAAGCAGTCTCAGGAGGTTCTCATGGCTGATTTCACATTCTCAAAACCCATTATTGCCGGGAAAGGAAGAGCCCCCTCCACGAAGGGGAATATCGCTTATGCGCTATTCGTTCTGCTCTGCTTCTGGGCCGGTGCTCAGGTGTTAAACCTGGTGGTACATGCGCCGGGCGTTTTCGAGCATCTGATGCAAATTCAGGATAGCGGTCGCCCACGCGTTGAAATGGGGATTGCTGTCGGCACCTTGTTTGGTCTGGTCCCCTTCCTGGTGGGCTGCGCAATATTGGGTGTTCTGGCCCTCGTGTTACGCTGGAGACACTACTTCTGACCGAGCGCCATGCATTTTGCCCGACGCTCATCCACACGTTTTGCAAACCAGGCTGTGGTTAAATTACGGGTGATTTTCGGGCTTTCGAGTTGAATTCCAGGCAACATTTCACGCGCTAACGGTTTACCGGTTTTCGCTTCTGCCAGCTTATAAACGCCTTTATAGAGCGCCGTACTTTCAAAATCCTGACTGTCCCCTTTTTGTAACTGGCGATGGATTTCACTGTCGCTCATCGAGAGCTTGCTCGCCAGTTTACGAACGGCCAGTTCCGTTTTCCCCGCTTCGTCGCTGTCGTAACGAATCAGATCGCCATCCAGAGCCAGTTTTACCCCACTCGCCTTGCTAACAGCATTCTGGAACGCAGCATTTCGACTGGCATACCAACCGGCATTAAAGTCAGCAAATCGATACAACGGTGCCGTATAGCTGGCTGGATAATTCAGCAGATGGTAAGTTCCGAACCACAACCCGCCTCGCAGAGTGAACACTTCCTGACGGACAGTACCTTCCATTTTCCACGGATATCCGCGCTCATGCGCTTGAGCAAAAGCAATGCTCACTTGCATTGGGCCACCGGTATGAACAGGGTTTAACGAGCCGAACAGCGTTTGTCCCATTGGCACCATGTCGATAAAGTCATCGAAAATCGCGCTTAGCTGTTTCTCGGTTCGGACGGTATCCAGCCGCTCGCTGTAGGTTTTGCCATTGGGTGATTTGATTTTCAGCGCCGTGTGGACGAGGAAGACGGGCACGTGCATGTTCTGGGCACGTCTGTCTATCTCCTGCCAGGCAATTTTGCTCAGCCCCGGAACCGCTGGGTCGGCCTGATAATTGGATTCCTGTTGCGCGACAGCCAGCACCGAGCAGACATTTTCTTCTGTCGGGGCCAGTTTTTGACTCTCAAAGGCTTTCGCGATGCTTTGCGCCCAAACCTCTCTGTCCTTCACGCTGGCGGGCATTTTTTGCTTCACCACCGTGGCGACATCCACGGGTTTTTCACCGGGTTTTAGCTCCGCAGGCTTGCTGGAGCACCCAGCCAAAATGATACTGGCAACCAGAGTGAGTGAAGTTGAAACCTTACGTGTTGCGACTGTCGCCATGGGGCATCCCTGTCTTAGCTAAATGTTTGTGTCACTTCCTGCTCAGGTGCGTTGTCGAGTTCGCGTTCAAAACTGCGCAGACGTTTGTAGATAGACATCAGTTCGACCAGCGTCGTCCAGGAATTTATCAAATATTGGAATGAATTGCTCACCTGCCCGAAAGCGCCAAGGATCTGGTTCATGATCCCCAGTGTGATGGCTCCTGCCGCAATGGACGGAAACAACAGAAAGAGCCCGAACACCGTATCAGCCTGCAGGTACAGAATACGGGCAATGTTGAAATACATGTAGTGAAAATACAGACGGAAGTAGTTGCGACGCACGGCGCTGAATAGCTCACGCACAGTCGGCGGCGCGGCGCGATTAGGATCGTCTTCGCCATACACCAACTCTTTACGGTAGGCGGCTTCCACGCGCTGATTTTTAAAGTTAAGACCCGGTAGTTTGATCCCTACGACCGCCAGCATCCCTGTGCCCATTATTGACCAGACTATCGCGGCAATCACCAGACCATAAGGAATGTGACCGATGATCGGTAGTGCCTGGATTTTGGGGGACACCGCAATCAGCACCGGCAAAAACGCAATCAGCGTCATCACGGAATTAATCAAGCTGACGCCCATGTCCTCCAGGGTGGTGGAAAACCGCATGGTGTCTTCCTGCACACGCTGGGCGGCACCTTCGATATGACGCAGGCGCTGCCAGTTGTCCATGTAATATTCGTTCATGGCCGCACGCCAACGGAAAACATAGTGACTGACGAAGAAGAGATTCAGCACCCCAACCACCACCGCAATCAACGCAATCGTCAGAAAAATACTGGTTTCAGAATAGAGCTGAGCAATAGATACGCTGCCAGGTTTGCTCAGGGCGCTCTGAATCAGATCCCAGAAAGGCACATACCAGGCGTTGATCGCCACGCTCACTTCCACGCTAAACCAAGTGACGAAAATAATCAGCGAGGTGCCCAGAATTGACCAGTACTGCCAGCGATGCGGGGAGTACACAAACCAGAACGCGGCAAAGAGAGCCACGCAAAACAGATAGTAGACGTAAAAGGCAAAGAAGTTCAGCGACCAAAAGCGGGCGGCGCTTACGGGAACCGTGGCGGAAGCGCCAATGGCGTGTTGTAGCCAGGCGTTCCCCCCTACCTGCCAGAAGATCACCGCGATCAGTGCCCAAAGGGCGGCCGAGAGAAAAAAAGGCCCCGGCTTTGGGAAAAAAGACTTAAACATAACTGCTCTCCTGCTGATTTCTTATCGTTTTGAGGTTGCTGTGTTCCATAAAAAGCGTGCGGCATTCACCGCGACAAAAGGTGATGCTGTACCTGGACTTACCGTCTGACCCACAAGAAAACGCTTAGTTCGCTTGCCATTGCGCAACAATTGTTTCGACGGGTTTCACGCTCACGGGATTGCCCGGTACGGTTAATGTGCGCCAGACTTCGTTGTAATGAGCAATTAACGTTTCGGCCTGTGCCGCCGGGCGATTAGCGGTGGTATGAGCATCCTCTGCAACCGTAATGCCGTAACCCTTACTTGCGCCAATTTTCAGCGTAGTGTCCACGCAGTAATCTGTCGCACAGCCGCAAATGACAAAGTTTTTGATACTGTTCTCAGCCAAAACTTGCTCAAGCCGGGTTTGATAGAACGCATCACAGGCCGTTTTGGTGACATACAGCGCATCGGCTGGCTGCTCAAGTTCTGACAACAAAGCAAAACCCTCACTGCCCTCTTCCAGCCCACCGTCTTCAATGTGTTGAATAAAGATGACTCTGTCGGCTGCGGCCATTAAACGGTTGATTTTGGCAGCACATTCCTGCCGTTGGCGGCGAGGAGTCGCGAAGACGCCATTTTGCATATCAATCACCATGACAACGTGTTTCTCTGACATCATTTGCTCCGTAACTGACTGTGAAGGTTGAGAGTATCATACGCGCGAGTTCACAAAAGCGCGTAAAGGCGTGCAGAAAAATCGTCATATTTACCCGTCGTTACGTTTTTCTTACGCAAAACCGGACTCAAGGCGCTTTGCAAGCGGCCGTATTATCGTTTTAATAAGCATTAACCTTCCCTTTCACTTCACGGATGCTTTCCTTGAAACGTAGTCTGCTTTTTATTGCAGCGCTGTGTGCTGCTTCGCTGCCAGTGGCTCAGGCCGCTCAAACTTCGCCGGACCCGGTTTTCGCCTCAGATATCGTCGACCGTTACGCCAACCACATTTATTACGGCAGTGGTGCAACGGGCATGGCTCTGGTTGTGATTGACGGCAATCAGCGCGTCTTTCGCAGCTTCGGCGAGACCCGCCCGGGCAGCAATGTGCATCCACAGCTGGATTCAGTGATTCGTATTGCGTCCTTAAGCAAGCTGATGACCAGCGAGATGCTGGTGAAAATGCTCGATCAGGGCGTGGTGAAACTCAACGATCCACTGAGCAAATATGCGCCACCGGGTGCCAAAGTGCCTACGTATCAGGGTACGCCAATTACGCTGGTGAACCTTGCCACACATACCAGCAGCCTGCCGCGCGAGCAACCTGGCGGCGCAGCACACCGTCCGGTGTTCGTCTGGCCGACCTACAATCAGCGCTGGAGCTGGCTCAGCACCGCCACGCTGAAAACCACACCAGGATCACAGGCGGCGTATTCAAATCTGGCGTTTGATTTATTGGCCGATGCGCTGAGTAAAGCAGCAGGGAAACCTTATCCTCAGCTTTTTGAAGAGCAGATAACCCGCCCGCTAGGGATGAAAGACACCACCTTTACGCCATCACCCGATCAGTGTCAGCGCCTGATGGTCGCGGAAAAAGGCGCCAGTCCTTGCGATAACACGCTTGCAGCCATCGGCAGCGGCGGCGTCTATTCCACCCCGGGCGACATGATGCGCTGGATGCAACAGTTCCTTTCCTCTGATTTTTATCAGCGCAATCAGCAGGCCGACAGGATGCAAACGCTGATTTATCAACGTAGCCAGTTGACCAAAGTCATTGGGATGGACGTGCCTGGAAAGGCTGATGCGTTGGGTCTGGGATGGGTCTATATGGCGCCGAAAAACGGTCGCCCCGGCATTATTCAAAAAACCGGTGGGGGTGGCGGTTTCATTACCTATATGGCGATGATCCCGCAGCATAACGTCGGCGCATTTGTCGTGGTGACTCGCTCTCCCCTCACCCGTTTCGTCAACATGAGTGATGGGATCAACGACCTGGTGACGGAACTTAGCGGTAACAAACCACTGGTGGTTCCTGCCTCCTGATTTTAATACTCGAGGGGCAAACGGTGTACGGTGATCAGTTTGCCCTTATCCATTTCGATGTATTTTCCTGCCCGTAAGGCCGCCAATACCTCTGCAATAACAGAACGCGAAATGTGCGTGCGCTGTTGGATATAATTCATTACGCCAATCTTGGTGCGTAACGTTGGGTCCCATCGCGACATATGTTGCAACGTGGCTCTGATCTGGCTGTATGAGCTCTTACCGATCAAGTGCACATCTCGTTGCTCCAGTACCCGAAACTGCCAACTGACCCACTCAAAGGCCTCACGCCATAGCAGGTGTTTATCCAATAGCGCCTGACATTCCGCCATCTCCAGTTGATAAATCTCACAGGGCGTTAGCGCGGTTATCTGATAAATCTCATGCCCCATCAGGTGCACACCGGGTAAATCAATGATGGTGGGAGCGGGAGAAATGGACACCAGCAGTTCTTCCTGAGTGCGATCAATTTTAATGATCCCCTGACGAACGATCGTCACTTTAGGTGACTCCGTGTTCAGGATGATTTTCTCAGAAGCCGAAAGGGTAATGGGCGCTGCGATAGGTGAAAAAGCCTTATCAAGAACAGCAAATGCGGACAAGGGTTTTACAGCAAACATACGACGTCACTTCCTGTGTCAGTTCCTTGCTTAAAAAAAAGCAGGGAATTAATTCCCTGCTTTTATTCAGTGGGCTATTACCAGGTGTATTTCACACCTACGTTAGCGCCCCAGTTCTGGTCGACGTCGCCGCCACCCAGATAGCTGGCATCAGTGTATGCGCTGAACTTCTTAGTGAAGTTGAACTCTGCACCGGCACCAACACGTACTGCGGAACCTTTAACACCGTTATCGATGTTATCGCCGTTCACGTGAGCATCGTTACCCGCGTCATCATAGACGTAAGCGAGTTTGAAGTACGGGGTCAGCGCCTGATCTTCGCTGTAAGTGAAGGTATAACCTGTGTCCATACCCAACTCATAACGCATGCTGTCATAAGACTGGCTGTCTACACGCATTTCATTGCTGAGACGGTAGTCATCACCAGACTGGAACAGGCCGGAAATTGCCGCGTAAGGGGTGACGTAACCCGCTACGTTGTATTTCCAGTCATAACCCAGTTTCAGGTTGAAGCCCCAGGCATCGTTAGTGGTGTCGCCATCAACATACTGACCGTTGCTCATGGTTGCTGAGAGGTCATTGCTGAAGCGGCTGTAGCTCAGGTTACCGTCGAGGAACACATCATTCGCCCAACGAGCAGAGGTGTAGACGTAGGCAGACTGGCTATCTTGATCAACCTGACCAGAACGGTCGCTGATATCACCTTTCGCGAAGCCTGCTGCCCCACCGACGATCCACTTCGCATAGTTACCGTCAATCTGAGTATCCAGACCGACCATGATGCCGCTAACGTCTTGATCATAATGGATCACGCCGTTATCGCCATCAAAGTTACCGCCGAAGTAGTTCACCCACACACCGCCGTCGTCAACCAGACCATGACGTGCGTTGGTCAGACGGTTCGCCAGCGTATCCTGTTGCAGGTTCCAGATATTGGTGTTTGCAGAAGGAATGCTCAGCGCCATGTTGGCATAGTCGGTCAGATCACGCTGTTCCAGTACAACAGTGTCGCCCACTTGCTTAGCCTGATAGGTGTAAGCCCCCAGGTCAGCTTTGTTTGCGGCTGAGAAGGTGGCAACGGTATCCGCCTGATTGTTGTAAATACGGATAATTTCGTTGTTGTTGTAATCAGCAACAGAACCCGCACCGGTCGCATTATCAATACGAACTTTGTAGTTACCCGCCACGTCACCATTTACCGCCAGGTGACCATCAGAGTTAGCCGCAATAACACCGTAACCGTAGTTAGATTGAGACTCATCGTTGGTGTGACCATTGGTCATATCACCGTTCAGCACATAATCACGGCTGGCGATATTGAACGTACCGCCATTGGTGAGTTTCAGATCAGCGGTATCCACCTGGCCCAGACCCAGGTTCAGCTGTGCATTGCCGTCTACGTTGATCGTATTGGCATACAGTTCACCCAGTTCTTCGGTCAGGGTCAGGGTTGAGCCGCTGTTCAGGCTCACGCTGTCTGCCGCCACAAAGCCCTGGTCACCGATGTTCATGTCGGATGCGTTGTTCAGGGTGATGCTGTCAGAAATCAGCGTTGAATTTTCAACGTTAACCTGAGAACCGTTGTTCACCGTCAGGGTATCGATCAGCGAAGATTTACGCGTATCCCACTCTGAACCGTGATCCAGGGTCACGTTAAACAGACCGCTCTGGTAAACTTCGTTGCCGATAACGTGGCCCGCTTCGTTATACGCGGTATCGGTATTATCAACACCGTAAGTTGAGCTCGGCCACAGGCTGTTGGCTTCAATGTCATACAGCGTTGCTGTTGCATCAGTGCCTGCTGCGTAGCTATCGAGAACGCCATCACCATCAGAGTCAACCTGATGGACAGACATTGCTGCACCGACCCACTTGCTGCCGTTGTCCAGTGTCAGATCCAGGCGATCGGTACCATCCCAGCCGTTGGTGTCTGGGTTGGAATCGGTATCACGATAGGAATCTGCTCCGTTCGGGAAGAAGTTTTGATCGAAGTTGCTGGAGAACAGCACGTCACCGGTCAGCGTAGAGTTGCTAAAGGTTGCCGTGGTCTGCATCGCGTTATCTGCGGATGGGTTAGCGATAACAGCCAGAGCGACATCTTCCATACCGGCATTTACGTCGTTCGCATAGTCGCTGGCATTGTCAGTACGACCAAACCAGCCGCTGGTGCCTTCGTCACTCCAGGAGCCAGACGTCACAACCGAATCTTTCACCACGATGGTGTTATTAAAGACTTCAGAACTGTCGACACCCGTGCTGACGGTTTTATCGTCAGTATCTGGCCATTGATAACCCTGAGCCAGCGTAATTCCCGCAACGTGTGAATTATTCTGAATGGTCAGGTCAACTTCCTGATCCAGCGTGATAGCGGTGCCGAGATTATAAACATCGACAACATGAGTATCCGCAGTTTTATCGCTGTTGGTACCGTTGTAAGTATAATGTTCGTAATTATCGTCAATGGTTGAGTTATCGACATCTAAAGTCAGACGATCGTAGATATACCCGGTGGTATCACGGTTAGTACACTCTTCCGTCATACATTGGGAGGTAATCATACCGTGAATCGTACTATTTTTGATACTCAGCGAGTTAGGGTTAGTATTGCTCGACAACCCGTCATCAAGGTAATAAGTGGAGATAACGCCATTAACGGTGGCGTTATTAATAACCGGATAAATATCGCCGTTATAAGCACTGTCCGTGCCGTAGTTGTTCCAACCTGCATAACCCTGATAGTAAACGCCATCCGCATAGGTGGCGTCGTTGTAATGAACAAAGGTTTCATAGGTTTTGTTAGAGACATCCGTGCCTGCATTTGCCTGAGAAGCGATTGCTAATGCGCAGGCCACGGCCAATTGTGATACGACTAGTTTATTTTTCCACGAGTGCATTCGTCATCCCTCCTCAGGGACGTAATTATGTTGATCCATCAAAGCAAAATTAATTTGCCACGGAATTATGCGTGCCCGCTGACCATTAGTTCAATTAATCTCTTTTAAAAGTTTGAATGCGGACAATTCAGGCAAGCGGGAATAATAAAATCAAAATAAGTGAAGCATGTCACTGTTTAACTCATACATTAAGAATCAGCGCATTAATAATTCAGCAAACAAATACAATGCGGTGAATATTCTTAAACAAGATCGCGGTTTCGTTATCAATCCCAATAAAAACATTTGATAAAATGATAATTGGTAATTAAGACCTCAGTGAAAAGTCCTAAACATAACCACCACTATAGTGAAACACGCCATCCATAATTCAGGTAAACTTGTCAGATGTTCCCTTACTCTCAGGCTTATCATGACAGATTTGATCACTCGCCCTCGCCGTCTGCGCAAATCCGCTGCGTTGCGCGCTATGTTTGAAGAGACATCACTGACCCTCAATGATCTGGTGCTGCCTATCTTCGTTGAAGAAGACATTGACGACTTCAAAGCCATTGAAGCCATGCCTGGCGTCATGCGTATTCCCGAAAAACACCTTGCCCGTGAGATTGAGCGTATCGCCAATGCGGGCATTCGTTCGGTGATGACCTTCGGTATTTCGCATCACACGGATGCCACTGGCAGCGATGCCTGGAAGGAAGATGGCCTGGTGGCGCGCATGTCCCGCATCTGCAAGCAGACCGTGCCTGAAATGATTGTGATGTCAGACACCTGTTTCTGCGAGTACACCTCTCACGGTCACTGTGGCGTGCTGTGCGATCATGGCGTAGATAATGATGCAACTCTGCTAAATCTGGGCAAACAAGCGGTGGTTGCTGCAGCGGCAGGTGCTGATTTCATCGCGCCTTCTGCAGCAATGGACGGTCAGGTTCAGGCCATTCGCCAGGCACTGGATGCCGCCGGATTCACTGACACCGCAATTATGTCTTACTCCACCAAATTCGCCTCTTCCTTCTATGGTCCTTTCCGTGAAGCCGCAGGCACCGCGCTGAAAGGCGATCGTAAGACATATCAAATGAACCCCTTGAACCGCCGCGAAGCGATTCGTGAGTCGTTGCTTGATGAAGCTCAGGGCGCAGATTGCCTGATGGTAAAACCGGCGGGAGCCTATCTGGATATTCTGCGGGATATTCGTGAACGTACCGAGCTGCCGATTGGCGCCTATCAGGTAAGCGGTGAGTACGCGATGATCAAATTCGCCGCTCAGGCGGGTGCGATAGACGAAGAGAAAGTTGTTCTTGAAAGTCTGGGCGCTATTAAGCGTGCGGGCGCAGACTTGATTTTCAGTTACTTCGCACTGGATCTCGCAGAGAAGAAAATTCTGCGCTGATCTTAACGCCCGGCGGCTATTGCTGCCGGGCGTTTCCTTATTCCTTATCCCGCCCGATAAAAAGGCTTATCGCCTAAGATGGTTGCCCGGTGCATGACTCGCCGCTGTGGCAAATAATCTGCATTGGCATAATGCTGCGTCACCCGGTTATCCCAAATAGCGATGTCGCCCTGCTGCCACCGCCAGCGCACCTGAAACTCAGGCTTGGTCACGTGAGCAAATAAAAAACCGAGCAGTGCTTCGCTCTCTTTATCGGTGACATCCACGATTCGGGTGGTAAATCCTTCATTCACAAACAGCGCTTGCTTGCCCGTTACCGGATGCGTGCGGATCACCGGGTGCAACAATGGCGGGTGTTTTGCGACGGCATCCAGCCAGCGCTGGTGCTCTTCCTCAGAATGACGGTGCTTATATTCCGGGAAAGATTTACGGAAATCATGTTCAGCCTTCAGCCCACTCAGCAGGGCTTTAAGTGGCGCAGAGAGCGCTTCGTAGGCCGCAATACCGCTGGTCCAGAGCGTATCACCGCCCGTTTCCGGCAGTTGTTTCGCCGCCAGAATCGCCCCGGCAGGAGGCGTCTCAATGAAGGTCACGTCGGTATGCCAGTTATCGTTGTCTGGCGGATTATCGTTATGCGTATCCAGCACGATAATTTCCTCCACACCTTCAGCGTGCGGATAAACCGGATGGATGTGCAAATCGCCAAAACGCAAAGCCAGCCCGCGCTGCTGTTGAGGCGTAATATCTTGTTCACGAAGGAAAACAACCTGATGGCGTAGCACCGCATGATACAGCTGCTCAAATTGGTTATCGCTGAGCGGCCGACTCACGTCCAGCCCGGAAACCTGCGCCCCAATAAACGGCCCCAGCGGGGTAATACTCAGACGTTCACTCATGCTCTTTCTCCATGCCACGGCGTCAGGCGGCGCTGTAATGCGCGCAAGCCCAGCTCTAATACGAAAGCGATAATGGCAATCACCGCGATACCCGCCAACACAACGTCGGTGGCCAGGAATTCTCCCGCGGACTGCACCATAAACCCTAAACCGCGGGTAGCAGCGATCAGTTCAGCCGCCACCAGCGTTGACCAACCTACACCCAGCCCAATACGCAACCCGGTCAGGATCTCCGGCAGTGCCCCGGGCAAAATAACAAACCATAAAATCTGTGCTTTGGAAGCGCCCAGCGATTGCGCTGCCCGTAGCCGAACCTGTTGCGCACTTTTCACGCCAGCAAGGGCGGACATCGCAACAGGGGCAAAAATCGCCAGGTAGATAAGCAGGATCTTCGACGTTTCGCCGATGCCAAACCAGATAACCATCAGCGGTAAATAAGCCAGTGGCGGGATCGGGCGGTAGAGTTCAATCAGCGGATCGAGTATTCCTCGCACCGTCGGGCTAAGCCCCATCGCAATCCCCACCGGGATGCCGATGATGACCGCCGCCAGCAAAGCAATCAGAATACGCGTCAAACTGGCTGCCAGATGCTGCCACAGCGTGGCATCCATAAAACCTTCTGGCCCGGCTAGGGTGATTAACTTATGCAATACCAAAGCTGGCGGAGGTAAGAACAGCGGAGCAATCAAATGCAGCGCGGTAACCAGCCACCATATAGCCAGAAGCACAACGAGCGTCGCGATGCTCAGGGTCAGTTGGCGGGAAAGCGGCCAGCGCCAGTTTGTCCGTTGACGACGCGGTTTATCGGTGACGAGAATGCTCATGAGAAGGCCTCCCGATGTTCAAACACACGGCTCAGCACGTATTCACGCTGGGCGATAAACTGCGGATCGGATTTAATACTGCGGCAAGATTCCCCCGCCACAAAACGGTGTGCAAAATCGAGCGACAGGCGCTCAGTGACCCGACCCGGCCCTGAGGAAAGCAAGACCAGATCCGTCGCCATGAAAATCGCTTCTTCTATGTCATGGGTGATCAGCAGCACCTGTTTGCCGGTTTCGTGCCACAAGCGCAGCAGCAGCGTTTGCATCTGTTCGCGAGTAAAAGCATCCAGTGCACCGAAGGGCTCATCCAGTAACAGGAGTTGGGGATCAGCCGCCAGTGCGCGGGCAATGCCAACACGCTGACGTTGCCCGCCTGAAAGTTGCCAGATGAAGCGCTTCTCTGCGCCCTCAAGCCCCACTTTTTTCAGCATCTGACGCGCGATGTCGTTACGGGTTTCCTTATTCATTCCCGCGAGCTGCAACCCAAAAGCCACATTGTCCTGGACGTTACGCCAGGGCAGCAGCCCTTCATTCTGGAACACCACGCCACGCTCTGCGCCCGGCCCGCGCACAGGCTGGTTGTTCAGCGTAATGCTGCCGGACTCGTAAGGCATAAATCCGGCGATCAGGTTCAGCAGTGTGGTTTTTCCGCTCCCCGAAGGTCCGAGAACCACTAACAGCTCTCTTCGGTCAACGCTTAACGAGATGTCGTCAAGGACGGGCTTGCCACCGTAATCAGCGCTCAAATGAGAGATTTGCAGCATGCTTATTCCCTCACTTCACAAATTTGTCAGTCACATACTGACTGTAATCAGCCGCTACCGCAGGCACTTTGCCTTGTTCCTTCAGGAACTGAGCGGTGTCGACAATCGCTTTATTGACCGGGCCATTGAGCTGTTCAGTCTGTTGTGCTGCCGTCAGATAGGTATTCCCTTTCACCAGCCCCGGGACGTCAGCTTCCGGCACCCCGCTCAGTTTCGACAGTTTTTGCAGATTTTCTGATTTTGTCAGCCAGCTGTCAGGATTGTCGATATAGGGACGTTGAGCCTCGATGGCGCTGCGGGCAAAAGCTTTTACGATCTCAGGATGTTGCTGGGCAAAATCTTTGCGGACCACCCAAACATCCAGGGTAGGCGCTCCCCACTGCCCGACTTTGGAGGAGTCCGTCAGCACCGTGCCGTCTTTTTCCAGCTCATTCACGGCGGGTGCCCAAACATACGCCCCATCAATGTCTCCTCGCTGCCAGGCGGCGATGATGGCCGGCGGCTGCAGGTTCACAATCTGCACCTGACCGGGCTTGATGCCCCAGTGTTTCAGTGCGGCCAGCAGGCTGTAATGGGTCGTTGAAATGAACGGGACTGCAATGCGTTTACCTATTAAATCCTCAGGCTTGCTGATGGTCTTCTTCACCACCAGCGCTTCGGAGTTTCCGAGCTGCGAGGCCAGCAAGAACACTTCAATAGGAACCTGTTGGCTTGCCGCAACCGCCAGCGGACTGGAACCGATGTTGCCAATCTGCACATCGCCCGAGGCCAGCGCACGAACCACGCTCGCGCCGCTGTCGAACTTGCGCCAGTCGACCGTCGCCCCACTCTCTTTTGCGAAGGTGTTGTCAGCCTGTGCCACTTTGGCTGGTTCTGCGGAAGTTTGATACGCCACGGTGACATTCACCGCCTGCGCCTGAAAGGTGATAAAGGCCAATGCGGCCAGGAAAGATAAGTGCGATGTGCGTGCCATGGTGTCTGCTCCCCTGTTGTCATGGGCGCAGTATTTCCGGCAGCATCAATTTGATAAAGGAATTAAAACGTCTGGCTAATACCGATCTGTTTTTAGAAAAAAATCGGAAAAGCTTAGTGAATTCCCGCGCAAAAGTGCGTTATCGGACCAACGTGAGTCGTCCACGGCGATGCGAAAGCTGCGGATATTGTGTGGTAATCAGAAACAGAAAAGGTCGCCAGGCCATTGTGTCCTCCTGTTTATCTCTCCTTTCAGCATGTCTCTGCCCGACCTGTTCTTCCGTCAGGCAAAAGCCTGATCGTCCTGCTAAAAATCACCCTTTTGTCTCAGTTCGCGCCATATCCACACCACAAATATGTAAATTTTCTGCAACACATATTTCATGCGAATATTTCCCTCACAGGCAGCACCAGCGGAGAAACCAGTGTCAGCATCAGCAATGTCGGGGGATTGGGTGAACAAGCGCTAAACGGCATCAAAGTGGTGGAAGTACAAGGTCACTCAGCGGCAGGCGCGTTTACTCAGAATGGGCGAATCGCTGCGGGTGCCTTCGATTACTTCCTCACGCAGAAGGGAAAAAACTGGTATCTGACCAACACCGTTGAAGAACCCGAACCGCCCGTTGTTGAACCGAAGCCGCCGATAGAAGAAGAAAAGCCGGAGCCTCCAGTCGAAAAACCAGAGCCACCGGTTGACGTGACGCCGCCCGATAATGAAAAACCGGTCGATCCCCCCAAGCCTGATGAGCCAGAGGTGACCCCGCCAACGCCTCGCCCTGACTTTATTGGCCCGAAAGCCTGGCGTCCGGAGATTGGCGGTTATCTGGCAAACCTGCAGGCTGCCAATACCCTGTTCACCTTAACCCTGGACGACCGTGAAGGCGGAACGGAATATGTCGATCCCGTCAGCGGTGAAATGAAGAAATCGGCAATGTGGCTGCGCCAGGAAGGCGGACACAACCGTTTCTCGGCCGGAGACAACCAGCTAAAAACCCAGGCCAATCGCTATGTTGTGCAGCTTGGCGGCGAAATCGTTAACGGTTCCTTTACGGGTGACGATCGCTGGGATATCGGCGTGATGGGCGGTTATGCCAATCAGCACGCCAATACGCATTCGACTCTGACTGGCTATAAAGCCAAATCGAGCGTGGACGGTTACAGCGCCGGTTTGTATGCCACCTGGTTTGAAAATGCCGGGGAAAAGCACGGTTGGTACGCAGACAGCTGGGCCCTGTATAACTGGTTCGACAACACGCTCACCAGCCCTGACCAGAGCAGCGAGAAATGGAAAAGCCGTGGCTTCACCGCGTCGGTCGAAACAGGCCATATTTCACAACTTGCTCAGTACAACCGTACGGCGCTGTATCTTCAGCCACAGGCGCAAGCTGTCTGGATGGGAGTAAAAAACAACAGTGACATGACCGAACAAAATGGCACTCAGGTTCAGGATGTGAATAACGGGAATCTCCAGACTCGTCTGGGGGTCAGGCTTTATCTGAAAGGCCATTCACAGTTGGATGACGACAAACAACGCGAATTTAAGCCTTATGTTGAAGCAAACTGGCTCCACAATACCCAGCGCTTTGGGGTGAGAATGAACGGGGAAACCGTCTCCATTGACGGTTCGCGTAACATCGCCCAGTTAAAGCTCGGTGTACAAGGCCAACTGACGCCATCCCTCAATCTCTGGGGCGGGACTGCGGTACAAATTGGTGATAATAGCTACAGTGATGCTTCCGCCATGCTCGGTGTGAAATACCGTTTTTAATCGTACTGAACGCCTTCCTGACGGAGGGTGTTTTTAATTATTTCGCAAGCAAATAAAAGTGTAGATTTAAATTTTGCGTTTAACTCATCGCTAACCGGCGCATTTCATAACAGAGAATAAACATAATTTATTTTTGGATAGTCCGTCTTTTGCTCACCTTTTCTTTTTATGGTTTTCTGTACTCTGAAACCTTTTCAAACTCAATTCTTACGTTATTTCCTTATTGTTTCTGGAGCTTTTATCATGACTCTGGACTATGTTGCATTAGCAATACTGATCCTGGTATTTTTGATTTTGTTCTACGGTATTATCGTTATTCATGACATCCCTTATGAAATTGCAAAACGACGTAACCATCCGCATCAGGATGCCATCCATTATGCCGGCTGGGTCAGCCTGTTTACGCTGCATGTGCTCTGGCCTTTCCTGTGGATTTGGGCCACGCTGTGGCGCGAAGATCGCGGTTGGGGCATGAAACAACTGGCGAAAGATCAACACAATATTCACCATCAGATGGATCAGTTGACCTCACAGGTTGAACAGCTGAATGCCGAACTCAAAGCGTTAAAAAATAACCAGACTGCATCCGTCGCGATGACTCAGGAGGCAAAATAATGGAAACATTATTACTGCTCACTTATGCCGCGCTGTGCGTCGCTATTTTTAAGATTTTCCGCATCCCCTTAAATAAATGGACGGTGCCAACGGCGGTACTTGGCGGCGTTGTTTTTATCAGCCTTATTATTCTGGTGATGAACTATAACTACCCTTTTAGTGAAACCGGCAAACAGGCTTATCGAACGGTACCCATTGTTTCTCAAGTCCGTGGTCGTGTTATCGAAGTGCCCGTAAAATCGAACACGATGCTTCACGAAGGCGATGTGCTGTTCCGCATCGATCCCACGCCTTTCCAGGCCAGAGTGGATGACTTACGCGCGCAGATAAAAGAAGCGAGCCAAAATGCACTGTCTCTCGATGCGGGGCTAAACCAGGCACAAGCGGACCTCGCGAAAGCCGTGGCTGACCGCGATAAGGCCAAACGTGAGTACGCTCGCTATAACGAGGGCCACAGTAAAGGGGCGTTTTCAGACCAGATGGTCGACACGCGCCGTCAGACCTGGAAAGCCACAGAAGCTGCAGTGGTCGCAGCCCAGGCACAGGTTGAGCAGGCTAAAAATAACCTCAATTCTGTCGTCAACGGCAAGAACACCAAAGTCGCCTCATTGATGGCAAAACTGCGTGAGGCTGAATTTAAGCTTGAAAGTACCGTTGTTCGCGCGCCTTCAGCAGGCTATGTCAGTACCGTCGGGTTGAAAACGGGGACGATGTCCACCGCGTTAGGGCTGAAACCGCTGATGACATTTGTGCCAGTGGATGAGGATTCCCGCCAGACCTATGCCGCCGCGTTTCGACAGAATTCCGTTCAGCGCCTGAAGCCAGGCTACAAAGCAGAACTGATGTTCCCGTCAATTCCGGGCACGGTGTTCAGTGGTGAAGTGGTGCAGGTGTTACCGGCGATTGGTGAAAGCCAGTTCCAGGGCCAGGGCACGCTGCTGACTACCGCGGAATTGGCCAATCAGGGTCGGGTGTTGGTGTTAGTAAAAGCCAATGATCCACGTCTTGATAGCTATCAGTTACCGCAAGGGACACAAGTGGAAGTCGCCGTCTATTCCGGTCACTTCAAGGAACTTAGCCTGATCCGTAAGATCCTTATCCGTATGAAGAGCTGGCAGAACTACATCTTCCTCGATCACTAACCGCCATCCCCTCTTCGGAGTAGCACCGTTAGTTTAAGACCGAGATATCCGGGGCGCCCACCGGGTTTGGCGCCCCTCCGGGAACAAAATCCCGGTGTTTCCCCTAATTCATTGGCTTAAGTGAACGGCGTTACTCTTCGGAGGGGATTTTTTCATGCCTTCTCCGGCAACCCGCAGATACGATCCCGCCCGCTGTTTTTGGCTTGATACAGCGCGGCATCGGCTTCAGCAATGACCTCACTCAATTCGCGTTTCCACCCAGAAGCTACGCCGAAACTGGCGGTGATCGTGAACGGCTCGCCTTTCGGACCTTCAAACCGCAACCGGCGAATTTCGTTCTGAATGCGGGTGGTGTACCCCGTCACATCTTCAGGATCAGACATGCGGAACATCACTGCAAATTCTTCGCCGCCAAGACGCCCAATCACATCCCCTGGACGACTGAACATCTTCAGCGTTGCGGCCAACTGAACCAGCACTTTATCGCCTACCGGATGTCCCCAGCTATCGTTGATCGCTTTGAAATGGTCAACATCAATCATGATAAGCCACGCCGGAAAATCCTGACTGGCCTGCTGCAACAGTTGACCCGCCATCACGTCAAACGCCCGGCGGTTCGACAGGTGCGTCAACGGGTCTTCTTCCGACTGACGTTTGAGTTTTTTACTCAACCGGGTTTGCTCCCGGAGCTGATTGCCCAATGTTCCGAGAGAAGAAAAGAGCTCCTGAACTTCCTCCGCGGTGCTGTCATTCATCAGGGTATCCTGATGATCACCGGCAATGATCCCGGTCGCTATTTGATTCAGCCTGAGGATCGGTTGCAGCACACGTGAACGTATATAGTAGATAAGCCCGGTTGTCAGCAGGCACAGCGCAATCAGGATGGCAACGACCATCAACAGATGCAGCGCGGCTTGCTTCTCGGACACCACATAATGCTTTTTAACACCCGCCAGATAGGTGTCCAGCAGCTCGTCAAAGGTGTTGAGGCTTTCGTGATAGCGCACAGCAAAGTTATTGGCATCGACACTGTAAAGCGCGCCCTTCTCGCTTTCGGCTTGCAGCATCCTGATGAGGGACACGCCCTGCTCCTCAAACTGCTGGCGGGTATTCCCCAGCAACTGGGTGAAACCTGGCAAATAGCCAGCTTCATCACCCTGAGTACGCAACAGCCACCACAACACGTGTATGCGCTCCATCCCGCGGCTAATGGCTTCGGTATTATGCAAAGGGATAGGCGTTTGTGTTGCCAGCGGAATAAGCAATTGAGCCCCGAGTCTCCCGGTCGCATCGCGCAGTTCACCTAATGCCTGAGCGCGGATGATCGGCCCGAGAGCAGAAGGCTCAAGCATCAAAAATTCTGAGGTGTGGCGAAAGAGCGCTTCGTGATAAAAATCCGTCGCCGCTAACATCGCGTTGATGGCGCGCTGTGCTTCAATGGGGTCGTGCAGCTCTCTTTCACGGTACAAATCAATAACCTGCCGCGATCGTTCCAGTTGATCAATCGTGGCCGTCAACAGCGCCAGCGAGAGCATATTCGCGGGGATCTTTTTTAAATCACGGTTGGTCAGCAGACGGCTGGCTTCCAGCTTTCGCCAGGCCTGCAGTTTGGTGGCCGCCGGGCTTAATACCAGCTCATTCGCATAGGCACGCTCGCTCGCAAGATCGTTAGAGACCTGCAAGACGAGGTAGAAATTATCAAACTGAATCAAGTCGTTACGCGCAGTGTGCCACGCATTCCATGAGCCAGAAAGGAGCCACCAGGAGAGAATGGAGGTCAACACAATCGTTGCCGCCGCCGATCCCCAGAGATAGCGCAACACAGTAGAGGGCGAGGCCGATTTTAGGGTTTTGTTCATTACACTAGTAGGCCGTCACAGCTCAGCAAGGTGAATATCCGATAAGCCTAAGTCTATCTCAGGCAGTGAGCGTCAGACCAGCACAGCAGACTCTTTTTCTGTTCATTTTATGATCGGGTGTAAACACGCATAAATTTCTTTCTTATCTTGTGAATAATGTCGACCATTGAAATCCATTATTAAATATAAAACAAAAAACAATAATATTGATAACATCAAATTCAAGAATTGGGGGGAATATGCCCTTCCAATATCAGGAAGATTTATTTCCTCTATATTAAAAGGCAAATCAAAATACAGTAAATAACACCAATTCTGTTGTTATTTTGCTCACTCATCCTCTATAATCCCTGGCAATCCATGTAGCGCGGCGTGCCGTTGCGAATCGCGTCGTAACGCAATCAAAGGCTCACAACAAACTGAATTACTTCATTTATCTTATACATTGCATAAGATGGCCGCCGCATTTTTTGCCCGATAACGATCTGTTTTTGTTGAACTTATCTGCGGGCTCCGAATACGTCATATTGAGAGTCAGGTTATGTCCCAGTCACGAATGAAATTTGCTATTGATGATGGTTCCACCAACGTAAAATTAAGCTGGATTGAACAAGGCACTTTAAAAACCATTATTTCCCCCAATTCATTCCGCAAAGACTGGAAAAGCGCCGCACTGCTGCGTGGACAGAAAGTTTTTAACTACACCATTGGCACCACCAAATACACCTACGATGCAACGTCAGACAAAGCGCTGTCGACCACCCACATCAACTATCAATATGACGACTTAAACTTGCTGGCGGTTCACCATGCCCTGCTGCAAACCGGGATCGAGCCTGGTGAGGTCGAGATTGTCGTCACACTGCCTATCACCCAGTTCTACAACCCGGATGATTGCCAACGCAACGAAGAACGCATCGAGGCCAAGCGCCGCAATCTGATGCGCGAAATCTCCCTCAACAAAGGTGAAGTCTTCCGCATCGTTAACGTGGAAGTGATGCCGGAAAGCCTGCCGGCGGCGCTGTCTCATTTATTGAAAGCAGACATCAGCGAATTCACCAAATCGCTGGTGATCGACTGCGGCGGCACGACCCTGGACATGGGCATTATCGTGGGTGAATTTGACGATGTTTCCGCTATTTACGGCAACAACGAGATTGGCGTAGCGATGGTGACCGATGCCACTCGTAAAGCGCTGGCCTTCGCCGACAGCGACTCCAGCTATCTGGTCGCTAACGAGCTGATCAAGCGTCGCCATGACCTGAATTTTGTGCGCAGCGTGGTCAATGACGAATCTCGCATTGAAGAGATCCTTCGCGGCATTGAAACCAAAATTAAAGAACTTGGCGAACAGGTCGCGCAGGAAGCGAAAAAATTTGCCCGCAACCCTAACCGCGTCTATCTGGTTGGCGGCGGCGCAATCCTGATTGAACCCGCCATACGTGAAGCCTATGCCACACTTGGCAATCGCGTCATCACTATCGAAAAACCGCAAAGCGCCCTTTCACGTGAGATTTGCCTGTTCCATTCCGAATCCGGTGCCAGCGAAGTCGATGAACCCGTGCTGCTTGAGGTAGAGGACAATGAGTAAAGGCGCGACGAAGCAGGTTAATTTCTCGCTTCATCTGCGTCCGGATACCTCGAAAGCGGATGAGCGAGTCATTGCCTGGCTGAAGCAGTGGCACGACGGCCTGAAACAAAACGACGATAATCGCAACGATGCCAATATGGAAATTCGTACTTTCCACCGCAACGTGTATCTTGCCGGGCTCCAGTTGCAGCTGCTGGACCCACAGCTGTGCAACGCGATTGCGGAATCCATTGGCCGTGAAGAGCTGACGCTGGCAGAGCTGGTGGGCAAACTTGTCCGCGACAAATTGCTGCCTGAAGGCACGCCTATGGCCGCCTCCACGCCGGCTTATTCCGATGCGTTTACCGCTGAACAGCTAAATCAACTCAAGCAATTGTTGGGCGAGCAGAAGGCTGAAACGCCCAGAGGGAATTCGGATCAACAGGTCGAGTTTCAACGCATGCGCGACGAACTGGCGAAACTGAAAGCGGTATTAGACCAGCAGACACGCCTGTTACAGCAGTTATCACGCCCTGAAAATGGCGCTTCCGCGACGCCCGTAGCAAAAGACAGCGGTGCGGAAGAAAGTGAGTTATCCAGCCTCTCGGCCCCTACCGAAAAAATGCAGAAGATTAAGCAGAAAGGAATTTTCTGACATCGTCTTCATCGGGCTGAAACATCACCCGATGAAGACAAGATAAAGGCTTATGCTCCCTGGCGAGTTGCCGCCAGCACAATCTCACGGATGCACACATACTGCGGCTGAGCGTAGGCATACTCAATGGCATGTGCCACATCTTCCGGGCTCAGGACTTTCCCGCCCATCTCCTCTTTCCAGCTCTGATAACCCGATTTGATATCTTCACTGGTGGTGTGGCTCAGCAACTCAGTTTCCACCGCGCCCGGGGCAATGACCACGACACGAACATTGTGCGGAGAAAGCTCTTCACGCAGGTTTTCTGACAGACCGTGCACCGCAAATTTGGTGCCCACATACACGGTATGATTCGGGAACGTTTTACGCCCGGCAATCGAGCTGATGTTAATGATGGTGCCCGCTTTACGCTCAATCATGCCTTTGGTGACGGCATGCACGCCGTTCAACAGGCCTTTCACATTCACGTCCAGCATCTGCTCCCATTCATCTGGATTCTGCTGATCAACATTGCCCAACAGCATCACACCCGCATTGTTGACCATCGCGTCAACGGGGCCAAATTTCTGTTCCGCTTCGGCAATGGCAGCAGCAACAGCTTGTCTGTCAGTCACATCCACCGAAAGACAGAGTGTGTTCGGCAGATTCAGAGCCGTCATGCGCTCTACGCGACGTGCCAGCAGCAACAACGCATGCCCACGCTGGGACAGCAGTTTCGCGGTGGCCAGGCCAATGCCAGAGCTGGCACCCGTGATAACGACTAACGGTTTGATTTCGGTATTCATTGCAAGACCTCATAAAAAAAATTGATGCCGACACTTTAAATCCGAACAGAAAGGGTGAAAAATGGTTTATTTTTCTCACAGCCATAATAAATTTCTATGGATAAGCGACAGCTCAGTGCCTTTATCTGCGTGTTTGAAGAGCGCAACATCACCCGTGCATCCGAACAGTTAAGTCTTACACAGCCCGCGTTATCCGCCACTATTAAGGCGCTGGAAGAAGAACTGGGGACGCAGCTTTTCATCCGCAAACCGCGTGGCGTGGACGTTACAGAAGATGCGCGCGTGCTCTATCCCCATGCCCGGCGCATGATTGACGAGATGTCGGCGCTCACTTCCCGCTTTCGTCAGCGCCGCGACAAATCGCCATTAACGATAGGCATCGAGCAGGATATCTCGGCCTCAAGCCTGCAGTTTCTGCTAGAAGAATGCCGTACCACGCTGCCTGACGCATTAATCACGCTCGACCCAGGCTGCACCGGTGATATCCGCTTCGGCTGTGAAAGCCTGCGCTGTGAAGACGAACTGTTTATCCCACTGTTCGAAGAAAGCTACGTCCTGGCCTGCCCCAGCCATCATCCGCTGAGCAAAGCCGAAGCCCTGAGCGCCGAACTGCTCTGCAATCAAGCGTGGGTGATGTACCCGACGCATGATTCACATCAGCGATTCCTGCCGTTTTACGGAGCCTGTGCCGAAACCCCAAGTGCGAACGCAGGCAGCTTCACTCTGGCCCTGGATCTGGTCGAAGCGGGTTTCGGCCTGACTATTGCCCCACAAGGTTTAGTGGAACAACGCTGCGACGTCGCCGCGCGTCCATTGCCAGGCTATCCACTACTGCGCCGGGTCGGCATTTGCTACGCCATGCAGGCGTTGGCAAATCCTCAGGTGGAACGGTTGTTGGAGGGATTGAGTCAGCGGGTCCAACGTGGGGATATGACGGAGAGTGTTGGGTAAAAGATGGAGTGCAAAGTTGTGCGTTAGCTGATGCACTCCAAAGACTTAATCCACCAGCGTTAGAGCCTGGTAGAGGATAGTGCACAGAGCTGTAAACCACAGCGCCATTAGCGAGAACATCGCCCGATAAAAAAGGTTCCTTGCCCCACTTCAGCGTTCAGCCAGCGTACGGGTATTCCCCGTCTTTTTGGCCCACAAATGCGCCATTCCGTTATCAAATTCAGCGAGATCGCTTTCACTCCCAATGAGCGGAAAAAGGCGCTCATCCATCCACAGACGCCAACAGTAATAATGAGTCAGCAAAAAGAGCCCCATCAACAACACGCAATCGGCTGAAAACAACAGGTTAAAGATCAATACCAAAGGTGGCAGCGTCAGCGCAGCAAAGTAACGCCAGCTCGACAGATGAATTTGCATGATTCGGCTTGTCATTGGTCTGACATTGCAGCTCCTTGCTGAACGTTTCCAGAACCTGAAGATGGGCGGGCGTAAGCACTACCTGAGGGCGCTGGGATTTGATTAACTCCACAGCCTGCGATACAGATCCGGCATGGCCTTCATTCAGCAGCCATGCCGCTACAACCGTTGCACTGCGGGATAAACCTAAGGCGCAGCATACAAGCACACTTTCATGTCCTTGCTGCAGTTGACTGAGCCTCATCACGGCCTGGCGGATATCTCGTACGTCCGGCACCACCAAATCCATCAGTGGGTAAGCTTCCCAGTGCTCTGTTTTGCGGCGGCCTTAAGGAGTTTTTTTGGGTGAGCGAAGCCCTACCCGAGATAGGCATAATTGTTCTTCATGGCATTTACCTTTTCGAATTGTATAGTGAACTTTCGCAACAAACTTATTCTGAGTGCTCTACATCGCAAGAGCACGCAAGTTATTAACGAGTTCAATTTTTTTCATCCGTTAAAGGGCGAACTTCAGCAAACGGCTCATGACCATCTTCGCCTAACAGCTCTGGCTGATACTTACGCCATAGCTGGCTCTCTTCCCGCTCAAGAGCCTCTTTTACTCCCTTGCACTGCTGCAACTTATACCCGCGTTTGCTGGCCTCCTGCTGATAAGCAGCCATGCGCCGGCTGAAGTCATTCAGGAACACGAATGGCACTCCATAGAAGCCAGTTTTACGAATTGAGGGAATGACCTCACGGAATACCCAATTACTGAAATGGTGCGCAAACGTGCCGGGAGTAGTCGCCTTACGACTACGTGAGATCAGTTTGTAGAATCCTGACTCGCATACAGTTCGCATAGTTTGCTTTCCGCCAGGGGTGGGTATTAAACACTCCCCCTTTTCATCATCATCCAGACGTCGCAAAGCAACCTTGTGATCAGCTATTTCCAGAGCTGTGCATACATCTGCTGCTACAAACCATGGCTCGCCCAGGATCTTAACAATACGTACTTTTGCATCCTCAAACTTAATGACCGAAATATCATCGTTGCTGTTTTCAGGGTGAGCAAAACCCTGCCCGGCACGGGCATTTTTGCGAGTCATATTAGTTTTCCCGAGCTAAGTTACAGTTGAGTTTTTGTGGAAATTAATGCATCACGTTCTTCGATACGCTGGCTTATCCAATCATAAACTTCACTTTCAACAAAGGCGATAGCTCGTGACCCAACTTTGACTGGGCGAGAGAAGCGACCTTGAGATATAAGCTTGTAAATCCAAGCGTTTCCTTTACCGGTGCGGTGCATAACTTCAGGCATTTTAATAAGGCGTACTGACATCTATCCTCCTATCTTCGTGTGACGTCATCGGTAGACGCCAATAGATTACAGGAGGAATTATGCCGTTCGTGTGGAGTAAGGGTAAGGCACAGTAAACCTACTGTACCGGTAGAGTAAGTTGACTCTACCCCTTGTTATTTGCTGCAGCTCTAAGATGTCTTAGTATCACATCTTCATTTGTAATTGGTAATGGAGGTATCTCACTTTGACGAGCCATAATACAATCACGCCATTTTTCAGGACTTATTTCCTTGCGTTCCCCACGACATTCATCAGGATATTTCGATAATAAGCATATAGCATATTTGTATAATTTCTCGCGATTTATTGCATGACGTTCAGCACTTTGGTTGTTTTTGTTTGCTTTTTGCACCAAATCGTTAGTTAGGAAAGTCTCATTATCACTACACTCAGATAGATCGCTGTAATCACCATTATGGTTTAATAATTTCCTCACCTGCTCTGATGTTATCCACAAGTCATTTACAGTTATTTCAACGCATGGATAACTTTCTTCATATTCATCGCTATCATCCTCATCATCACTATCATTATTATCGGAATCTATCGGCAAAGGAATTAAACATAAACTAGGTGTGCTTTCATCTGTACGATAAAGACCTAAAGAACCCCATAAAAGAGAAGAACGTCCATAGTTCATTATCGTATTTATTACCGGCAACTGAGGAACCCAGAGACCATATCCTCTTCCTTTATGACTTTGGGATTTATTCCCTAATGGATTGCCCATTGAATCCAAACTTTGATAAAACCTTGGATGAAAGACGCATTCATCATTCCCTTCATCGTAAGCAAGTCGATCAATAGAAAACGATGTGTATTTCGATAAATACTTTGCAGCAGCTAATACACTGCTATCATTTTTTAAAGATAAATACCATTCATCCAGTTCATCGGGTTTGCCATCGACAAAAAGTACTGAACTTAAACCATCTAATCTAACGCAAAGGATTATTTTCTCGGATAATGCAAGGCTAAGTAGATCCTCATTACTCATCCCCAAGAAATCAGAAGCCCTATTTAATCGGCAAAATGAAAAGGGTATAAAAATATTTTCAGACATTACACCACCTCATCCCTCTGATTATTCGGTTATGTCAGCCCGCAGAGGTGCGCGGGTTTTCGGTGAACAGCCTAGACAATGCCTAATTATTGTTCGTCTACTGAAGTCTACTACTGTCAATTGACACTGTCTATGCATACAGTTAAGCGTTTTTCCCAAACGTTCCATCCACAACATTTTTGCCGTTTTCCAGCGCCTCTATATAGTCGGCATACCATTGAAGCATTTCACGGCGGCCGTCTATCTATTGAGCGTGGTTGTACGTACCTCGAATAGAGTTTTTGTCGACGCGTACCAGTTGCGTTTCTGTTCACGCTGGATGGTACTCATAGTGTGCCGGAAACCGTGCCCGGTGACTTTCCGTCATAGCCAATCCGCTTAAAGACTTGGTTTATGCTAGCTTCACTCATTATTTTTCGCGGATCGTTACGGCCAGGGAACATAAGCAGGTAATTGCCTGTTAGTTCTTGGATCTGGCCAATAAGCGTAAGAGCTTGTCCGGACAACGGAACCACATGAGGGCGATGCATTTTCATGCGTGAGGCCGGTATTTCCCAGGCCGTCTTATTGATATTGATTTTATCCCAAAATGCCCCGCGGAGTTCGCCAGTACGCAAGCCGGTGATATTTAGTTTGCTGCTGTGCCACTCAAAGGCAATATCTTTAAAGGTGTTGTTTAACTGAGTTTCACGGGCAATCTTCTCTTCCCGTTTCGCTTCCATAGGATCGATACCCCTTTTGGCTTCTTCACGTTTTACCCGAGCATAGGCCAAAGTGACTTCAGGATAGACACCCAGCGCTAACAGCTTCTCTTTGTCGGCAACACGATATTTGAGCCGCCAGTATTTGCCGCCATTAGGTTTGATCAGGAGATACAGGCCACCACCATCAGCCAGCGTGTAAGGCTATCTTTAGGTTTGGAGGCGTCCACCTGCCGGGAGTTTAGTTTCACTCAGGGGTACCTCCTTTAGACCGAACAGCAAATACCCCCATAAGTACCCAAACGACCCTAGATTTCAGGTAACTCTAGTAGGCGTAAAAATACTATAAGGAGCTGTAAAGCGCAGAGCATAAGGAGTTTTAGTGAACTTGAGTAGACTTTGAGAGATGCTTGAATGGTGCGATAATAGGAACATAACACACCACATATAACCATTGATAAACATACATATTTTCTTGTTTCATCTTTATAAATGCCCCCTTTTGTGCCCCCACCTTGTTTTTCATGCGACTCGATGAGACTTTCATCGAGTCGTTAATCTCATCAAATTCTTCACGTATCGTGGAAATCTTCGCAGATCTCCATCCCCTCACAGCCGTGATCGGCTAAGAACAATATTACTTACCTCCCTGTAAGAACACCGGCTCATCAGCCCGCACGCTTTCCTGGCTTGAAGAATGTCTGTCGCAGTCAAATATGGTGCTTGTACCTGAGAGGTAAATCCATTGCGATCGATACGAACTAAGTCATATTTCTCTACCAGAAAGTTAACGGCATTAGCCAGAGTGATACCGGCATCGATATGCTCCTTTATAACGGTTTCATCACTAAAAGGTGTGTCGCTTAGCATCAGACCATAGTGCTGTTCAAGCAGACGAGTAAGTAACATTTGCCAGATAGTCACGGGCGTCAGGCATGGCTTCGCCGCCCGCATATTTGTTGCAGGTAGAAATTTCATTTTTTCTCTCGTGAAAATAATTAACGTTGAGTGGGATAAACGGCGATGTATACGTAGCCACAACTACCAAGCGTATCGGCTTCGCAGGTGAGTCCGTTGTGGCAAAGCACGACGCTGTGTTGATAGCGGGGATTGAGCTCGCCACTGATGAGCATTAGTTCCAGTTGTTTGAGTATTAATGGAAATGCCTGGTCGAGGCTCAACGCATCCTCGTCGCTGAAAGCACCATTAAACCCGGCGCGGTCAGCGAGAAAATGCACCCGGCTGCCTTCCTGTACCAGACGAGCGCCATAACAGGGTGTAATAGCGCGTTTAAGTCCCCACTGCTGGATGGCGGGATTCTCCGGCCTGGTGCCGGATTCTGAGTGATTGTTCATTATTGTTCCTGATTAAAGGGAAGGATTAATTGAGAGTGACACTTCGAAGAATGACATAGGGGCCATTGCGGTCCTGACGACGTTCAGCAAACACTGCCAGAACGCCGCGTATGTCCTGAACTTCCCGGCCAGCATAATGGCAGATGCTGCCAGACCATTTATATTTGCCGGTACAGAAGCGAAACAGTCGGGAGTCTGGGTGCTGTCGGTACAAGGCCATGGCCTGGCGTTTACTGATGATTTTCATATCCAGCCTCGTTCTGCAAACGACACAATGCCATCATGGCCGACAACCAAGTGATCGAGCGTCTTCACATCAACCAGTTCCAGCACCTCCTTTAGTCTGTCCGTCAACTGGCGATCGGCCTTGCTGGGCTCCGGATCACCGGAGGGATGGTTATGCGCCAGCACGACCGCTGCAGCATTGAAGCGAAGCGCTGACTTCACTACCTCGCGGGAATGGACCTGCACATGGTTAACTGAACCGGCGAACAGCGTTTCACTCTCCAGTAAACGATGCTGATTATCGAGATAGAGCACCATAAACACTTCCCGCTCCTGCCTCGCCAGTTGTAGCCGAAGCCAGTCACGAGCGGCAGTGCTTGAGGTAAAGGCTATACCGGGCTGGCGCAGATATTTATCCAGCAGGTTGATAGCGCGCCTAATAGTGCGCTGGGCATAGGGTGTCAGTCCGGAAGTCGCCGGTAACAGGCAACCATGTTGGGCCATAATCGCCAGTGGAAAGAGTTCAGGCTGCGATAACAGTGGGGATATTGCGGTATTCATGTTCGCTATGACTCAGTCGATGAGATGCATAATGGTGCTGCACTCTGGATGGTTCAACGCGAAGTCTCGTAAGCGATAATAGTGCTCAGTCATCGCGCCACATTCGGTACGACAGGCATGGTGGCTGTATGCCATAAGGCAAGCGACAATCCCTGCCGCTTCGCCAGTAAGTTCCGCGCCGTTGCCATTCATGCTGTTGAACATTGTCCACTTTTCATCTTGCTCTGACTCGGGAGCCATAAAAGCGCCACCGTTACTGAGCGTCGAAAAATTCCAGATACCGCCGTGATAATCGGCACACAGCCGGTCCATCCAGGCAAAGATTCGGGGCTCAAGCGTTATCCATTGCGGGATGGAGCCAAAGTGCTGCGGCCAGAAGCCGATGCGTAACTCGTCAGGGAGCACTGAGGCGGTAATTGCTGTCCGCTCAGCGAACTGAATGTTTTGTGTATCCATTAAATTATCTCCTTATGCCGGAACTGCTGTTTAACGCCCGAAAAACTCGAGCATGTTTTCTGCCATAACCCACAGGGCGCGGTTGAGCTTCACATCGCCGTCAATACCGGTAACAGCACGGGTGCGATTACTTTTTCCCTGTGCGGTTCGCCCTGACAGACCACCTTTCATCAGGTTCTCCTGCACGCGTTGGTAGACAGTCCACAGGTCATCGCTGTAGTCCTCCCGGCGACGCGGAGTCAGCAACTGCGATACCGTGACCGGCTGGTGGTCTTCCCCAAAGCGATATTTCAGTGCGGCATTCGCCATTGCGTGTCGGGCTGGTGTAGGCAGCGCCAGTGACTGCATTGCATCGCGTTTCTCATCCACCCGGTCAAAAACCCCGAGCACTTCGTAAGCCCCTTCAATCACCTTCTCGACGACATTACCTTTATGCGGTACCCGCACTTCCCCGAATGACTGGCCGCAGACCAGACCATTGGTACAGACGCCACGAAACAGTCCCGGTAGCATCTGATAGCTCGACGAACCGTCATGGCTGTTGAGAAGAATGATTTCCGGCACCTGATGCCCGGTCAGTTGTCCGGCTCGACGCAGGCGAAGCATGTGTTTGGTGTGTTCCCGCTTGCTCTGGTCGCGAACCTTCGTCTGGCAGGCAAAGAACGGCTCAAAGCCTTCCCGCTGCAGGCTTTCAAGGATGGTGATGGTCGGAATGTAGGTATAACGGTCTGAGCGTGATTCATGCTTGTCACTCCCGAATACGCTGGGCACATGGCTTATCAGCTCTTCGTGGGTCAAAGGCCGGTCACGGCGTATCTGGTTTATACGGCCAAAACGGCTGGCTAATCGCATGGGTAACTCCTTATGCAGTTGGTAAAAATACAAAAGGCCACACTTCCCGAGGGAGGTGTGGCCTGACTTTGTTTATATCGGTGATGTGCTGGTGGTGGTTATGCAGGGAATTTGCGGATGCCATAACGAGTGATATACCGGTTCAGCCAGTAACCGGCATCCTGCTCAAAGTTCCAGGCTCGCCAGACCATGCAACGCTCATGATAGATAACCAGACGGAAATGTGTCCCCAGGTCGTCCTCTATAGCAACGTTGGAATATTGAGACGCAACCGCCTCTGCCTGCTGGCGAGTAAACGGTCCAACAGGCAATTCAATGAGCTCATGCACTCAGCCTCCTTAAAACAAAAAGCCCCTGCGGCATAAGCGACAGGGGCTGAATCAAACAGATGGCAAATCGGCTAAGATGCCTTACCACCGACAACCGTGACTTGTACAGGTCGGTAGTACTGCGGGTCGAAAACGGAAAGTGGCAGGTCAATCTGGTAACCATTACGCTCTTCTGTTGCCTTCATGATTTCGACGGAGCTAACGTTTTCCACGCATTCGTTCTCCAGCGAGGCTTCCTGAGAGCGAGTGGCATCGCTGTCGCCAAATGCAGCCACTGCCATATTCCCCATGGCCAGCGTGTTCCCCCCTTTATCTTTCAGACGCAGGGAAAGTGTCAAAGGCCCGAATCCTTCACCACTTCCGCCGTTGTCCAGGCGAAACTGCCAGACGCAGACATTGCCTGGCACCCAGACCATGTCTGTGTTGCGGATACTGATGTAACGCTGTTCTTCGGCCTGAGCCGGTGACAGCAGACAAAGGCTCAGAGCGAAAACTGAGATAACGCCTTTCAGCTTCTTCATGGATTTTTCTCCTGATTCTCCGGCAGATAGAGTTTTCCCATTTCCTTGCCATCGTGCGAATACACCACCGATTTTTCTCCCGTATAGCTGTCGGTTTCAATTCTGAAGCTCAGAGTGATATTGTCCGCAAGGCACAGGGCTGCCATCAGTGGCTGCACCGTTTTCTGCTGCATATCAGCAATGTAGTAATAATTGCCTGACTCACATCCTTCCGGTGACTGGCGGGTTTTAATCACCGTATATTGCGGTGTACCGAAGGCATCCTTTTTTACCCATTCCTGGGCAATATCGGATTTATGCGAGACAAACTTGCTGAATGGTGGTGGAGCCAGGTCTTTAAACCTGGCTATCGCTTTCACGCCAGCATCTTCCTTGCTGTCGCAGCCAGAGGCACTCATTGCACCGATAACTGTCAGAACGGCAAGCACAGGTGGATACAATTTCTTCATGGTGCAGATTCCTTATTATTCGTCCGTTCCGTTGCTTCAGCAGTTGCCAGTTCGTCGGCACAACTCAGCCAGACTCTGTTGGGCTACCCACTGCTGCAATTTCTGCTCTGAGGCAGAACGCTTCGCCGCCAGGGCAGCCTGCTGCTGTTTGTTGACACAGTTTTCCGGGAATGCAGCAAGCACCTGGTTGCTGTGAGGTTCGTCAGCCAGTTCCAGCTGATACTGGGTGTCGATGATAGTGAAGTAACACCCTTTCCCCTGGTCTTCGCCCTGATAGACCGATGTCAGGTCGGAGTAATAACCGCTGGCGGGTTTCAGATTCAGCTTGCGCACGGTATGCGTTTTCTTGTCGGCGAGAAAATAAGCACCACCACCACGCTGACGCAGCAGGAATTGCCTGGTCCAGGGATAATTGCCAATCACACTGGCCTGATAGAGCGTATTGTTTAGCGTGTCGTTATCCATGCCATCGGCCGATTTCCAGCCATCCGCCTGCATGTACTGCCAGAATTTGACGGTACCCACGACAGTTTCGGCAGACGCCGGAAAGGTAGCGCCAGCGCAGAGACTGACGGCCAGTGCTGTTGTGGTCAGTAATTTCTTCATCATGATTCCTTATGAGGTAAAAGACCGTCGCCGGTTCTGGCGAGCAGTGAGTGAAAAACGTGAAAATGGGGAAGGGCTCTGAGTAATTCCGGTTCGGCGAGAACGTTACGAATCTGAAGGTCGGGCACGAACAGTTCCGGGTGCAAGGTAACCGCATGGATATCTTTCAGCGGAAACACCGCCACGCGATGATGATGCTCTCCAGTCAGATACCAGTGCCCGCCGCAGAGTACGAGGCGGTATGGTGCAAGCCCTGAGCAACGACAACCTTCAGCCAGCAGCGTCACGCGACGATGCTCTGATATGGCCCTGACAAGGCGTGTAAATATGCCTGCCCTGGACGGCGACAATGACTCCGATTCTGCCCATATGAGGCACGGAGACTCACCGGGCCCACTCAGCAGTGAGCTGACCATGTGGTTATCCATGTCAGGAAACAAGGCCTCCACACCTGACTGACGAGCAAAAGTCAGCACCGCCAGTTCGCGCTGATGGCTACCTGAAAGCAGACGACAGGTGCCGTCGCGATATTCCAGGTCCAGGTACATCAGTCGCTCACGAAAATCGCGGCGGAGGGTACGGAGCGATACACCAAACTCTGCGGCAAGAAGACCCATATCCAGTGTTTCGCCAGCAACAAGACGGCTGATAATGAGGGACAGCCGAACCGCCAGCCGCTCATGGCGACGCTCAGTCTGTGACATTAGATTTTCTCCATCCCGTTAACAGGCTGAAAATTAAGTGATTAGTGTAACTAAGGGGTTGGACAGGGTATGGACATGGGAAGGCGTATTTTTTCAGTGCGAGGATTACAGCTGTAATGCGCCTTTGCGCATTGAAGGTGCATTAATCGCTCATTAATTGAGCACAGAAAGGACAAGAAGTGTCCGCAATACGCGGTTTGTCAGAAGAAAATCCAGTCCCAGACGGCATGGGCAACTGTCACCACGGCTTCCCGCACGGTTCGAATCACAGCCCGTACAGGCTCTGGTAGAAAAGATGATGACTCCACAGTGCCAATCATTTCATCCACGGCATGACCAAAGCGCTCGCGTGCCTGCTTTTTTACCGGCTCGGTGCAGAGCCTTCCGTGCAGTTGTGTTGTCAGTGGGCTGGTGGCCCGGTCAGGCAGGCTGCGCATCATCGTCTCTACCATCGCATCCAGCCCCCAACCCGTTCGGGCCGATACAACACAGACTGGATGGTGCGGCAGGAAGAGCTGCTGCACCGCGCTCCGCTTGGCCTCAATTGTCGATTGTTGGCTATGAGATGGTGTATTGCTGGTGGCATTCCACTGATGGCACGGTTCAGCCTTGTCAGCCTGATTAACCACGAACAGCACTCGATGCTGATACGCCAGCATCACCTTGCGATAGAAGTGTTCATCTAATGACAGTGCCCGGTCATCGGCTTTGATTACCCATAACACCAAATCCAGTTCGGGCAAGATCCGGCGGTATAACGTGGTGTACTCCTCGTCACGTTCCTTACTTTCCCCCACTCCGGGTAAGTCGACCAATAAAAGACTGTGAGAGCCACTACTGAGCCGGAAGCCCAGCACGTCGCGAGTGCAAGCTTCAACATTACTCACAGGTGTTACCTCTCCCTGGAACAGTGCATTACAGAGCGACGACTTACCCGCTCCGGTTTTACCCATGATGCCGATTACCGGCTCGTACTGAGTGAGACTGCAAAGACGTGCAAGGATAAGGTTGCGAAACGGGTGTGGCAGTGAAGCCAGAGGTTGCTCAAAGGCCTTAAGGCCGTTCAACTTTTGCATACGAAGATCTCAGCGTGAAAAATAACAAGCCCCGCAATCCGGTAAAGGATGCGGGTGATTCACTGAGATAATATCTGTCTGAAATTATTTGGAGTGTTCTTTAGTATTTTTACTTTTATATAGCCTAAGAATGGCACTCTCTATAATTGCGTTATTTGACATCGTATCTTTCATAGACATATCTCTCAGCATATCATGAACTTGCTGAGAGATATTCACACTCATTGTCACAAGTTTTTTCTCTTCTCTATTTTTATTCCTGTTCTTCTGTGTAGACCAGGCGCTCTTAAACTTTCTAATGAACAGTTCGACAGAATCCGGAGAATGCAGGTTGCTTTTTCTCCACATAAAGTAACTAGCATAGCACCACGACATTATTTCCTCGGGAGAATTACCACAAATACGTTTCAGACCTATTGATGTATTCCCCTTTAAGTAATCCCTTAACCAGGAACAGACATCAACTTTACTGGATCTAACACTTCTGAATAAATCATGCTGATCAAGTAACCCAGCCCACTCAATACTTCGATCCTTCATAAAGTCAGACTGTGTTATATAAAATATAGGCCATTCATCCATGCAGCGACGTATTGCATCAATTCTTACATCATGACTGGGTTGTAATGACGCAGGGGATAAAAAACCGCTATTGTATTCAGGAGTTTCTGATTCTAATTTTTCATATAATACACAAGCCAACCACAAGCTTGCTCGTGGATCATTACGATACCAATCCAGTTCATTTTCGGATGGAAAGCCGCTTGTATAACTGTTATCTACTTTAGCAAAGAAAGCATTAATTTCCGGCTCTGATTTATTCAGCGAAATAAGATAATTGAAAACCCTCACCTGATAGGCTCGGTAATCTTTATCCATCCCATTTGATTGAAAATGATAACCAATTGCAATAAGTTTGTTTTCAAGATTCCTTATCTTACTACTGTCATTTCCCACTATCTTAACCATACCGGCACCTTCCTTGATATCACTAAGTGATTTACAGTGAATCAATGACTTTTAGCATAACTCCACACTGCATATCAATAACTTTCATGTGTAAGATCTAGGGAAAAACGACAGTAATGTGATGTGGTTTACACATGCAAATGAGGATGATGATTGCCATTCTCTCTTCAAAGTTATACAGAAATTGTTGCAGCCTTTATCAGCCCACAATCAGCTTGCATTACTTCATTTATATTTTTAACCATTTTCACTATACGTAGCGGTTAATTTCATCCGGAGTGAAAATTACAGCCCCAGAAAATAACACTTCATTATCTTCTATCTTTGAAAAAAACCAGCATTGATACCAAGGTAGGAACAGAGGTAAACATAACTCGCTTTTTTTACGTATCTCCACATGGATATGTCCCGGAGCAGTCGTCGTTATCAAACTTCACTAATCCGGCTTACCTTTCATAACCGGAGATATCCATCATGATTACTCGTCCCTCACTTACCGAAGACCAGTTCGTTGACATGGCATTTATAACCACGCTGTTTCAAATGACAGATAAGTGGATTTATAAGCTCATTAAGGACGGAGCCTTTCCCAAACCTATCAAACTGGGTAGAAGCTCCCGATGGTTAAAAAGCGAAGTTGAGACTTGGCTTCAGGATCGTATAACTCAGTCCCGTAAATAGCCTCCCCCTGAACCAAACCTCTAAGAAGAAAATAACCACCCGGTTCGCCCGGAGGTTTTCTGCCTTCTGAAATTTAAGCTTTAAGGAATAAACCCCATGAAAGACTACAAACCGCGTTACGAAGAACTCTATAAATATTACCAGACATGGTTGACGGATTTTACGAAGCTGACTGTCAGGTCAGGTATGTGCCACCAGAACATCTATCACCATCATAGCCTGACAGTTGGAAGTCTTAAATTTTCGGGAGAGGAAGATGTTATTGCCATTGTCCCTCAGTGCCTGCATAGGATTATTTATGGAAGAACAGAAGCCTCGTTGGCAGTCAGTGATGATTTAAGCGTCAGTTTATTTACCCAAGAGCATCTGCTGGCTCACCATCCAATGCTGGAGGGGATTTTGCTGTCTGAGTGCGTGCGTTTAAAGCAACGTTCTCTGGCAAATAAACTCATCAGTTTGTTCCGGCAATTTAGTGGTAGCGAGTTGCGCCTGAAACTGGTCTGGCTGTGCTGGTACGATTTGATGTTGGGAAATAGTCTTGATGACTGGAGCGAAAATCTCAGGTTCAAAAAGAGCAAAGAGATGGACTTCTGGATCAACGATCGGCAGGCAGAAAACCCAGCCCTGGCCAGCCTGATGGACGAGTACGTATGCTTTGCATGGCGGACGACTGCAGAACCACTGATATAACCATTTGAGACGCTGACGGGAGACATTGCTACACCATGAAAAATGCCTGTTTTATGGGACAGCTAACTTCGGAGTGAATATTGCCTATAAAACAAGCAATTACGCCTTGTGCCATAAGGTCTCTTGCATCTGCAATTGTGTCGGATAGGTAATATATACCTATTTAGTCAGTACCTAACGACCCATAAATACCCATATCATACAAACAGTTAGCCATACTTAATCAGCAAGAACCTATGGCTTTCTCAGTCGTATCCTGACCAACAATCAACGCCTGTGATCAGTATCACCTGTCAGCGTTACTCCTGGATATCCCCCAATCACCATGCCTGTCTTTGTTTCAGGAGCACTGTACGTGCTGTTCCCGGCAGTCGAAGGAAACCATTATGATTTTATTCAATGACATCCATCCAATGATGGTGGACACAAAGCACAAACCTTTTAACCAACGGTATCTGAACCGTATCGAAGGGGTTATCTGCAACGCCCTACGGGACCATCCGCAGACCACTGTCGTCAGGGCTGATCTGCACCTACCTGAATACGGGGATGTAAGCGACAGCATACTCTGCAATCCTGACTTAAGCCCGGGGCTAATGTCCCGCTTTATCGAGTCGTTGAAAGAGCAGATTGTCTTTTACCAGCGCCAAAAAGCGAGGGAAGGCAAACGCACTCACCGTTGCTCTGTTCGTTATGTCTGGGTTCTTGAGCAACCGGAACTCGGCGGCAAGAAGCATTACCACCTGGCTCTTTTCGTCAATACCGATACGTTCAACTGCCTTGGAGGCTACAACGAGAAAGGGACGGGGTTGGCCTCAATGATCCAGAACGCCTGGCTGAGTGCAATGAAGCTACGAGACTGGCCGGAATACAGAACGTTGGTCCATTTTCCGAATAACCCAATGGCATTCCTGAGCCTTAATAGACTGGATTTCAGGGAAAGACTGAATGCACTGACTTTCCGACTAAGCTACATGGCAAAGCATCGCACCAAGCACTACAGCAGTACCGAACGCTCATTCGGCTGCAGTCAGGGCTGATATTCCCTACATCCGTTTTGCTGATGGCGATTTATTTACGCCACAACGCCATAGTGTGACAACCACACCGTAATTCCCCTTTAAATCCCTTTAATCCATTCAACCGCATGGCGTCTGTCTGCCCTTCAGGGACGGCTTACGCCTGCGTGTTGTCTGGCTGGAGTCACGAAAATGTTTGCCAAATCCTTTCTCGCTCTCGACGGTAATGGTCGTCTGACAGGTGCCAGAACGGCGCAGACTGCACCATACGACCGCTATACTTGCCATCTCTGCGATAGCCCACTTATGTATCATCCTGCGTATGACACAGAGCGACCATGGTTTGAACATGTCAGCAACAACATGACGGTAAATGGACAGCAGCACTGCCCTTACGCAAATCCTGACAAGCATGAGACTAGATTGGTACATCGTTTGCGAAGATTTTTGCCTAATGTCACCCCTGTAGTGTTCAGAGACAGCTGGCATTGTTCGCTATGTGATTCCGATTATCATGGGGAACGATACTGCCTTAGCTGCCAGACAGGGTGCTTTAGCCTCAAACTGAGTGCAGAATCATGCTATGTGTGATGCCCTACCAGCAGTGGAACAGCCCTTCAACTCTGGCTAAAAATAGTAACCACTAGAACCTCCGTTGCAGATTAAGTCGTTTCTCCAGTTCGACTCTCAGGCATGTTGACTATGGCTTCTTGGGAAAATAAGTTATTATTCCCATATTTCCGGAAATATAGAAATGAGATGCAAATGGAGCTTTCAAAAGCAGCAGACACCCTGAAAGAACTGGGTCATCTTACGCGTCTGAGCGTGTACAGAGAGTTGGTTAAAGCCGGACATGGAGGGTTACCGGTTGGCGAACTGCAGAAGCGGCTCGACATCCCTGCCTCTACGCTGAGCCATCATCTTTCCTCGCTGATATCAGTCTCCCTGGTACACCAGGAGCGGCAGGGTAGAACGCTCTATTGCCATGCTCGATATGAAAACCTTGAGGCTCTCATTACCTTCCTGACAGAAGAATGCTGCTCAGGGACTGATGACTGCCTCACCCAGCCCCAGAAGACGGAGAAGTAAAATGACAGGTGATCTGAAGAATGTTGATTCGGGTTTGTTTGACACCTCAATCACAGAGGCAAGATTCGGCATTCCTGCCGTTCCCCATCCTCCTCGTATCCTGATGCTGTATGGTTCTGTACGTGAACGTTCATATAGCCGACTGGCAACTGAGGAAGCAGCAAGGCTGCTGACTGCCATGGGCGCAGAGGTGCGGATCTTCAATCCTTCTGGCTTGCCTCTTCCTGATGATGCGCCTGACTCGCATCCTAAAGTCATGGAGCTGCGCGAGCTGGTTCGTTGGTCCGAAGGGATGGTGTGGTGCTCCCCTGAACGTCATGGTGCGATGACCGGTATCATGAAGGCCCAGATTGACTGGATACCATTATCAGAAGGCGCTGTTCGCCCTTCTCAGGGTAAGACGCTGGCCGTCATGCAGGTCTGCGGTGGCTCTCAGTCTTTCAATGCCGTAAACCAGATGCGCATTCTTGGCCGCTGGATGCGGATGATCACCATCCCGAATCAGTCCTCTGTGGCAAAGGCCTGGCAGGAGTTTGATGAAGATGGACGTATGAAACCGTCGTCTTATTACGACCGCATCGTGGATGTGATGGAAGAACTGGTGAAATTTACTCTGTTGACCCGAGGTAACTCAGCCTATCTCGTTGATCGCTACAGCGAACGAAAAGAGTCTGCAGAAGAACTTTCCCGGCGGGTTAATCAGAGCAAAATTTGAGGGCTGGTATGAGTGATGTAACGGCATTCAACAACTGCATGAGCGCGTTCTGGCGGCAACATGAAGCCGAACTCTCTCGCTTTCTGACATCGAAGACAGGTGATAGCGAAAAAGCAGCAGACCTTCTGCAAGAGCTTTTTCTGCGTGTCCGCGCTCATTCGGACAGTTTTTGTGAAATGGAGAATCCGCGAGCTTGGTTGTATCGGGCAGCGAGGAATCTGCTGATTGATGAGTACCGCACTACCAGGGAGTTTGTTGAGCTGGAAGAAGATGCCCCATTAACAGATGCATCCCCTGATGCAATCTCAACGCTGGATATTTGCCTGCCTGAAACATTACAGGCTTTACCCGAAGATGAGCGGTGGTTAATTGAAGAGTCCGACCTTAACCGGCGTCCTCAGCAGTCCCTGGCCGATGAACTGGGAATCACGCTTACGGCATTTAAATCCCGTCTGCTTCGGGCCAGAAAGCACCTGAAAGAAACGATGACAGAACTTTGCCAGATTGAGGCGGATGACTCTTCTCCCGTCTGCTGTCACAAAAAAATGAGTTAATCGCGCATCTTTTTCCCTCCACCTTCGTTTACCTCAGTGTAAAGCCAAATGACTAAACACTGAGGTAAACAATCCATGTCAAAAATTGAGATCTTTGAAGCAGCAGGCTGCTGCGCAACCAGCAGTGTTGTGGTGAGCGACGAAGCCGTCAAATGGAATGCCAGCGCCGAATGGGCGAAAAAGAATGGTGTTGATATTCAGCGCTACAGCCTTGCGAAAAACCCGCAGCAGTTCCTGAAAGCCCCTGTCATCAAAGAGTTTCTGAACACATCAGGGATGGAATCCCTCCCTGTCACCTTGCTCGACGGGAAGCTCGTGATGGCAGGCAAACTGCCAACTCATGAAGATATCGCCCGTTGGGCAGGTATTCCGCTGACTCAGGACTGGAGTGAAGACAGCGCACAACCGCGTTGCTGCAGCATTCCACGTATGCCTTAATTCCAGAGGAGCTATCACTGATGAATATGCCATTTTTAAACGACATTCCCCCATTCATCTTCTTCACCGGTAAAGGTGGCGTGGGTAAAACATCTCTGGCCTGTGCTACTGCGGTATGGCTGGCCGATCAGGGTAAGAGAACGCTTCTGGTGAGTACCGATCCGGCTTCCAATGTCGGCCAGGTCTTTAGCCAGACTATCGGCCACCGAATCACAGATATTAGTACTGTAGAAAATCTTGCTGCGATGGAAGTTGATCCGATGGCTGCAGCGCAAGCCTATCGTGACCGTGTGCTCGACCCTGTTCGCGGGTTGATGCCAGCCGATGTGGTCAGCAGCATTGAAGAGCAGCTCTCTGGCTCATGCACCACGGAAATCGCCGCGTTCGATGAGTTTACCGGTCTGCTGACCAACCATGAGCTACGGGAAAAATATGACCATATCGTATTTGATACCGCGCCAACCGGTCACACCATCCGCATGCTTGAATTGCCGGGAGCCTGGAGCGGTTACCTGGAAGCGAATCCTGATGCCGCCGCTAACCTCGGGCCTCTGGTTGGGCTTGAGAAACAACAGCACCAGTATTCGGATGCGGTTAAAGCGCTGTCTGATGCAGCTCTCACACGCTTAGTGCTGGTTGCCCGAGCCCAGGCTTCAACACTGAAAGAGGTTTCTCATACGCACGATGAGCTGTTTGCTATCGGTTTGCAGCATCAGCACCTTGCCATCAATGGTGTGCTGCCGCCGTTTGCAGGTGAGGATGACCCACTAGCGCAAAGTATTCTGGCCCGGGAAGAAAAAGCATTACAGGCAATGCCTGATAATCTGGCTAATCTTCCCCGTTCGCAACTGTATCTGAAGCCATTTAATCTGGTCGGTCTGAAAGCCCTGAGGGAATTATTTACAGAGAGCAAAGCTGCACCGGCACTCTCTGCTACCGCGCTGAATGCTCTGGATTTGCCGAAATTATCCTCATTGGTGGATGAACTCAGCCAGACAGGCAAGGGGCTGGTCATGACGATGGGTAAAGGCGGAGTGGGAAAAACGACCGTTGCGTCATCAGTCGCGGTATCGCTGGCGAAACGTGGCCACAAAGTCCACCTGACCACATCCGATCCGGCAGCACATCTGTCTTATACGCTGGATGGCTCGCTGCCCAATCTTCAGGTCAGCCGTATTGACCCAAAGGTGGAGACAGAGCGTTATCGCCGTTTTGTACTGGAAAATCAGGGTAAAGGGTTAGACGCTGAAGGACTGGCGGTGCTGGAGGAAGATCTCCGCTCACCATGTACTGAAGAGATCGCCGTCTTCCAGGCATTCTCGCGGATCATCAAAGAGGCAGACGACCATTTTGTCATTATGGACACCGCGCCAACGGGTCACACGCTTCTGCTACTGGATGCAACAGGAGCTTACCACCGGGAAATGGTGCGCCAGATGGGGCAAACACATGACCATGTGATGACGCCAATGATGCAGTTGCAGGACCCGGAGAAGACGAAGGTGATTATCGTGACGCTTGCCGAAACGACACCTGTACTGGAAGCAGCTAACCTGCAGCAGGATCTGCGTCGAGCTGGCATCGAGCCGTGGGCATGGGTTGTTAATAACAGCCTGGCAGCTGCTCAACCGTCTTCGCCTTTCCTGAAGACCAGGGCGAACCGCGAGCTGCCTCTCATCTCTGATGTGGAAGAGCAGTACGCAAAGCGTATTGCATTAACAGCGCTACAGAGCGAAGAGCCGGTTGGTATTGACCTGCTGGAAGAAATGGCTAAGTAATAATAAAGGGGGCAAATGCCCCCTTCATCTTTATTTCAGTCTTTTACCTGCATCATCAACGACTTTTTCACCATCTTCCTTGGTGAAAGCCGCTTTCTGGGCATCTGGAAGGATATCCAGAACAACCTCCGAAGGACGGCAAAGTTTAGTTCCCAATGGCGTCACTACGATCGGACGGTTAATCAGAATCGGATGCTGCAGCATAAAGTCGATGAGCTGGTCGTCAGTAAATTTATCTTCTGCAAGACCCAGTTCCTCATACGGCTCGACGTTCTTACGCAGCAAAGCACGGACGGAAATGCCCATATCCGCAATGAGTTTGACCAGCTCATCGCGTGAAGGTGGAGTCTCAAGGTAAAGAATAACGGTAGGCTCGATACCGCTGTTCCGGATCATCTCCAGCGTGTTACGCGACGTGCCGCAGGCTGGGTTGTGATAAATGGTGATGTTGCTCATATCAGTATCTCATTACAAAGTGAAAGAGAGACGTAGCGCCAGCGCGGCCAGCGTTACAAACAGCACAGGCAGAGTCATGACGATCCCGGTGCGGAAATAGTATCCCCAGGTGATGGTCATGTTCTTCTGTGAAAGGACATGCAGCCAGAGCAGCGTTGCCAGGCTACCAAT
>NZ_JBJDNI010000008.1:194378-196762 GCF_044900545.1 Scandinavium sp. NPDC088450 | reverse complement strand
CGAATATGGCGTTAAATGGCTACACGCCGATGCAGCATATTCAACGCATGACCTGATTCTACTTATTGCCTCCGTTAAAAATGGGGGGATTACCGCTTGGCGGACGCTTTAGCTGATGCAATTAGTATAGGCAAAGCTATTGGGAATGAAATAGCTTCAACTACATCGGATATAATCGGTCCCATACAGGATGGATTCAATGCGATGGATATTGTTGATAAACTTGCTGCAGGTGAAATCAATGATGTTGTCGCCGGCCAGTTTGCTGATGCTGTAGGAGTTCTTGCTGAATCTCTGCTACCCGCAATCTTGTTATCGAATCTTCCCCCACCAGTAAAAGCTATAGCAGCTATAGCAGCAGTATTCGCTGGTGATATTATTAGTAGCGCAATTGACAATGAGATTATTGTCATGCCAGTCAGTAATATACCTCATTTTCCTACGAATATGAATCCAAGATTTCAGGATATTCTCGCAAGAAATGGGATAGATCCAGGAGGTATAATTATTGGCCCACTAAATGCTTTTGCCAATGCGATGAAGTATTTGGATAAAAATAAAGGCCCATCCTCTGACGATGCAGAAAAGATGTCTTCACCAATCATCATCGATCTTGACGGCGATGGGATAGAAACCATCTCTCGTGCAGAAGGTGTCTATTTCGATCATGATAATAATTCATTTGTTGAGCGAAGCAGTTGGGTGCATAGTGATGACGCTTTACTGGCCAGAGATATAAATGGCAACGGTATTATTGATTCTGGTTCTGAGCTTTTCGGAAATAACACTTTTACTTCTAATGGAAAATATGCCAGTAATGGATATGAAGCATTAAAAGATCTCGATAGCAACAGTGATGGGGTCATCAACTCAGAAGATTCGTCCTGGAATGAGCTTTTATTATGGCAGGATAAAAATAGCAACGGTTACACCGATGCAGGTGAGTTAATTACACTAACCGATGCAAAAATCGCCACAATAAAGTATCAGTATCAAAATTCAAACTTTATTGATGATAACAATAATAAACATACGCAAATATCAGAAGTCATCATGGATAATGGCGAAAGTATTATTTCTACTGATGTATGGTTTGATGTCAATCAGCAAAACACGTACCACATACCGCAAGATGACATCCAAAAGGAGATATTAGCCCTGCCTAATATTGCAGGAATGGGAAATGTCACTTCGCTCCATGAGGCAATGAATAATAATGCTGACTTAGCTTCTCTCGTTAAGGAGTATATAGCCAACCCACTGTCTCATATCAATGATGGGCTTATTGAAAAAATTGTTTTTACATGGACCAATGCTCAGGGGGCCACAGATCGCGATAAAGTTACCAGTTTCATGAATAATATTACAGGTGGCGACTTTAATCAGCATGGCTCTTCAACTCCAGGATCTGATGCATACAAAGAGCTTCAATCTCAATTAAAAGACTTTGAAAAATACGTTTCGGCACAACTATTAAGCCAGAGTGAATTTGCTATTGAGTTTTCAACACTAACATTTACCTATGATAAGGAAAATAATGAGGTAACACTTGATACATCCGCTTTTGAAGTTCTGATGAGGTCAATGGAAAAAACTGACTTCGGAAGAAGTTTGATTGCCCGAAATGTTTTCTTCACTGTATTAATGTACATACCAGATATGGAGGGGGTTGCTCAGGAATTGGGAGTTCCGGAACTATTAGTTATAAATCCAGAAAGTAAAAATAGCACTATTAACGCCCGTGATAATTGCAATACAGCCTATTTTATTCAAAAAGATTCCGGAGATATTATAATTAATGATAAAATAAGCGATAATATCTACAGTAATGCATTAGTTATCAATGATTTGTCTTCTTCTGAAGTAGAGATAATAAAGTCTGATAATAGTTTGTTAATTAAGATATCTGAGAATGACTCCGTCACCCTGAACAACTATTTCAGCAGTTCCTCTTACCGCCGCTTCAGTATCGTCTTTGATGACAAAACCCTCTCCATGGACGACCTCGCCGCTATGGGCTTCCCCGTCTACGGCTCTGATAACTCAGAATCGCTCAGCGGCTTGGACAATGACGACACTCTGCACGGTTACGCCGGCAATGACTCCCTCAGTGGCGGCACCGGTAACGATATCCTCGATGGTGGCACCGGCAATGACTCCCTCAGTGGCGACGCCGGCAACGATACCCTCGACGGCGGCACCGGCAATGACTCCCTCAGTGGCGGCACCGGCAACGACACCCTCGACGGTGGTGCCGGCAACGATACCCTCCGTGGTGGCACCGGCAACGACACCTATCTTTTCCGCTCCGGGCACGGTCAGGATTCCATTTCCGACAGCAGCAGTACTGACCTCAACACTCTGGTCTTCGAAGGGGCATCTTC